>JAHEFD010000062.1:0-8227 GCA_024640345.1 Woeseiaceae bacterium
AGGGTGTTTTCGACTCTGTTGCCGGCAAGTACGACCTCATGAACGACCTGATGTCGGCCGGGCTGCACAGACTTTGGAAGCGATTCACGATCGAACAGGCGGCAGTTCGCCGCGGACATCATGTGCTCGACCTGGCGGGTGGCACAGGCGACCTCGCCAGGGCATTCGCCGGCAAGGTTGGCTCGGCCGGTCACGTCGTCCTGGCAGATATCAACGCCAGCATGCTGAAGGAAGGCCGGCGACGGTTAACCGACGCGGGCGTCGCGGGAAACCTGTCAATTGCCCAGGTTGACGCCGAGAAACTGCCGTTTGCCGAATCGACTTTCGACTGCATCACGATGGCATTCGGACTGCGGAACGTAACCGACAAGAATGCGGCGCTCGCTTCGATGCGAAATGTCCTGAAGCCAGGTGGCAAGGCAATGATCCTGGAGTTCTCGGACCCGTCGCCCTCGCTGAAGCCCGCGTACGATCTCTACTCATTCAAGGTATTGCCGTTTCTCGGCAAGCTCGTTGCGAGCGACAGTTCGAGTTACCAGTACCTGGCCGAATCTATTCGTATGCACCCTGACCAGGAGACGCTCCTGACAATGATGCAGGACGCCGGATTCGAAAAATGCCGTTATCACAACCTGGCGGGCGGTATTGTAGCCCTGCATATCGGTTACCGGATCTAGGCGGGACCGGTGTCCGCACTCGAAGCACTGCTCCGGCCTGCCGCGTCCATGATCAATCGGCAGATCACCGGAAAATCCCCGGCGCGCGCATTATGCAAGGAGCTTGCTGACCGCGTGATGGCCCTCAGGGTCGCCAACACCGGGCTCGCGATGTACCTGGTCGTCGCCGACGATCGGGTCCTGCTCTCCGCCGAACACGATGAGGATCCGGACGTCGCAATTACCGGCTCATTGCTCGCCTTGGCGAGACTGGCCGGACCCGCCGGAGACACTGTCATCAGGGACGGCGACGTAGAGTTGGTTGGCGACGCCCTCGTTGCACAACAGTTCCAGAAGTTGCTGCACTACGGGCGTCCCGACATCGAAGAAGAACTCTCCGGCGTAGTAGGCGATGTCGCTGCGCACGGAATTGGTGAGTTCATCCGCAGCATAGGCGACTGGGGACGGGAGGCCCGGCAGACGATGCGGCAGAATGCAGGTGAATACCTGCAAGAGGAAAGTCGCGCAGTTCCGTCTCGTGATGAAGTTGATGCCTTTCGAGGTCAGGTTGACGCGCTTCGCGATGACGTCGCACGTTTCGAAGCCCGGGTTCGTGATGTCGAAGCCGGTTCCGCACGACAGGAAACCCCCTGAGACATGTTGCGTAGAAAGACGCTTTTACGCCTTATTCATATTCAGCGTGTGCTCGTTCGCCACGGGCTTGACGATTTCATTACGTCCGCCCACATACTCAGGCCGCTACGCTTTCTTTTTTACCTGTTTCCCCGTGCCAGGGATGTATCGGAACCGCTCGGCAAGCGCATCAAGCTCGCACTTATCGAACTCGGACCGATATTCGTAAAGTTCGGCCAGGCGATCTCGACTCGACGGGACCTGTTGCCACCTGACATCGCAGACGAACTTGCCCAATTGCAGGACAGGGTTCCGGCGTTTCCAGCCGACGAGGCAATTGCAATTCTGGACAAGGCCTACGGCAAGTCGGTAGACAGCGTATTTTCGCGCTTCGACAGGGAGCCTTTCGCCGCCGCTTCGATTGCACAGGTGCATACCGCTGCTTTGCAGGATGGCACGGAAGTAATTGTCAAATTGCTGCGCCCGGGTGTCCGCGAGCTGATTCAACGCGACCTCGACGTACTTTTTGCCATCGCCGGCCTTGCGGACAAGTACTGGGCCCTTAGCAAGCGATTGCGTCCGCTGGAAATTGTTGCGGAGTACGAGAAGACAATTATCGACGAGCTCGATCTTGCGAGGGAAGGCGCCAATGCAGCACAACTCAAGCGAAACTTCGAGGGCTCCGACCTGTTGTACGTGCCAGATGTTTACTGGGATTACTGCCGACCTGAAGTGCTGGTCCAGGAGCGAATCTACGGCACGCCGATCAGCGATATGGATGCGCTCAGAAAATCAGGTGCAAATATCCAGGTACTGGCAGAAAACGGCGTAGAAATCTTTTTTACGCAGGTTTTCCGGCACAACTTTTTCCACGCGGACATGCATCCGGGCAATATTTTTGTCGTTGTCGACGACCCGGAGAAACCGAAATATGCCGCTGTCGATTTCGGCATCGTCGGCACCTTGAGCCCCAGCGACCAGAAATACCTCGCCGGGAATTTTCTGGCTTTCTTCGATCGTGACTATCACAAGATTGCGAAGCTGCACCTGGAGTCCGGCTGGGTACCACCGGATACCCGGATCGATGAGCTTGAGTCCGCGGTCCGATCGGTTTGCGAGCCGATTTTCAACAAGCCACTCTCCGAGATCTCGTTTGCACAGGTAATGATTCGATTGTTTGAAACGGCACGGCGATTTGATATGGAGATTCAGCCGCAACTCATCTTGTTACAAAAAACGCTGTTCAACATCGAGGGACTTGGAAGGGAACTATATCCACAGCTTGACCTGTGGAAGACAGCGCATCCCATTCTTCGCGAGTGGATGAACGAGCAGCTCGGCCCACGTGCCGCACTAAATCAGTTGCGACAGGATTTGCCGCAGTTTCGGGATGCATTGCGTGAGTTACCCGGCATTATCAAGTATCTCTCCGCGCAGATCGCGAATGATGAACTGAGAGTCGACAGGCATGCACCCGAATTAGAGGAAATTCGTGACCAGCTCAAAGCACAGCAACAACAACGATTTACGCTGACAGTTGCTGCAAGTGCGCTGATATCCGGCGTTCTCGTGCTCGCACTGACCGGTACGGCCTGGATCGGCTGGACATTGGTTGCTGCAGGCGTCATCGCAACTGCTGCCAGCCGCCCAAGATCCTGATTCCCCGGGATTACCCCTGTGCAAGGATCAGCCATCCCTTACGAACCTGGCTCGAGACGAAGGCACCTGTCGCGCATGCCGGAGCTGCAACATTCTTGTTCTTCAGCCGCTCCCTTTGTTCTGGAAGCAATCAATGACTGAATCCTCACGCCAAAAACGCACGATTCGCAGTTTCGTCAGGCGCGCCGGCCGGATGACGCCTTCCCAGGAGCGTGCGCTGGAGGAATTGTGGCCAAAATACGGCATCGAATACGACCCTGCTTTCCTTGACCTGGACACGTTGTTCGGACGTCATGCCGAGAGGGTGCTGGAGATCGGTTTCGGCAACGGCGACACGCTGGTACAGGCTGCCGCGGACCATACTGATATCGACTACATTGGCCTCGAAGTGCACGAGCCCGGTGTCGGACACTGTCTGCTCCGGGCCCGTGATATGGACGTAAACAATCTTCGGGTTATCGCTCACGATGCGATCGAGGTTCTGCGGGACCAGTTCGCAGACGCTTCCCTGGACCGGATCAACCTGTATTTTCCGGATCCCTGGCCAAAGAAGCGGCACCATAAACGGCGAATCGTAAACCCGTCCTTCCTCGCCCTCGCCGCAGCAAAGCTGAGGCCTGGCGGAACCCTTCACATTGCAACAGACTGGCAGAACTATGCCGAGCACATTGACGAGGTATTGTCCCAAAGTGAGGTGTTCAGGCTGGCCGCGCGGCGTGAGCACGATGGCGATCAGCCACTGGACCGCTACACGACAAAATTCGAAACCCGGGGCCTGAAAAGAGGACATCGAATCTGGGATTGGCTTTACGAGCGTATCGCCCCGAAAGCGTGAGCTTGCGCGGACAGGAAACTTGCGCAATACACGTATTGTTCTATAACTAAACTATAGACAATCTGTAAAAAGGTTCTCAGATGTCCGGGGTAAGAGTCATGATTGTCCCAAATCCGGCGGTTGGCCAATGGTACCGACGAACCAATGGGCAGGTGTTCGAGGTAGTTGCAGTTGATGAAGACGACGCGACCGTTGAGCTGCAGTTCTTCGATGGCACGATAGACGAGGTCGACATGGACACGTGGTCCAGGCTTCTGATCGAAAAGGCGGCTGCGCCCGAGGACTGGTCCGGATCCGTCGACATGGATCCGGAAGATTTTACCGGGGGCGACCCCGGAGACATTCCGGCGGGCTATCACGACCCGCTGGAGTATCTTGACGAGCGCGACTAGCGCTGCGTCGTTGGCGCCCTGACCACTACAGCGCCGTCTTTTATCTCGACCGGAACGCGATTGAGCGTTTTTCCGGGACAGGGTCCCGAAATACACACCCCGGAATCGATTTCATATAGTGCACCATGGGAAGCGCACACGATCAGGCTGCCAGCCTCATTGAGAAACCGGTCGGGCTGCCAGTTCAACGGGTGACCCACGTGTCTGCAGATGTTCTGGTAGGCGAAGACCTCGTTTCCCCGGCGGACGACAAATCCCTTGAAAGGCCAGTCTCCGGTACCGACGCGAAATTCGCGGCAGCCGGGGTCAGTGATTTCCTCAAGTTGCCCCAGATCGACCTCTACGGTGGTCAACTCATCCTGATTCATTTCTTCCCACGATCTTTTCGTACTGGCTGGACACGATGATAGCGAGCACAATCGCCGGTATGCCGGTTGCGGCCGCATAGAGAAAGAAGTTAAGCCATCCGTATTTAAGCTGCACATCGCCCGAATAGCCTGCGAAAAGCTTACCAAAGAACGTACTAATCGAACTCAGCAATGCATACTGCGTCGCCGTGAACTTGACGTTTACCAGGCTCGACATGAAAGCGATCATGACGGTCGAACCGAAGCCTGCGGCGAAGTTGTCGAAACTGATCGTGAGAGTCAGCAATTCCAATCGCGGTCCAAACATTGCCATGGTGGCGAAGAACAGGTTGGTCGTCACGATCAACACGGCCGCCAGCACGATGCACCTTGCGAGACCTAACTTTATGATCGCAGCGGCCCCCGCGCCAATGCCAACCAGCGCTACCCACGTACCATACAGTTTTGCGACAGTTGCAATTTCCGCTTTTGAAAAGCCGATGTCGAGATAGAAGGGCGTTGCCAGGATACCGAGTACCCGGTCGCTTATCAGGAAAGAAGCAATAAAAGCCAGCAACAGAAGTGACCAACGATGATAGCGTTTTACGAAATCCGAAAACGGCTCGATCACCGCAATAAATATCCAGTGCCTGGCCTGTTCCGCGAAACTGCCCGACAAGCTACTCGCGATCCCTCGTCGTACTTTAGGTTCGCTGCACAGCAATGTCGTAATAATGCCCACCGCCATACAAGCAGCCATCGCTTTGTAGGCTGCTGTCCACGAAGCGAACTGCGCAATGTAAAGTGCCCCTGCCATTGCGACCAGCACTGCCAGGCGATAGCCGTATTGATACGCTGCGGCCAGTACACTTTGCAGCTCCGGCGCCGCCGACTCTATGCGAAATGCGTCGATCACGATGTCCTGAGTGGCCGAGACAAACGCAACACAAACGGCAATGATCGCAAATGCCGTCATTTCAAGCGTCGGGTCAATAACGGAAAGCGATAACAAGCACGCAGCCAGCGCCACCTGGGAGGTCAACAACCACGCACGACGATGGCCGAGCCAACGGGACAGCAGTGGCAACTTCACATTGTCAACAAGCGGCGACCACAAGAATTTGAAGCTATAGGCAAAGCCAAGCCATGCAAATGTACTGATTGTGCTGCGCTTGATATCAACATCTTCGAGCCAGCCAGTGAGCGTCGAGTAGACCAGCGGAAACGGCAGCCCACCGGAGAAGCCCAGAAAGAAAATAACAACAACGGGGCGCTGCAGGTAATACCGCCAGCCCGGTCGCGAAACTGGCGCACCCTGTGCCGCCGCATCGCTCACAAATCGTAATCCATCGTTAACGGCGCATGATCCGAGAATCGCTCGCTCTTGTAGATTTCGGTACGCTTTACCTTGTCGCGCAAGCCCGGCGTGACAACCTGGTAGTCGAGTCTCCATCCGACATTGTTGTCCCATGCACGGCCCCGGTTCGACCACCAGGTGTACTGCTCGGCCTCATCGTTAACGACGCGAAATGCATCGACAAATTTCTGCGGACCGAACAGCTCATCCATCCAGGCACGCTCTTCCGGCAAAAAACCGGAATTCTTCTGGTTGGACCGCCAGTTCTTGATGTCGATTTTCTTATGCGCAATATTCCAGTCGCCGCAAAGAATAGTGTGCGAGCGGCGGCGCCTGAGTTTCTGCAAATGCGGCATGAAGGCATCCAGGAACCGATATTTTGCATCCTGCCGAACATCTCCTGAGGAACCGGATGGCAAGTAAACAGACACCACGTTGATGTCGCCCAGCTGCACCTCCAGGTAGCGCCCTTCGTCGTCAAATTCCGTAACACCGAAACTGCGAATGACCCGCGCAGGTTCTCGCTTCGTATAGATCGCGGTGCCGCTGTAGCCTTTCTTGACCGCATCTTCGTAAAAGCAGTGATAACCCTTTGGCCGGAAACAATCGTCGATCAGCTGGTGCTCCTGGGCCTTGGTTTCCTGGATGCAAACGACGTCCGCCGTTTGTTTGTCCATCCACTCAAAAAATCCCTTTCGCGCAGCTGCACGAATACCGTTGGCGTTAAGGCTTATTACACGAAACAAGAACTTACTCCGAATTTTCAGCAGGTGAATTGCAGTAGCAGGAACATACGGAAATCGGCAAATCGCTGTGTCATACTCTTCAGCAATCGCGAGGGTTCCTGCATGACCTCAAGGCGAACCATCATACCGAAGCTTACGATAAGTCGAACAATATGCGCGCTTACAAACGTGAATTTCTCGATCTCGCCCTGGAACTGGGCGTATTGCGGTTCGGCGAGTTTACGCTGAAGTCCGGTCGAATCAGCCCATACTTTTTCAATGCCGGCCTGTTTTCCAGTGGCTATGCTGCTGCCAAGCTTGGTCGTTATTACGCCTCTGCGATAGTCGATTCGGACATCGAATTCGATATGCTTTTCGGACCCGCCTATAAAGGCATTCCGCTCGCGACACTGGCTGCCGCGTCCCTGGCCGAACATCACGACATTGATGTTCCGTATGCTTTTAATCGCAAGGAAGCCAAGGCCCATGGCGAGGGCGGAAGTATCGTAGGGGCTCCACTGGCTGGAAAAGTACTGATCGTCGATGACGTGATCACGGCGGGAACGGCTGTCAGGGAAGCACAGAAAATTATCGCCTCCGCCGGCGCCGACGCTGTCGGCCTGGTCATCTCGCTGGATCGACAGGAGATTGGAAAGGACTCCAGGTCGGCCGTGCAGGAACTCGAGCAAACGCTCGGTATGCGCGTCATCAGCATCGTAAAGCTGGAAGACGTGATCGATTTGCTCGAAGAATCAACGGAGTACACTGAGTACCTTGAGCCGGTCTCGACATATCGGAAAAAATACGGAATCAAGACATAACGCATTGTTTTTAAAGATAATAGTGAAATATTTTACATCACGATGCCTGCAAATTAAGCTTAATTTTCGCGAACCAGTCCCTCTTTGTTGATTGGAAAATATGTGATATTTGCTCCATGAAACTTTCCACGACGCCATTGCTGCTAATTCTGTGCCTGTCGGCGGTTGTTGCTGCGGCACAAAACACCCCGAAACTCTATCGCTGGGTTGATGGGGAGGGCATCGTGCATTATGGCGACAGCATTCCAGCCGAGTACTCGGAAGTTGAACGACAGGTCGTGAACGAGCATGGAATCACGGTCGATGTGATGCATGCGAAAAAGACCCAGGAGGAAATCGCCGAAGACTTGCGACTGGAGCAGCTGGCCCGGGAACGTGAGTTGCAGAGGCGTGCTGACCAGGCGTTGCTGGCGACCTACCTGTCAGTCGATGAGATCGTAATGCACAGGGATCGTCGCGTGGAACTCTTCCAGGCTCAGGCCCGAGTTACGGAACTCTACCTGCGAAATCTGCAACGCCGCATGGACTCTCTGCGCGAGGAAGCGTCGGAATTTCGTCCGTACAGCGATGATCCGGATGCCCCGATGATCGATCCGGACCTTGCTAATGACATATCAGTAACCAAAGACACGATAGCCCGGCACGAGCAGAACCTGGAGCGTTTCCATACAGACGAAGAAAGCATTGTTACCCGCTTCGACGGGGACATACATCGGTTCAAGGCACTTAAAGGCCTGAACTAGAAAGCCCTTAAACTGTGAAGAAGAAGCTGCGCCAGTCGCAGCTTTTTTGTACATGGATG
>JAHEFD010000062.1:8327-19893 GCA_024640345.1 Woeseiaceae bacterium
CGGTCTTATGCCGCGACAAAATCGCCAGGAGTGATTTTGGACAACGCCATGGGCGTTGGCCCGAAGGGCTGAGGGCAGGAAGCCCGAATCAACGACAGGATGTCCGGGAGCGGCGTTGTACGTGGAATCATCTAATTCTGCCCGGAATGTCCGAAGCCGCCCTCACCTCGATCCGAATTATCAAATTCATCGACAACGGTAAATTTCACCTGCTCAACCGGCACAAAGACCATCTGGGCGATACGCTCGCCCGGCTCGATCTCGTAGGATTTGCTGCCACGATTCCAGATCGACACGAAAACCTGCCCCTGGTAATCCGAATCGATTAGCCCGGTCAGGTTGCCCAGGACAAGTCCGTGCTTGTGACCCAGGCCTGATCGAGGCAGGAGTACCGCAGCGAGACCGCTGTCACCGATGTGGATGGCAAGACCCGAAGGAACAAGTACCGTTTCCCCCGGTGCAACGGTTATCGGGTCATCGATACATGCCCGCATGTCGAGGCCGGCAGAGCCATCGGTTGCGTAATGCGGCAGCGGAATTGAATCACCAACGCGTGAATCCAGAATCTTCAGTTCGATTGATCGCAATGTTCTCGCTCGTCAGTCCCTGACCATAATGGCAGGTAGTTCTGTCTGTGTATCGGCGCTAAATCCCTGCGTATATTTCTCCGCGATCAGCGCGACAAGAGCCTGCGCCAGTTGCCCTTTTTCCGCAAGCGGGAAAGACTGCCGGCCATTTCGCCAGAACACCTCGACTGAATTTTCGTCGGAATCGAAACCGCGGCCTTTTCCGACGAGATTGGCAACGACCATATCCAGGCGTTTCTTCTCAAGCTTCTCCATGGCGTAAGCAACCAGGTTCTCTGTTTCCGCGGCAAACCCGACAGTGAAAGGCCCATTGTGCAGACGAGCCACTGACGCCAGGATGTCGGGGTTCTTCACGAGCCTGATGGAGAGCTCGTCAGCCGACTTCTTGATCTTTCCGCTGCGTTCTTCTGCCGGCTGGTAATCGGCAACTGCAGCGGCCCCGATAAATATGTCAGCCTGCTCGATACGCTCGTGCGTTGCTGCAAACATTTCCTTCGCGCTTTCGACATCGACCCGCTCGACGCCTTCCGGAGTTGCAATGTTGACCGGCCCGCTGACCAGCACGACCCGCGCACCCGCCTGCCGCGCGGCAGCAGCAAGGGCAAAGCCCATCTTCCCGGAGCTTCGGTTGCTGACAAAACGAACCGGATCAATTGCCTCCCGTGTCGGGCCGGCGGTGATCATGACCGTTTTCCCGGCCAGCAGACCCGGATCGGCATCTGGCACTGCGGCGGGAGCCGCAAGGGCAGCCGCGATCTCATCCGGCTCAAGCATTCTTCCGGGACCAGTCTCGCCGCAAGCCTGGTCACCTGTTGCCGGACCAAGAATCCGAACGCCCCGGTCGAGCAGCTTTTGCCGGTTTTCCTGTACAGCCGGATGCAACCACATGACATGATTCATCGCCGGGGCAATCGCTATCGGCGCCCTGGTTGCCAGGCACAGCGTCGTCAGTAGATCCGGCGCTGATCCCGATGCCAGCCTTGCCATGATCTCGGCAGTCGCAGGCGCTATCAGAACCTGGTCTGCCCAGCGCGCCAGCTCGATGTGCCCCATCGCGGCTTCCGCATCCTTGTCCCACAGATTGGCGCGCACCGGCCGGCCGGATACCGCCTGCAGCGTGGTTTCTGTTACAAACTCCCTGGCGGAGCGGGTCATCACGACCTGCACCTCTGCGCCCCTGCCCTTCAGGCGCCGAACGAGTTCGGGCGTCTTGTAAGCGGCGATGCCACCAGTAATTCCCAGGATGATTCTTTGACTTGCCATAGGCCTTGCCACGAACGAGGGGTTGGAAAGCTTAGCTTAAAATACAAAAAAAGGTCGAAACCAATCGCAGTGTTTGGGCAGGAAGACGGTCTGACGGTTCACCGCGCCTGTGGGCAAATCCGCCCGTGGCGGCCGAATTTACGGATTGATTCTCAGAAGACCGGGCCCCAAGCTCGATCAACGATGCGGACCGGACAGGGACAGTCCATGCAAATTGACAGAACCAGGGAGCGGAATTGCCCAAGATCGAAGCTTATCGGCGGAGGCGCTGAGGCCCTGTCAGAGGCTGAGCTACTCGCAGTCCTTTTTCAATGCGGCCCAATACCGGGACAAGCCATCATGCTTTCCCGGCGCCTGCTGGCGCGCTTCGGAAGCCTCAGAATGCTTCTGAACGCCGATCAGCGGGACGTAATCGCAACCTGTGGCATCGGCGAGGCGCGCCTGGCAATCCTCGGAGCACTTCGGGAACTCTCCTGCCGCTATTTCGAGGAAACCCTGCCGGTCGGCGAGGCCATTCGCAGTCCCCAGGATACCGAGACCTTCCTGCTGGCACGGCTAAGGGACAGGCCACACGAGGTTTTCTGCTGCCTGTTTCTCGACAATCGCCACCGCGTGCTGCTCTTTGAGGAATTGTTTCGGGGGACGATTGACGGCACGACCGTGTACCCGCGCGAGGTGGTCAAAAGGGCCCTGACGGTCAACGCCGCCGCCATTATCCTGGCCCACAATCATCCCTCGGGTGTTGCCGAGCCAAGCCAGGCCGACGAACGTATCACCCTGAGAATCCGATCCGCCCTGGAACTGGTCGATATCCGCCTGCTGGACCACCTGGTGATCGGCGACGGCACGTGCACATCCCTGGCCAGCCGCGGCCTTCTTTAGCCGCCGGCAGGATATCTCCCGGCCACCCTTGATTAGCGGCACTGAGGCTGGTATAAAGTTCCGCTCTTTGCCCGCTTCGCGCGGGCATCCTTATGTACAGAGACTTAAAGCAATGTCCAGAGTTTGTATGGTGACCGGGAAGCGCCCGCAGAGCGGTAACAACGTTTCTCATGCGAATAACAGAACGCGTCGGCGTTTCCTGCCAAACCTGCAGTCCAAGCGGTTCTGGGTAGAGTCCGAGAAGCGCTTTGTTCGGCTGCGCCTGTCCCATAAGGGCCTGCGTAACATCGATAAGCACGGCATCGACAAGGTGCTGGCGGATATGCGCGCGGAAGGCAAGCGCGTCTAGCAAGCGGAGATCATAATCATGCGTGACAAAATCAAACTCGTCTCTTCCGCCGGTACCGGTCATTTCTACACGACCGCGAAGAACAAGCGCCTGCATCCCGAGAAAATGGAAACCAAGAAATACGATCCGGTTGTCCGCAAACACGTGATGTACAAGGAAGCGAAGATCAAGTAAAAAAAACGCGCCTAAGGCGCGTTTTTTTTGATCCTTTCCCCGCGGAACTCAGGCGGGCGCCATCTGATACGAACGAAGCCTTTCGGCAAAGTCCTCCAGCGCCTTGATTCCGCTCTGCTCTGCCTCGGAAACCCATTCCCGCAACTGATCCAGCAGCTTTTCATTGCTGATATTGGCGCTCGTCCAGATCTCCGAGAGCTTTTCGCGATACTCGTGAACGGTTCTTAACGCTTTATTTTCGTCCAGCAATTTGCCTAACCGGGCGATCGCATTGTCGTCGAGAAGTGTCGGTCGGCGAACGAGCAACTTGCGCGCCCTGTGATATGCGGCATTTCCCCTTGCCATAGCCTTTTCAGTCCTGAAAACCGGCAGTGTCACCTGCTTCGTATAATCCCTCAGCACGTGCATTCGGTTCACAATGATTGCAGTCAGGTTATCAATTCCAGGCTGTCGTTCAGGCTGGCTGTCGATTACCGGGTGCGGCGCAACCCTGTTCACCTTCGCCAAACGCAAATAGCTGAACACCTTGATGTAGAGCCAGCCGATGTCGAATTCCCAGCGACGAACGGAAAATTTCGCGGAGGTTGGAAAGGCATGATGGTTATTGTGCAGTTCCTCGCCACCGATCAACAGGCCCCACGGAACGATATTGGTCGCGGCATCATCACATTCGAAATTTCGATAACCGGAATGGTGGCCAACGCCGTTGATAATTCCCGCCGCAAATACCGGCATGGACATCATTTGAATAGCAAAGATGGTGATTCCCGGTATGCCGAAGAGCACCAGGTTGGCAACCAGCATGAAAATAATGCCGCCAAACGGAAAACGCAGATAAATATTTCTCTCGATCCAGTCGTTCGGAGTGCCCCTGCCAAATTTTTCGAGCGTCTCTTTGTTCTTTGTCTCGGCACGATAGAGCTCCGCCCCTTCCAGAAGCACCTTTTTGAGCCCGTATATTTGCGGACTGTGTGGATCGTCCACCGTCTCGCAAAAAGCGTGGTGTTTACGGTGAATTGAAACCCACTCCCGAGTCAACATACCCGATGTACACCAGATCCAGAAGCGGAAGAAATGGCGCAAAACCGGGTGCAAATCGATTGCCCTGTGCGCCTGGTCACGATGTAAATAGAGGGTAACCGCCATCATCGTTATCTGAACCATGATGAAGGTCGCCAGAACATAGCCCCAAATACTCAGGTCGAGCACGCCATAAATATAATCCATAGATGATTTTTCCCAGAAAACTTATTGCTTAGATATGAGGTCCACTATAGCGAATGCAATAACGGGTTGCGATGTTCGTGTTGCCCGTCGCTTTCAACGATTCAATAATTGTTGCAGTGCAATGTCGCCTGTTTTCCGCAGTGGATTAACGGACTATATTGGGATTCCTCGAAAGGAAAAGTGATCGATGCCGGAACTCCCGGAAGTTGAAACCAGTCGCCGCGGCATCGCGCCGTGGGTCGAAGACCAGGAGGTCTGCGAAGTCATCGTAAGGGAAAGGCGTCTTCGCTGGCCCGTGCCAGCCGATGTCGACAGGCAATTGCCAGGGCAGACGATTCGAGCGGTCAGGAGAAGAGCGAAATACCTGCTGTTCGAAACTGATAAAGGCGTTGTGATGCTGCACCTGGGCATGTCGGGCAGTGTCAGGATCATTGATCAAGATGAGCCGGCCGGAAAACATGACCACGTCGATATCCGCTTCAGGAGCGGGAAGGCGCTTAGATTTCGTGACCCGCGCCGCTTTGGATCGCTCCTTTGGACCGTCAATCCGGCAGAACATGATCTGCTCAGAAATCTCGGCCCCGAGCCGTTGTCTGGCGAGTTTAGCGGCAGCTATCTCTGGGAAAAATCCCGGGGACGCCGCATCAATATCAAGCAATTCATCATGACTGGCTCCGTTGTCGTCGGGGTAGGCAACATTTACGCCAGCGAGTCGCTGTTCATGGCCCGGATCAACCCGAAACGGGCTGCCGGCAGGATTTCCATTGACCGCATGCGCCTGTTGTCCACCGCTATCAAATCTGTACTGGAACTCGCGATCGAGGCGGGTGGCACGACTCTCAGGGATTTTCACGGTGGCGACGGTGAACCGGGATACTTCAAGCAGCAACTGGATGTGTACGATCGTGGCGGCTTGCCATGCACCTCATGCAAAGCGCCCATCAAGTCGATCGTGTTGGGCCAGAGGTCAACGTATTACTGTACCCGGTGCCAGCATTGATCAACGACATCCATTGATCAACGACATCGTTTCACGAGAGCCTCGTTGACGATGGGCGAAACAAACTCCGATATATTGCCTCCCATACTGCAGATTTCCCTGACCAGGCTCGAAGATACGAAGTTGTAGTTTTCGTTCGGAGTCAGGAACACGGTTTCTACATCGACTGCCAAATGCCGGTTCATGTTGGCGAGCTGAAATTCGTACTCGAAATCCGAGACTGCGCGCAATCCCCGCATGATGACGCCCAGGCGATTATCACGGGCGAAATCGACAGTCAGTCCGTCGTAGCCGGAAACCTCGACGTTTTTAATGTCTGCCAACGACGACTTGGCCAGGTCAACACGCTCGTCCAGTGAAAACATCGGTTCTTTGCTGGGATTCGCGGCTATTGCTACAACCACGCGATCGAAAAGAACACTCGCCCGACGGACAAGATCTTCGTGTCCAAGCGTTATGGGATCAAAGGTGCCCGGATACATCGCTGCAACTGTCATCAACTGCCCCCTGTCATGTTGTGCTGATCAGTGAATACCGAACATTGCCGGCGATCTTTTTCTTTAGCAATTCCCACCCATCAGGCAAATCGGGAAATTGCTGCTCGCTGCCCTGCTCCAGGTAGATCTTCGCTCCCTTTGCAAGCCAGCCTTTATCCTCAAGAAGTCTACACAATTCCTCATAACGGCCGGTATCAAATGGTGGATCAAGAAACACCATGTTGAACGGCGCCGCGCACCCGGAACGCAGGAAAGCGATTGCGTCGGCATGATGAACGGAGGCGTCTGTCGCACCCAGGGCCTGCAGGCTTTGTCTCAACGTATCCGCTGCCAACCGGGAGTTTTCTACAAATTCGACCGACGCTGCACCGCGAGACAGGGCTTCGATACCAAGTGCACCGGTGCCAGCATAAAGATCGAGGCACCTCGCGCCTTCAATCACGGGGGCAAGCCAGTTAAAGAGTGTCTCGCGCACGCGCTCCGACGTTGGCCGGAGACCGGTGACATCTGCCACTCGCAACGCACGACCACGCCATTTTCCCGCTACAATACGCAACCGTCCTGGCGGTGATTCGCCGGATTTGCTTTTTTGTTTCGTTTTTCGTCGCATAGCTGGGATTCGATCTTATCGGACCGACGTACGCGGCAGGTAGAAATTTGTGTTTGGAAGAAAGACCGAGGCAACTGCCGACAGGAAACCAGGATTCCTTGGCCGACTCCGTGAGCGCCTGAATCGTGGTAACAGCTGGCTCTCCTATGATCTTGCCAACCTCGCGCCCGACGGCAAAATTGACGAGGAGGTTCTCGAGGATCTTGAAGCCGAACTTGTCATGGCCGACGTCGGCGTCGGTGCCACGGAGAAAATCATTTCCGTGCTTCGAAAGAGTCTCGCCCGCAAAGAGCTAAAGGACATAGGCTCGTTGCGAAGGGGCTTGCATCGAACACTTTGCGAGATCCTGGCTCCGGTCGCACTTCCGCTCGAAGTATCACCACAGTCCGGGCCGTTCGTGATCCTGATGGTGGGCGTTAACGGGGCTGGAAAAACAACGACGATCGGCAAACTTGCAAAACGGTTCCAGGACGAGGGTCGGACGGTGATGCTTGCCGCCGGGGATACCTTTCGTGCTGCTGCCGTAGAGCAACTCCAGGCATGGGGAGAAAGAAACAAGGTAGCTGTTATTGCGCAGCAAGCGGGAGCTGACCCTGCTGCAGTAATATTCGATGCTTACGAAGCTGCGCGCTCCAGAAACATCGATGTCCTGCTCGCCGACACGGCCGGCAGGCTCCAGAACCAACAGGGATTGATGGATGAACTCGCCAAGATCAAGCGCGTGTTGATGCGACATGATGAGGCTGCACCGCACGAGATTATGCTGGTCCTGGATGCGAGCCAGGGACAAAATGCATTGGTACAGGCGGAGAAATTCAACCAGGCACTGGGCATTACCGGTATTACAGTTACCAAACTGGACGGATCGGCGAAAGGCGGTATTGTTCTGGCTATTGCTGACAAACTGGGTGTTCCCATTCGATTCATAGGCATCGGAGAGAGCGCCGCAGATATGCAACCTTTTGACGCCGACGAATTTGTCGATGCGCTGTTATCTAATGACGAAGAGCCCGGGAAGGATTCAGCTTGATTCGCCTTGAAGATGTCACCAAGCGTTATCCCGGCGGGCACGATGCGCTGAAGGGGCTTTCGCTGCACGTAGAAAAAGGCGAGATGGTATTCGTCACCGGCCATTCCGGTGCGGGTAAGAGCACGCTGCTGCGACTCATCGCATTGATCGATCGACCGACTGGCGGACAGGTTATCGTCGATGGTCAGAATACCCGTCGCGTTTCCCGTCGAAAAATTCCCGCGTATCGGCGACAAATCGGGATGGTATTTCAGGATCACAAGCTGCTTTACGACCGACCCGTCTTCGATAATGTCGCGCTTCCGCTTGTCATAGCGGGCATCGGGCATCGAGAAGCCGCACGAAAAGTTCGCGCGGCGCTCGATCAGGTCAGCCTGCTGAACAAGGAAAGGCAGTCCCCCGAAACGCTTTCGTCCGGTGAACAACAAAGAGTGGGTATCGCACGCGCTATCGTCAGTCGACCGAAGGTACTGATTGCTGATGAACCAACCGGAAATCTCGATCCCGACCTGTCGCTTGAGGTGATGCGAATCTTTCGTCGGTTTAATGAAGTTGGTGTAACCCTACTGATCGCAAGTCATGACATAGCACTTATCGATCAGCTGGGTTGCCGGCGTATTGCCCTGGCGAACGGGGCCCTTGATGTCGAGAAGGAAGAGGACCCTGTCGCAGAATACATGGAACGCCTGGAAGCCGAACAGGGGCATGATCATTGGCAGGCGTGAAATCATCTGATGCACTAGCCGCCCCGCGACGCAGGCGGCCACTTACGAACTGGGCTGTTCGTCATGTCAGCACGGCGGTTGCTGCTCTTGGTCGATTATCACGGCAACCGTTTGCGAGCTTGATGACGGTCCTCGTCATCGGCGTTACGCTGGCGCTGCCGGCCGCAATGCATCTCGTGATAAAGAATGCCCAGGTGCTCAGCGCGTCCTGGAACAATGCGCTCGACTTCTCGGTTTATCTGCGTACCGACGTTTCCCTGGAGGATGCTCAAAGGCTCGTTAATATTGTCAGCCAGCGCGCGGACGTCGAGAGTGTAAAACTTGTTTCGGCAGACGATGCTTTGCAGGAGTTTCGCGAGCAATCCGGTTTCGGCGAAGCACTCGATCATCTTTCAAGGAATCCGCTCCCGCATACGCTGGTCGTCAGACCGGGCGCCGCAAACACCGAGGTCTCGATGGGGCTCCTGAACGAAGAACTCGGCAATCTGCCGGAGGCGGATTTTGTCCAGGTCGACACAGAGTGGGTACAGCGATTTCACGCGATCCTGGAGATTCTTGAGCGCGCCATTGCGATAGGGGGCGGGCTGCTTGCCGCGGCAATCATTGTCATTATTGGCAACACTATCCGGCTCGATATCCAGAACCGCCGCGAGGAGATCGAAGTCACCAAGTTGATCGGTGCAAGCAACGCGTTCGTGCGTCGCCCCTTTCTCTACATCGGGATGTGGTACGGACTTGGTGGCGGTCTCCTGGCCCTGGCGCTGGTTCGATATGGACTATACGCGCTCGAGGATCCGGTCAACCGCCTGTCAGGGCTCTACAGCAGTGCTTTTTCGGTGCTGGCGCTGAGTCTGTCAGAAAGCCTGATTATCGCCGGCACCGGCGTATTACTCGGCCTGCTTGGCTCATGGATCGCCGCCGCTCGGCATATGCGGAGAATCGAGCCGCGCTGAGCCGGTGCCGGGGGCGAACAAGACAGTATTTAACATAAGCCAATAAACGACCAACGCTATCTAACTGTTTTTAATCCATATTTCTCCTTTCTTTCGCGGGAACCATTCCCTATTGTTAGCACTCTAAGATCGAGAGTGCTAAAATTGCATGCCTGACGGAGGAAATGGAAACCCATGACAACGGCAATTTCGACTATCGATCACGACCTGACCCTTAAAGGGCCAGTTGGGAGTCTGGACGCCTACATTCAGGCCGTCGGCGCTATTCCCGTCCTGAGTAAAGAGGAGGAAGTCGCCCTCGCGCATCGTTTTCGCGATGAGGAAGATTTGCAGGCAGCCCGCGAACTGGTCATGGCACATCTTCGCTTCGTCGTGCATATCGCGAAGGGATATACGGGATACGGACTGCCTCTCGCCGACCTGATCCAGGAAGGTAATGTCGGCATGATGAAGGCCGTGAAACGGTTCGACCCGTCATTCGATGTCCGATTGGTCTCATTTGCGGTGCACTGGATTCGAGCAGAAATTCACGAGTATGTTCTTCGCAACTGGCGCATCGTCAAAGTCGCAACGACGAAAGCGCAACGGAAATTGTTCTTTAATCTTCGCAAGGCAAAGAAGAGTCTCGCCTGGTTATCGTATGCGGAAACTCAGGCTGTCGCCGATGACCTTGGCGTAAGTCCCAAGGAAGTAACCGAAATGGAACGTCGGCTGTCGGCAAGAGAAGCTGTCTTCGACCCGGTACCGGATTCGCGCGATGATGAAAGAGCGTTTGCGCCTGCTGCCTATCTTAGCAGCCCGAATGCTGACCCGGCCGATTTGCTCGAGAGCTCGGACTGGCACGATGACGCGACCTCTCGCATGGCTGATGCGCTTGAATCGCTTGATGATCGCAGCCGCGAGATTCTCCAGGCGCGCTGGCTGACCGAGGACAAGCAGACGCTCCATGAGCTTGCAGATGTTTACGGAGTATCGGCAGAGCGCATTCGTCAGATCGAAGCCAATGCGATCAAGAAACTCAGGGTTGTGATGGAAGGCTGAGAAATCAGCAGCCGGTTTCCAGGAGCCGCGCCGGACAAGCGCGGCTTTTTAATGCGCGGCACATCGCTACCTTAGCGACTATCTAAATCGCTTTCTTCGGTAAGTAATGAATCCGCCCTCTTCGATCCCCATGGGATCGTCATGTGTCCAGTGCACAAGACCGCCCTGGTCATTCCATTCGTACATTCCCCGAAATATGACTTTGTCACCCATCGCCAGGGGAATTCGCTCGGCAAGATCGATATTGTGTGCGACCAGCAGGGAATGGTCGCTATGGATTTGAAGCACGAAGCGCTGGTGCCGCGAACCATCATGATCATCGGCAAGTAGTCGTCGGACAATGCCGGCTCCTTCTATCCATACGCCCGAATCCCGACGCTCCCAGGCTTGTTGCAATGATGTGGGCGACTTCTGTTTCACTTATAAAAAAACGCGGCAGATATAACTATCTGCCGCGCCGATTTTGCTCCTGCATCAGGTTCAGGAGGTGACGGGGACCATCGTAATTTCGACCCGACGATTCGCCTGTCTCCCTGCATCGGTCGTATTGTCAGCCACCGGCATGCTCTCGCCGAGGCCAATAACGATCAGTCGCTGTGGATTGATGCTCTGTGACTGCAGATACTGGGCTACCGCGCCGGCACGACGCTCTGACAATGCCTGGTTGTAAGAGTCCGACCCGGTGCTATCAGTATGACCGGCTACTTCCACAACCGTCTTGTCAAACTCTGTCAGCACCTTGCTAACCGAACTCAGCACATCAAAAAATGCCGGGCTGAGATCGGAACTGTTGGTAGCAAACGTAACGTTGCCGGGCATATTGAGCGTAATGTTGTCACCAATGCGCGTAACGCTCACGCCGGTACCCTGCAACTGTGCACGCAGTTCCGCTTCCTGGCGATCCTGGTAGGCGCCAACCGCACCTCCGGCCAGGGCACCAACCCCTGCGAGAACCAGTGCTCGTTGCCTGCGCTCAACGGCATCATCGCCGGAGGCCAGCCCAACGACCGCGCCAGCAATAGCGCCAATCACGGCTCCCTTTGTCGCGCTGCTCGTTTTCGATTCCTGCGTATAGGCGTCCAGCGTTTCACAACCGCTTACAGCGACTGTGAGGCACGTGGCAAGCAGGAAAACTTTCAATGCATGAATATTCATCTTGATACCTCATCCCCGATCGGGACCCTTTGCGAAGTTAGCGGCGCCATTGTACCCACTCTTTTCCTGAACG
>JAHEFD010000063.1:0-15228 GCA_024640345.1 Woeseiaceae bacterium
ACACGCTGCTTGATGGTGGACGGGTCGCCTACGCGCTGGTCAGGCCTCCGGGCCACCATGCAGAGCATGATGCCTTTGGGGGGTTTTGCTACTTCAACTCGTCTGCAATTGCCGCCCACCGACTGAGTGAACACGGCAATGTGGTCCTGCTGGACATTGACTATCATCATGGCAATGGCGCCCAGGACATCTTCTGGAAGCGCAAGGATGTATTCACGATTTCCATGCATGGTCATCCGCGCTACAGCTACCCCTATTTTTCGGGCTTTGATGACGAGAAGGGTGGTGGAGACGGCAAGGGCTTTAACCTCAATTTCCCCTTGCCCGAAAATATTGACGGTGAGCGGTTTCGAAAAACGTTGTCGGCAGCGCTCGACAGGATCCGCAAGTACAAGCCGGAATTCCTGGTACTGGCACTCGGGCTGGATACCGCGAAGGGGGACCCCACAGGCTCATTTCAGCTGATGGCGAAAGACTTCCGGGAGAACGGCAGGATGATTGGCGAGCTTGGCTTGCCAACGCTGGTGGTTCAGGAGGGCGGTTACAAAACGCAGACTCTTGGCGTCAACGCGAAGCACTTCTTCACCGGCCTGTGGTCTGGTCTGACCAGTAACACAGGAAATGCCTGATGCACTGGCGAACGCGTGCTGAAGAAGGCGATCTCAAGGCGGTTCGCGAACTGGTAACAGCAACTGGATTCTTTGACGCCGCGGAACAGGACCTGGCAGTCGAACTCGTCGACGAGACGCTTGCTCGCGGCGCAGATAGCGGCTACGAGTTCCTGTTTGCGCAAAATGAGCAGAACGCAGGCCTGCTCGGCTATGCCTGCTTCGGCAGGATTCCGGCAACAGCGTCGAGCTACGATCTTTACTGGATCGCTGTCGCACCTGGCGAACAGGGCAAGGGTCTCGGCGCGAAACTCCTCGAAAAAGCAGAGACACTATGCCGCGAGCAGGGTGGTACGCGGATGTTCGTTGACACCGCAGGCCGCAGCCAATACTCACCGACACGAGCGTTCTACGAACGAATGGGATACGAGAAAGCAGCGGTGCTTGACGATTTCTACGCTGAAGGCGACGCAAAAGTCATTTACGCCAAGTCGCTGACCGCCAAGTGATCTGACCACCTGGACTGAGAGTCGGTTACGGCCTTCGATAAGTTTCCGGATAGACGAATCGCTTGAGGACGAACAGGTTGATTCCCCCGACCGTAGCGATACAAATCAACCAGGCGATACGGTGGTGAAGGTTCAACGTGACGACGAGCAGATAATTCAGTGCTGTTGTCAGGACGGCAAGGGATGTGTAAAGGACATAGGCCCGCTTGAGACTGGCCCAGTAAGGACCCTCATCAGCGAAAGTCAGCCAACGATGTAATGCATGCTGTCGTGGCACACCAATCGCAAACGACAACAACCAGCTGATACTGGCACGGGGCTCGACAGGATTCAGGTAGTAGATGATTTCATAGACCAGCAGCCCGATCAGACTGCCGATGATTGCGACGAAAACCAGCCTCGCGGTTTCTGGGAGCCGCTCAAATGCTCTTTGCAACCTGGTCTGCCTCGTTCCTGCTCTCATGCCCCGCCTGAAAGGTAGATCAACGGTCCGGCCGTCGCCGCCGCGGCAAGAAAACTGTCGAAACGATCCAGCACGCCGCCCTGGCCGGGAAGCAACGTACCAAAATCTTTTATGCCGGCACGCCGCTTCACCAGCGAAGCAGCCAGATCGCCGGCGAGGCCGGCCGCAGCAATTGTGGCTGACAACAGCAGCGCTGCTAATGGCTCCGGCCAGACCAGGCCGCGCAGCAGCAATCCTGCCAGCAATACGGCGAGCAGCCCCCCGACAGCACCTTCAATCGTTTTCCGCGGGCTTAACCGCGCGGACAGTTGGTGTCGCCCGAATAGCTGCCCTACAACCTGGCTGAAGCCATCGAATACAGCGACCAACAAGTAGACATACACCCAGCTTTCCGGAGAAAGCCTCGGTGCCATGAAAAGGGTAACCCCGGCCAGCAGAATGAACACGGTCCGGCTGAGCACCCTGTCCCACGCCGAGCCGAAGCTGGCGAGCGATGTCGCGCGTCGCAGCTCGTAGGCCGCAGGAACAACAATCGCGACAACGAACAACGTCATGCTGATGGGACCTGCTGCGGCACAGGCAAGCGAGATGACCACGATGAAAAAGTACACGACGAGTTTTTTCCAACGCTCGCGGGCAATGGCCGCTGGAACTTTTCGGTTGCCAATTGCCATCAGCAATGCGCCGAGCGCCATACCGGACAAGGTTGCGATGAGAATGCTATTAATCATATTGGTGCGGTGCAGACGATGGCGCCCGGTATGCATTCTATCGTCAGGTGAATGACATCCGAAAACAACTGGCCATCGATCATCAGGGTTTGCGGCAGTTTCGGACTGACCGAGACGCGCGTCGCCTGGCCACGCTCGGCCGGCTCGTATAAACCCGTGCCGGAAAGAATAGACAGGTTGTGCAATGTCTGGCGCAACCAGCCGGCATCGAGAAGTAGCGTGTCGAAAAGACCGTCATCGATAGCTGCTCTCCCAAACGCCCGGAAATTCGCAAGGTGCATGGTGTTGTTGGCGACAAACCCGGTGCACCTTCGCTCAGCCGGGTCGCCATCATCGCTTCCAAGCATGCAGTCGAATGCCTTTGGTCGCGTTACTACTGTGGCCAGCGCATAGGCGTGCTGCCGCGCGACGGGAATTCTCGAGGCGCGCTGGACAACAGCGACGACGTAGCCAAGGGCGATTGTACTGGCCGAATACTGGCGTGATTTGCTGCCATCAGCGAATCCGATATCGACCTGTAACAGATCCATCACCTTGCCGCTTCCGTTCTGAAGTGCGTCAAAACCCTCTGCAATGCTTTTGATGCGCAGGTCGCGGGCGAGGCAATTGCCGCGCCCGGTAGGAATAATGGAGAATCGCTGGCTATCTCGATGCATCCCGGCAATGGCTTCAATAATGCTGCCATCGCCTCCGACGACAATCAGGCCGTCATAAGCTTTCGCCGCTCGCGTGATCTCGCTGGCTTCACCGGGACGCCGGGTGATGACAATTTCCGCGGCGTATTTCTCGAGCTCCGGCATCCATTGTGTTTCAAAGTCCGACGACCTGTACTGCCCTGAGCGGGGGTTGACGATCGCAAGCCAGTTCGTCACGCAGCTCTGTCTTTCTGTCGTCGCAAAACCCAGTAGAGCCCCCGCACGTTGGCAGTCCACTCGGGGAGGACGGAGATAATCAGCAGTTCCTCGATGGCGCCAAGAATGCTGATACCGGCCGCAAGGTAGAAAAGCCACGATTGCATGCCCCAGAGGAACAGGCTCATGATGAAAATTCCCAGGACATAAGCGCTGACCCGGATCGTGTAGATGTGAAAACTGGTCAGTTTTCCGTAACGAAGTAGCGCAACAACATGCTCTATTGCCCAGAAGCCGATCACCATTGCGACGACCAGCCCGTGATCAGCCACCAGCTCGGGATGAAACTTCCGGATTCCGACTATCACCGCGACCCATAACAACGTGTCGGCGAGCGTATCCAGGCGGGAGCCCAGGTTAGAAGTCAGCGAGAACGACCGGGCAATCAGGCCGTCGAGAATGTCACTCAGGAGCGCGGCTAGCAGGAGCCATTTGAACCCGTCTTCCCGATCGGTGACCGCGAGGAATACGAGTACCGGCGTGGCAACGATACGCAATATGGAAATGCCATTAGGGACGTGCCGGAGAACCGATGCGCGACCTGACATTTACTCCCCCGGAAGAACTGGCAATTGCTGCGGCAAAGTATGAGCAGCCACCATGAGGCCGTCAATGCCCGGAGACTGGCGGGTAAAAGTGCCGTCCTTGCCTCCCTGGATACCTCGCACTCCGACACGCGGGTCAGAAACAGCAGTCCCTACCTGTGGGTGGAGTACATTTCACGAACCCATTTAAGCGACGGGCGTTCAGCCCAGGCTGATACGTCATTTGCCAGTCTCGGCGGGTGTGTCATTTTTGAATAGGTCGGATGTTCCGCAGGAAGGGCAAGCGGCGAGAGCAAACTCGCAACTGCAATGTCCGCCCTGGAAAGCTTGTCGCCGACGAGATACGTCCTGCCGTCGCCGAGCAACTCATCCACCCAGTCGAGCTCTCGCTCTACAATCCCGCGTGACTCGAGCCCCTGCTCCGCGCCGAGGTCCATTCGCTTGATCATGACTTCGCGGATTTTGCTCCATGCGAGACCAATAAGGACCCTTTTGACCGGCGACAATTCGCTGGTAAAGATCGGCCGGATGGTTTCAGGGTGCTCTACGAGTGCTTCGGAATAGTAATAGCGCCGGATATGCACACCGGCGGTATCGTCGATGCGTTGCTCGATCTGCCTGCAGGTTTCGCGATCCCCGGCGGGAGTCAGGCGCTTTGCAACATCGTCCGTTTGCTCGTCTGCCCAGTCGATAATCCTGTCAGACCCTTGAATAACCTGCCCATCGACGCCGAGATAAGGCACGCTGGATCGTGGGGCCCCGAGTTTCCTCGCTATTTTCCCGTGCTCCCCCGGGCCGACGAATCGCAGGGAATACGGTATACCCAGGTAATCGAGCGCCCATCGTGCCTTCTCGCAGTAGTGGGAGATTGCAAAGACATACAGAATGGGATTCTTGCTGGCCATGGCCGGGATTGTACAGCCTCCGAATCCGCGGACAACGGGCACTAAATTCAGGATTCTTTCACATATTTAAGCTAATTCAGGGTGATTAGGGACATTTCCGCTGGTATGATCCTCGCCCGGACCGTTGGCCGCCGATTGGAAGCCCGGAATTGGCAGCCAGAATCGGCCAGTTTTCAGCCTGGTTTCAACAGGCGAACACTATCGATAAAAGAACCCCGGTCGCCCATATTAGGCGCGGCTGAAATCGCAGCACCCCGGATTGTGGCGGCCGTTGGACCTGATTGAGTCCCAGCGGCACGCGTAAACATTTATGCAAAAGAGCAGATCATGACCGACCTTAGTTATTACAGAAACATTGGAATTTTCGCACACGTGGATGCTGGCAAGACCACCACCACGGAACGCATATTGAAACTGACAGGCAAGATTCACAAGATCGGTGAAGTTCATGATGGCGCAGCCACAACCGACTTTATGGATCAGGAACAGGAGCGTGGAATTACGATTCAGTCCGCTGCTACCACCTGTTCCTGGAATGGGCATCGCCTGAACATCATCGACACTCCGGGACACGTGGACTTCACGATTGAAGTGTATCGATCGCTGAAAGTTCTGGACGGCGGCGTCGGCGTTTTTTGCGGTTCAGGTGGCGTTGAGCCGCAGTCGGAAACCAACTGGCGCTATGCGAACCAATCCAAGGTTGCTCGTATTATCTTCGTCAATAAGCTTGACCGAATCGGCGCGGATTTCTATCGCGTCGTTAAACAGGTTAAGGAAATTCTCGGCGCGACTCCGCTCGTCATGACTTTGCCAATCGGAACGGAAGAAAATTTTAAGGGTGTTGTGGATCTTCTGACCCGCAAAGCCTGGATATGGGCGGGTTCTGATGACCCCACCAATTATGAAATCACCGACATTCCCGAGGACATGAAGGAGAAGGTCGAAGAATATCGCGAGATGATGGTCGAGGCGGCGCTTGATCACGACGATAAACTGATGGAGGCGTACCTCGACGGCCAACAACCATCAGAGGAAGAACTGAAGCGATGCATACGCAGGGGCACAATTGATCTTGCGTTCTTCCCGACGTTCTGCGGCTCGGCTTTCAAAAACAAGGGTGTGCAGAATGTGCTGAACGCCGTCGTTGATTACCTGCCCAGCCCTACGGAAGTTCCGCCACAGCCGGAAATTGACCTGGAAGGAAATCCAACCGGCGGAAAAGCAATCGTTGACACTGAATATCCGCTGCGGGCACTTGCATTCAAAATCATGGACGATCGCTACGGCGCGCTGACATTTACGCGCATCTATTCCGGGCGCCTGAAAAAGGGTGCGAGCGTCCTGAACACTTTCACCGGAAAAACTGAACGCATAGGCCGCATTGTCGAAATGCACGCCGATTCGCGCGAAGAACGCGAATCAGCGCAGGCGGGCGATATCGTCGCTCTGCTCGGCATGAAAAACACGCGCACCGGTCACACGCTTTGCGATCCGGACAAACCGGCAACACTGGAGCCGATGGTTTTCCCGGATCCTGTAATTTCCATCGCTATTTCGCCCAAGGATAAGGCGGGAATGGAGAAGATGGGCGTCGCGCTGAACAAGATGATCCAGGAAGATCCCTCGTTCCGCATGGAAACCGATGAGGACTCAGGCGAGACCATCATCAAGGGCATGGGTGAGCTTCACCTGGATATTAAAGTCGATATCCTGAAACGCACCCACGGCGTTGAAGTGCAGATGGGTAAACCGCAAGTCGCCTATCGCGAAACCATTACGCATCGAGTTGAAGACTCTTACACACACAAGAAGCAGACGGGTGGTTCGGGTCAATACGCCAAGATCGAGTACATCATTGAACCGGGTGAACCCAATAGCGGTTACGTATTTGAGTCAACCGTCACTGGCGGTAACGTACCCCGCGAATACTGGTCTGCCGTTGAGAAGGCATTCGGTGTCAGCATGGATCAGGGTACGCTTGCAGGATTCCCGCTGCTCGACGTAAAAGTCACGCTGACGGACGGCGCCTACCACGCGGTGGATTCCTCAGCCATGGCATTCGAGCTCGCATCCAAAGCTGCTTACCGACAGACTGTTCCAAAAGCAGCGCCACAGTTGCTGGAGCCGATCATGAAGGTTGACGTTTACACGCCCGAGGATCACGTTGGTGATGTTATTGGCGACCTCAATCGTCGGCGCGGAATGATCAAGTCGCAGGAACCCGGCCCGACCGGTGTTCGCGTTAAAGCGGATGCTCCGTTGTCAGAAATGTTTGGCTATATTGGCCACCTCAGAACGATGACTTCTGGTCGTGGTCAGTTTTCGATGGAGTTCGCGCACTACGCGCCATGCCCGAAGAATGTTGCTGACGATGTCATCAAAGAGACGCTGGAACGCAAAGCCGCCAAGTAAACACTTGAATGAGGCAGGGGTCGGATCCAGTATTGGATCCGACCCTTTTTTTTGGAGGCCACTATGGGACGCTGGCGCCCGCCTGCCCCGGCATCTTCGCCGTACATAACGCCCGCCGGCTTCCTGGTGTTGCAAAAGGAGCTCGAGGGCATCTGGCTGAAGCGTCGCGAGGTTGTTAAGGCACTGGCTGCCGCTGCGGCCGAGGGCGACCGCTCAGAAAACGCCGAGTACATTTATCGGAAGAAAGAACTGGGCGGACTTGATCGACGCATTCGCTACCTGCAGAAACGCCTGCCAGTTCTTAATGTGGTTCGGGAGCATCCCGCGAATCATGCAGTCTATTTTGGCGCATCAGTCGAAGTGCGCGATCAGGCCGGAGAATCCAGGACCTATCGAATCGTTGGGCCAGATGAGGCAGACGCCAGGACCTCGGCTATCAGTATTGATTCACCGTTGGCAAAAGCACTGCTCAAGAAGCAGGTCGATGATGAAGTGCCGCTGGATACCGGCGGGCAAGTCAACATTCTCCGGATTACTTCAATACGCTATGAATAATTCCGACAGGCCGGAAGCCCGCAACAATTTTTGACAGAAAATCAATGGTGACTTTGCCTGGCAAAATGCGGATACTTCGCCGCCCTGCCGAACTCCTGTAACTCCCGATGTTTCGAAACGTACGTTATTACAAACTGGACAGTGACTGGCCCGATAGTGAAAAGGTGCTGTCCAAAACGCTCGAAGCGGCTGGCTTCGAACCTTGTGGCCCGCTGACCGAACGCAGCTCGGGCTGGGTACCTGTCGATCCGGAGACCGGCAATTCACTTGCCCGCCGCGTAAATGGAGCAGACCTCCTCAAACTGAGAAGCCAGTCCCGCGTCCTGCCGCCGGCTGTGATTAATGAAGAACTGGAAAACCGTGTCGAAGCATTTCGCAACCGGATGCAAGAGGCGCCGAGCGCAAGGGAAAAGCGTCGCCTCAAAGCTGAAGCGCGGGATGAGCTTATGCCCAAGGCACTTCTCAAATCCGACAGGATCTGGGGGTATGTGGACCTGAAGGAAAAAGTCATTGGCGTCGATGCCGCACAGGACTCTGTCGCAGAACGATTCCTGCGACGTCTTCAAACTCCCTTTGATGGCTTGAAAATAAGACCACTGCACTACAGGCAACCGGTTGCTGAATTACTTGTCCAGATATTTCTTGGTGGTGCGCCTGGCCGATTCTCGCTTGGACGGGAATGCCGAATGCGGGATGCAACTGATGCAGGCTCGCTGGTGCGTTGGACTGACTTCGATCTGAGTGACCGGACGATTCGCGATCACGTAGCCAATGGCATGCAACTGACGCACCTCGCCGTGATTTACAATGAGATCATGAGTTTTGTGCTTGATGAGACAGGCGTTATAACGAAACTGCGATTCATTGGCATGGACGACGACAATGAAGACCATCAAGACCCACTTGCCAGGATGGATGCGGAGTTTGCGTTAATCACGGGCACCCTGCGCCAACTCCTGGGCGACCTGAAAAAATTACTGGGCGGTTTTTCCTGACTTCTTACAGCGCCTAAGCAAGTTCTCGCTCAAACAGGGCCAGCAGCCGACTCCACGCGCGTTCCGCCTGTTTTTCGTTGTAAACCGCGGAATCAGGCGGACACCATCCGTGTAAAGTGTCCTCATATACTTCTATTTCCGCACTGACTCCGTTGGCGTCGAACGCCTCGCGCAAGAGTACTTTTGCTTCGGGATCGCGCTCGTCATCGTTTGCAGCAATGGCGATCAGGAAGCCCGCCTTCATCTGCGGGGCCAACAGGTGCGGACTGTCTTCCGCATCCGATGCCAGGCCGCCACCGTGGAATGACCCACCTGCCCCGATGCGATCCGGCATCGCTGCCGCAAGGCGCATGGTGTAAGAACCCGTCATGCAATAGCCGGTCGTTCCGATTTTTCGGCTGGTATCAACCGAAGGCTGCTTATCAAGGTAATCGACGAACGCGCGACCATCAGTGACACAGGTCTCCGGTGATAACGACTGCGCATGCGGCATCAGCAATTCACGAATTCCCGGATCCCGAAAACCTTTGCCGTCAGGCACAACCTGCCCCTTGACCGTACGATAATAAGGGTTGACCACCAGCACTGAATAACCGGATTCTGCCAGGCGCTTGCCCATTGCCCGAAATGCCGGCCGTATGCTGACGATGTCCGGCCAGACGATAACGGCTGCATGCTTCCCGCCTGCCGGGTGCACGAAATAACAATCGGCCATGCCATCCGGCGTTTCAACCATAACGTCCTGCTCAACCACGTCCAGTGCGTTTGCAACCGGAGGAAGCATCATGGCCAGCGCTGCGCCAATTCCGTGCTTGTTGAATTCCCGGCGCGTTACCGCGTTCCGGCGAAGATACTTCTCGGCATCTTTATTGGTCAGTTCATCACACATGACGTTCTCCAGATTCTGTTAGCCCCACTGGTTCCATGATCAATCAATCTGCGGTCCGGCTCAAGTGAGAATGACGGACATGCCCTATCCTGGGCGAAAAATCCGCTCGATGCCCCTCTCCCTTATGTATCGTCAAGACACGAAGATAAGGTTTACATTCGGCTTATAGTGATCAGTAATAACCTCTGGTTATGACTTCCTAGTAAGCTGAGGTAAAAGAGACGCAGACACGAGCCAGACATTATGACCGAAGCAACAACCCCGATCCCGACGGATGGCAACGCAAAGCAAGATAACGCGCCGCAATTGTCGCCTGTTGCGGAATCAAAACGAATTGATGCAATGGACATTCTCAGGGGCATCGCGGTCATCGGCATCCTGCTGATGAATATCGAGTGGTTCGGGCGGAGCCTGCAAGAGCTCGGCAGCTTTGACAAAAGCCTGACTGGGCTGGATCACGCAGCCGGCTGGCTCATACGGTGCTTCGTCGAAGGGAAATTCTACAAATTATTCGCGTTACTGTTCGGCATGGGGTTTGCGGTGATGCTGATCCGCGCCCGCGAGGTGGGCAGGCCCTTCGGCGCCTGGTTCACCCGACGAATGGCGGTCCTGTTTGTATTTGGCCTGCTGCACATGATCTTCCTTTGGGGCGGAGATATTCTGCACGACTACGCTTTCGCCGGTTTTCTTTTGCTGGGCTTGGTCCTTCTCCTGCAGACAGGGCGGTTTAGCCGATTTGACAATCCGAAATCCATTTTACGGATTGCTCTGATCTGGCTGGCCTTTCCATTTCTGGCCAGTTCAGCGGTGGGACTGGGTTTTGGTGCCTGGTTCGATCATGACAAACTGACGGCGCGATGGGATAAGGATATTCGTATCGAGGCACTGGTGAACACCAGGATGGAATCACTGGTCGCGGAATCGGAAGGTGCAACGGGGGAAGCCCGAGACACAGAGTCAGAAAACAGCGTAACCGAACCTTCATCCGAGTCAGAAAGTGCAGACGAAGAGCTAAGCGAAGAAGAACAGATCGAAAAAGCCGTAAGCGAAAAAGTCGAACAAAAGCAGGAACAGGATGTCAACGAAGCGAAGGAAATAAAAGCGTTAACCGAGGGTTCCTACTGGCGGGCGACGAAATACCGATTTAACCATGCGCTGCAAGTACTGCGCTTTACACCGTTTTTTACTTTGCTGATTTTGTTACCGATATTCCTCCTCGGCTACTGGCTTATCGCAAGCGGCGTCATCAGGAATCACCGCGAGAACCGGCACATATTCAAGCCAATGGCCATCATCGGAATGAGCTTCGGTCTGTTTTTTACGATCGGTGGCCTGACTGTCATGGGACATCCGGCAGCGGACATCTCAGGCGTTCTGCGGGCCACAGGAGGAACTCTGTTTTTTCTCGGGCAGTACGTTTTGTGTGCCGGCTACCTGGGAACGATAATATTGATGCTCGGCTCGCAGTCCTGGTCAGCAAAGCTGCGGAGATTTGCGCCGTTGGGCAGAATGGCCCTCACGAACTACATCATGCACTCACTGATACTCACCACGCTGTTCTATGGTTATGCAGGCGGGTTGTTCGGTAACATATCGCGCGCACCACAGATGCTGATCGTTGCGGCAATTATCACTTTTCAAATGTATTTTTCGAGCTGGTGGCTTGGTCGTTATCGATTCGGTCCGCTGGAGTGGTTGTGGCGATCAATGACGTATAAGAAACTTCAACCAATGAAAGTTTCACCCTGAGTGCCGTCTCTGCTATTCGCTGAACAGGCTACGATCTCGGCGTTCTGATTCTGATCGTCGGAGCATTTCGCCTTCAGCAAATACGTGGTTCGACTCGTCTGCGCTGAGAAAATTACTGGTTCTTGTATACGACGCCACCTTTCATGACGAAATCGACGTCTTCGAGCTCGCTGATATCTTCGAGCGGATTACCATCAACAGCGATGATGTCAGCGTACATGCCCGGTGCGATTTCGCCGACTCGATCTTCCCAGCCCAGGAGATCTGCAGTGACTGACGTAGCAGACTGAATCGCCTGCGTTGGAGTCATGCCAAAGCGCACCGCACGAGCAAATTGCTTGCCGTTGTCACCGTGCGGATAGACACCCGAGTCCGTGCCAAAAGCCACTTTGGCACCCATTCGAACGGCCATCGTAAAACTTTGTCGCTGACGTGTACCGACCTCGCGTTCCTTGTTGATATTCTCTTCCGGCACACCGTTCTCTGCACCTCTTTCCAGCGTGTACTCGGTGTTGTAGATATCAAGTACAAAATAGGTGTCACGCTCGATTCCCATCCGTATCGCCTCTTCATCGAGGAAGCTCGCATGCTCAATAGAGTCGACGCCTGCCAGAATCGCTCGCTTGATTCCCTCGGTGCCGTGAGCGTGCGCTGCAACTTTTCGATCGTGGGTGTGCGACTCATCGACGATCGCCTGCATTTCTTCCAGCGTGTATTGCGTCATCCCGACTTTAGTGCCTTTTGAGAATACGCCGCCGGTCGCACAGAACTTGGTCAGGTCCGCGCCATATTTGACATTTTTTCGCACCTGCTCGCGAGCGGCCCACGGCCCGTCAGCCACGCCGTCACTGCGTTCATTGAACGACGCATTCAGCGAATTTCTATCACAATGCCCACCGGTAATACCGAGACTCGGCCCGGACACGGCCATTCGCGGACCGGGTATTTCGCCTGCGTTGATCGCGTTGCGCAACGCGACATCCGCATAATCGCCTGCACCGACGTTGCGGATTGTCGTAAACCCGGCCATCAGTGTCTTCTCGGCATTCACCACACCACCAATCGTGGCGCGATGCGGTGACTGAAAGTAGCCGGCAAAGAAATAGTTATCGAGATACCCGACAACGTGCGTGTGCATGTCCATCACGCCAGGCAGAACAAAGGAAGACGACAAGTCGATGATCCTGGCGCCAGTCGGTATATTGGTATCTTCGTCACCTACCGCAATAATCCGTTCGTTCTCAACCAGAATAACGGCGTCCCGCGTAACATCGCCGCTGCGGGAATCGAAAAGTGACCCTGCCTTTATATAGGTAATGTCCTGAGCGAATGCCGGCGTGACGGCGAGAATTGCCCCGAAACCGGCAGCGATGATTTTACCTGCAAGCTTTTGCATTAATTTCTCCCGCACCTTCCAACCCGATTTTTTGCGCCCATGCTCACAATGTCGCGCGATTATCAGGGAATTTACCAGGTTCAATATATCGTCGCAGATCGCGAAATCCAATATCCATGCCATCCACGACCCTTTCCGCTGATACAATTCCCGCTCGCCTCAACCGGTCGACCAATATTCCCATGCCCGCCCCAAAGCCAATCTACGAATACGATAAGTACTGGGCCGAGTGCTATGGCCCTGCCCCGTTTCTGCCGATGTCACGTGCCGAAATGGACGAGCTCGGCTGGGACTCCTGCGACATTATCATTGTCACCGGGGATGCCTATGTCGATCATCCGTCTTTCGGTATGGCCATCATCGGCCGCCTGCTCGAATCTCAGGGCTTTCGCGTTGGAATCATTTCGCAGCCGGACTGGCAATCGAAAGAAGCATTCGAAGCGCTCGGAAAACCCAACCTGTTTGTCGGCGTTGCGGCCGGCAACATGGATTCCATGATCAATCGTTATACGGCCGACCGAAAGCTGCGTAACGACGATGCCTACACTCCGGGAGGGCTGGGCGGTAAACGACCGGACCGCTGTTCCCTTGTCTATGCCCAGCGTTGCCGAGAGGCATTCGGTGACGTCCCTGTCGTGCTCGGCGGCATAGAGGCTTCGCTGCGACGAATCGCACATTACGACTACTGGCAGGACAAAGTACGTCGATCCATTCTTATTGATTCGCATGCCGATCTGCTCCTTTACGGCAACGCCGAGCGGCCGGTCGTCGAGCTTGCGCACCGGCTTTCCCGCGGCGAGTCGATTGGTGATATGACGGATATTCGAGGTACGGCTTTTGTTCGCGAAAATACGCCGGACGACTGGTGGGAGATTGACTCGACGCGAATCGATCGGCCCGGCCACGTCGACCAGATTGTAAGCCCTTACATAAATCCCCGGGACGCGGAGGCCTGTGCGACCGGGCAAACAGAAGCAACCGAAAACGCTGCAACAGTTCTTCGCTTCGTGCCCGACGCACGAAAAAATCGCGGACGATCTGTGATTCGCCTGCCCTCCTTCGAAAAGGTTCGAAGTGACCCGGTGTTGTATGCGCACGCGAACCGCGTGCTGCACCTCGAGACTAACCCTGGCAATGCTCGCGCCCTGGTGCAAACACATGGCGACCAGGAACTGTGGCTGAACCCTCCGGCGGAACCACTCACGACGGCCGAGATGGACTATGTCTACGGCATGCCGTTTGCGCGAATACCGCACCCGGCTTATGGTGACGCAAAAATTCCTGCCTATGAAATGATCCGCTTCTCGGTGAACATTATGCGCGGCTGCTTTGGCGGCTGTACCTTCTGCTCCATTACGGAGCACGAAGGACGAATCATTCAGAATCGCTCGGAGGAGTCGATACTGGAGGAAGTCGAGAAGATCCGCGATACCGTGCCGGGCTTTACCGGCGTCATCTCGGATCTTGGTGGGCCGACGGCCAACATGTACAGGCTGGCCTGCAAGAGCAGGAAGATCGAGGCCGCCTGTCGCCTTCCAAGTTGCGTATATCCGGGCATTTGCAGCAACCTGAATACCGACCACTCTTCGCTGACCCAGTTGTATCGCAAGACACGCGCACTGCCTGGCGTTAAAAAGGTACTCGTTGCCTCGGGCCTGCGCTATGACCTTGCCGTCGAAGATCCCGAGTACGTAAAAGAGCTCGTTACGCATCACGTTGGCGGCTATCTGAAAATCGCGCCCGAGCACACGGAGACCGGGCCGCTCGACAAAATGATGAAGCCTGGCATCGGTTCGTACGATCGTTTCAAGGAGCTGTTCGACCGGTTCTCGAAGGAAGCGGGAAAAGAGCAATACCTGATTCCATACTTTATCGCGGCACACCCGGGGACGACCGATCTCGATATGATCAACCTGGCGCTTTGGTTGAAAACGAATGGCTTCAGGGCAGACCAGGTACAGGCGTTTTACCCGTCGCCGATGGCAACCGCGACGGCGATGTATCACTCGAAGAAGAACCCACTGAAGAAAGTAACGTATAAGAGCGAGCCGGTGGATATCGTCAAGAGCCCGGCGCAGCGCCGACTGCATAAGGCGCTGTTACGTTATCACGACCCGGACAACTGGCCGTTGATTCGTAAAGCCCTCAGAGCGCTGAAACTCGAGCATTTGATTGGCACCGGCGCCGACAAGCTGGTCCCGGAAAAACAGCCGCACGGACACCGCGTGTCTCACTCACCACGGAGAAAAAATTCGAAAGACGCTCACGAAAAGCGACTGCGTCGTGGCAAGGTGCTGACTCAACACTCCGGACTGCCGCCGCGATCAGAATAAGGTCTGGGAACCGGCAATCGCCCAGCCCAGGAAACTGCCATTTTTGCAAACTGGTTCACTGGCAATTCTGCAAAAACTGCGTTGAAATATTTCGAGATTACGAAGGTGCCGAGCGAAAGTCGACCAGCCAGTGAAACTGCCTGTCGATTCCACGAAGCATACCCAACTGATGAGATGGAGCGAACAGGGTGAGCAGGTACGAAGCAGCATTAATTCACCTTTTGATC
>JAHEFD010000063.1:15328-19603 GCA_024640345.1 Woeseiaceae bacterium
TGCCGAGCGAAAGTCGACCAGCCAGTGAAACTGCCTGTCGATTCCACGAAGCATACCCAACTGATGAGATGGAGCGAACAGGGTGAGCAGGTACGAAGCAGCATTAATTCACCTTTTGATCAGCGCGGTGCTGGTCAGTAACGTTATTGGCGTTATTTTTTGGGTATGGTATCCACACCCGGCTTTTGAAGCGGTTGGCGCGTTCTCGATGATCCGGCTGCTGGTCGCTGTTGATCTCGTGATGGGGCCGATGTTGACGCTGGTCGTTTACAAGCACGGAAAGCCTGGACTTAAATTCGACCTGACGGTGATAGCGATCATGCAGATCGTAGCGCTGATCTACGGCTCATATACGCTTTACGTTGAGAAACCGCAGTACCTTGTATTCGCAGTAGACAGGATTGAGTTCGTTTCGAAAAGGGCTGTCGATCAGTCGGATATTCGTTTCGACGAGTTGCGCAACAAGCGATTTGCGGAACTCATACCTGTTTTCGCCCGCCCTCCCGAAGACCAGGCAGAGTATCAACGGTATCTCGACAGCGTGATGTTTGACGGGAAGCCGGATCTCGAAAGCCGGGCCGAATATTACGAGCCGTGGGCAGCGGGCGCCGATATCATTCGCCACAAAATAAAGCCAATTGAAGAGATCGAGGCAGCAACCCCGCGCGAACGCAGCAACATACAAAAGGCCATTGACGACTACGCGAAATCACATCCCGACCTCGGCATCCTGCCGATCGGTGGAATAGAAAGAGACGTCGGAATGTTGCTGGATCGCAATACGCTGGAAATACTCGGTGTGCTTGACGCAAATCCGTGGTAACGATCGATTGCCAGCGAAATCCGTCAATGTGCGGGAAAGGACGTGGCAAAATTACCGGGGTCGCACAGCGACCGGCAATTTAATTGCTGGCATAAGTTCCGGACAGCGACTCAGTTGCGACGCACGGAACAAGGCGATTGCACCGCCACGATAACGCTGTGCATAAATCGCGCAGTCAGTCAGCCTGGAGTTCCACGTTGCGTACCGGTTGACGATAACGCCTTCAGTATTTTTCTCTATCCACGACGGTAGTTCGTGATCGCTGATAACGTCAAGCGGACGCGTTAGTCGGCCGGCGAAATGAACCTGGTCGTTATACGCCCTCAACCATGCGACCGGTGTTTCGTCACGCTGAAACTGTGACAAGAGTTTTGCTATAGGTCGGGTATCGTTTTCAGGGGCGAGTGCCTGCAGTGGCCCGACTTGCAGTATCACCAGGAATACCGTGCTGATGACGCTCCACCGGACAACCGCAAGTCCGCTTGTCGTATTCGGCAGAGCGAACAGGCCGAATGCTACCAGGATGACAAGCAGCCCCCAGAGACTGGACACTTTTTGCATTACCTGGATTGACTCGATGCCCACGGCATATGAGGGCAGGATCGCCAGGGCAACTCCGGACATAAGAAGCGCGATCGCTGGTAGAACGTTGTCTCGGCGCCTTACGATATCGTTGGTCGTGGCCTTCAGGCTGCGTCCGGCCAGCAATGCGAAGACCGGGAAAAGGGGTAGCAGATATTGCGGCTGCTTGGATTCAACGAGAGAAAGCAGGACAAGAGCCGGCAGAATAACTGCCAGGCAAAAACGCGAACCCGCATCTGATTTGATATCGAGCTTGATGAGCCCACGCCACAGCGGCGGCCAGAGCAGCCATGGATATGTGATCACCGGCAACATGGCGAGATAGGCCCACAGCGGGCGCGAATGCGGCGCAGCGCCACCAGCAAGACGATGCGCCGTCTGCCCCAGGAAGATCGCATCGGCATAAGCCGTGCCGCCCGCTTTTGCCGCAGGTATTGCCCAGCAGAGCGCCACTGCCGCGCCGACGACTACCGATGCGACGACACCGGCATACCAGCTTCCCCATGACTGACGCCGGCCCGCCACTGCCCACATCGGGGCGGCGAGCGCAGGCGGTAAAATAAAGAGCAGGACAACCGGCCCTTTCGAGATCAGCCCCAAACCGATGGCGAGACCCGCCAGCAGCCAGCCACCAAGTCCGGGTCTTTGCGCTGATATCTGCAACCCGGCAAAGGCGACCAGTACGAAGAATACAACCAGCATGTCGAACATCAACAGGCCGGTAAAAGCAGGCCACAGCAGCGCACCGTGCAGGACCAGTAACGCAGCGTGGTCAATCCGGCGCTCATCTGGCCACAGCCGTCGGCCCAGCCAGCTCGCCATGAACAGGCTGCCGAGTGCAAACAGTGACGGCAAAATTCTTGGCCACCACGCGTTCACGCCGAAAACTTTCCAGCCTGAAACGATTAACCAGAACAGCATCGGTGGTTTGTCGCTGTAAGGAGCGCCATTCATATGGGGGACGAGCCAATCTTCACTCGACCACATTTCCCACGCTACGCCGAGGTACCTGGTTTCGTCCACAGGCCAGTAAGTGCGGGAGAGCAAGCCGACGACGACTGTAGTGAACCAGAGTGCCGGCCACAGCAGGGCCTGGTACCGGGCGACCACGACCTCGTTCGTCTTAATGGAATGACCTATGCCGAAGCAGGGTGTTCATCTTCGTGCAGTCGAAAATACAGGTTCCGCAGGTAGATAAATGTGCCTGTCGACTGACCGATGATGAAAACCGGGTCGCCTATGTGAATCGCGTAGGCAAACAGCGTCAGGCCGCCGCCGAGGCTCAGGTACCAGAATGACAGTGGAATAATGCTTCGCCCTGCTCGCTCGCTTGCCAACCATTGCACGAGAAAACGGGAGAAGAAAAGGGCCTGGCCGAAAAAGCCGAGCGCATACCAGTAAGCGTTGCTGTCCATGATCTACAAATGCCTCCTTTGCAGCCAGATAACGCCGATAAGATCAGTGATTCCGACCCAAAGCCGATTTCGAACACCGTATTTGGACGTGCCCCTGACCCTGGGGCGGTGATTGACGGGAACGGAACAGACCCGGCCGCCGTTTCGCTGCATCAGTGCCGGGAGGAACCGGTGCATGTGATCGAATGCCGGCAGATCAAGAAAGCCCTGCCGGTAAAACACCTTCAATCCACAGCCGGTATCCGGCACGCCGTCACCAAGCACGCCGGATCGAACCTTGTTTGCGATTCTTGATGACACCAGCTTTAAGAACGAATCTTTTCGTTTTCGTCGCTCGCCAACGACCATGCTTATGCGGGGATCTTCGACCAGCAATTCGTAAAGCCTGGGTATATCCTTCGGATCGTTCTGGCCATCACCGTCGAGAATCGCGATGACGGGTGCACCGGATGCTTCAACGCCCGTCCTGATCGCGGCACTTTGACCGTGGTTTCCGTCGTGTGTCCGCACGACCACATAAGGCCTGGAATGCGCCAGTTCCTGCAGCTCTGCCAGGGTACTGTCAGTGCTGCCATCGTCAACGAAGACAATCTCAAAAGCCAGTTTGGACTTCATGGCCGCCGCGATTTCGTCAGTCAGTGGCTTGACGTTTCCACTTTCGTTGTAAACCGGAATGACGACGCCGAGTCTGGGAGGTTTTTTTCGCATTGTGCTCGACCGGTTCTTCTTCCTGATCTTCAAAAAACATTGCGCCACACCGACGCACCCGATGCGTTGGACAACGCAATCAGGCAAGACCCCGAAAATCGAGCATCCCTGGCCAATCTGCCGGCACGAATGGATCCCAGCCAATAGAACAGGGAAAAAACCTGCCTGATCAATCCTTTGTATTGGCTTCCTGATGCAAAGGCAATACGTGAATATCCCAGAAATTGTGCGGAAACTTCCCGGCCTTTAGCCGCTTTGCTGCACTCGTGCCAGGACCGGTTACCCACCACATCAGGGAACCTGGCCAGGACAACACTTCGCAGTGTCGTTGCCGCATTACGGGTCAGGAGTTTGCCGCCTTGAACCAAGTCGCTTTTTAAGTTCACTCGATAACATTGCATCTCCGATTGGGACTTCTAATGCTCGAACGCCGCCTCACTCAAATGACTCAATAACATTCGATTAAACATAAGCTGGCACCAAAAACGACTGTGTTATCGCGGGAAAATTGCAGTGCTTATTACTCGATAGCGACTTCTTGCTGGGTGCTGTAGCACGGCGTAGTATCGGGAGCACGAGAATCTACCCTCGCGTCGTCAACGGTTTGCGATTCAGCAGACAAGTGTGTTCGGCGAAAGACAAAAACAAAGAAACGCTGCCGCTGCAGTTTGAACGGTTGCATCTTTTCTATCAGGGAGAATCAAAAATGAAACGAACGAAATTTCGTGCGGGACCACTGGTCCCGGC
>JAHEFD010000146.1 GCA_024640345.1 Woeseiaceae bacterium
CCCACGAGATAGCCGACAGCGCCGACGTTTTCTCCAAAATTCATCACGCAGGTCGGACTCGCATGGATTCCCATCTTGTGCTCAGTCGATACCGGGTAGACATCGTTCGACTCGCCAAGAGTGCCGTCGCTGTTAATAAGGTATTTTGGCACCGCAAACATCGAGATACCCCTTACACCAGGAGGGGCGTCTGGTAACCGTGCGAGCACGAGGTGCAGAATATTCGACGACATCGGGTTGTCGCCCCATGTAATGAACGTTTTTGTCCCGCTGATACGGAAATGGTCGCCGTCTGGAACAGCGCGGGTAACAACTGCTGCCAGGTCCGAACCGGCCTGGGGCTCGGTCAGGTTCATGGTGCCTGCCCACTCGCCACTGACGAGGCTGGGAAGAAACCTTTCCTTGAGTTCATCGCTGGCGTGCGTTTCGAGCGCCGCGATCGCACCGGCCGTAAGAAGCGGACAAAGAGCCAAAGCGAGGTTGGCCGAGTGCCACATCTCAACCGTTGGCGTCGCCGCAGCTTCGGGAAGACCCATGCCGCCGAACTCCGCCGAAGCCGTCAGCGACTGCCAGCCGTTCTCAACAAACTGACCGTAAGCGTCGGCAAATCCATCGGCGACGATGACTGCCTGGTTTTCGATCCGGCAACCCTGCTGATCACCGCTTGTATTCAGCGGTGCCAGAACGTCCTTCGCAAACTTGCCAGCTTCCTCGAGAACCTGGTCAATCATTTCGGCATCAAATTGTGCAAACGGTTCCAGGCGCAGCACATTCTCCAAACCGGCAAGTTCGTGAAGCGCAAACCGCATATCTTTCAGTGGGGGGTTGTAGTCGGTCATTGTGATTCCAGTACGTCGTTACGTGATTAGTCGATCATCGTCATAGCATGCGCAGAAAATATGAACGACTTCGAGTGCAAGGGCAATACGCTCTAAATGGTACGAAACCCAGGCTAAAAAAAACGCGCGAGGACCCTGCGATCCTCGCGCGTTCTCATTTATATATGGGGAGCTGAATCAGGCCGGAAAGAAATCGATCGGCTTGGTTGTCGTAATTGGTTCGACATCCCTGGCATCAAACTTAAATAGCAGTACACGCTGCACCAGTTTGCGCTCGAGATCTTCGTCACCCAGTTCGCTTGAAACAACCTCACAGGCGGTGACCTGTCCACTCGGTGCGATAGTCAGGCGAAGGACGAGCTTGCCCTCCAGCGACGGATCCGCGCGCAGCGCGCGATTGTAAAGCGCAAAAATTGCACCTTTATTCTTGTCGAAGACGAGTTCAATTTCCTCCCGGCTCCTGGATGCCTTGCCACTGGAGCCCGTACGGCGGGCGCCGCCTTCCGACTGGCCAACCGCGGCCACCGGACTCTCGATTGTGGTCGTGCTCCGTCCCGCGAGGCCTGAGCCTCCAGTATTACGGCTCATATTTGCCGTATTGATACCGCTGCTGGCGGTACCTACTTTAGACGTAATCATGGAACGTTCGTTGCGCTCTGCCTGGCCTACCGATGCCGACAGTGGTCGACTGTCAGCCACGGTTTCGAGAACGTCACTGTCCGCTAGCTTCGCGAGATCCTCTGTGAAAGGAAGCAATGCTGCCTGCGCCTGCGCACGGGCAACCGCCTGCAAGTCGACCTCCGGTTCAGGAGCGGGTTCCGGCAGTGGCTCCGGTTCGGGCGGCGGCGGTTCCTCTGCAACCTGCTCCGGTTCGGGCTCCGTAACCGGATCGGGTTCCGGCTCGGGTTCGGGCTCCACCGGTTTTGGCAGTGGCGGCGGCGGTGGCTTTTGTTCGAGCAACAGCTTCGCTATGCGCGGTGGAATCTCTTCAATTACGTTGGGATCTTTTTCAGGGGTCGGAATCCACGGCCACACAATACTGAGGAAGAAAGTAATGGCCATGATGATACCCAGCAGGCGATGGAACTTCCGCTCCTGTCCGGCATGGCTTGACCACGGCAACGTGTACTCTCTGTAAAAAGGAATATCCAAACCTAACTCCTAATCCCTGTGTCCGCCCAATGACCGCCGCTTAGCGCGACGCCCTCAGGTCACTAACCTCGGCGAGCTTTTCCGAGCTCTTCTGCAACACGGCTAAAGAAATCTGTCCATAGTCTGACTGCGTACAGGTCGCCATGACTTTCTTCAGCAGCCTATAGGGAATGTCTTTATCTCCCATGATGGTTACTTCGCGCCCTGCGATGTCGTCCTGTGCTTCCCGGCGCAGGACCCTGTCGTTTTGTGACTGCAATGCCTGGCGAAGCGCCGGTATATCGTTGCCGCGAAGCGCCAATACGTCAGCGACCTTGGCGACTGGCGTGCCCTGCACAATGATGTCCTCGTCACCGATTACGATGACTACCGTTTCCTTCGCTTTTTCTTCGGCGATCGATTCCGGAAGCTGCACGTCCTTCGCATTCGGCAGCACCTCAACGTCAGAAGAATTAACCAGGAGGAAAAACACGAGGATCGTGAAAATATCCATCAGTGATACCAGGTTCAACGGGGCGCCTTTGCCTCGCGCGTGATGTCTCTCCATTCGTTTTGCGCGTTTGGACTTGACCATGGCTCAGGCTCCTCCGGCGACCGGCGCATCGCCGATCGAAATATCGGGGAACAGGTCTTTACGCCTGACACCCGCTTCCTCAACGATTTCAGCCACACGTACCCGGTCCATTACCTGCACCAGGGTGTCGTAGGGGATATCCGATTCGAGAAGAATCGATGCATCAGTCTTGTCCGGATAGCTATCCTTGATTTCAGACAGCTTCTTGCTCAATGCCTCGTAGTCGTAGCCGTCTGCCGCGTTCGGATAAATACCCAGGGCGCCGAGATTTCTGTCACCAACCTCGATCTGGTTTTCCCTGACAGTGACTTCCAGCTGGAATGTCAGTTCCTGCGGGTTCGCGGGCTCGGTAGAGGAGCCCGGCAAATTCAATTCAAGAATTGCCAGTCGCGAGAACACCGCGGTAATCAGCAGGAACGGTACCAGGATTACCATCAGGTTCATGAACGCCGTGATGTTGAGCTCAGCCGTCTCTATGTGACGACCGCCTCTGCGGCTACGAATCATTGCTTATGCTCCGGCAGGCTTCAGCTGACGCTCGGTCACGGCGTTAAGGAACTTGACGCTGGCCATTTCGAGGCTATCCACGATCTGGTTCGTCTTCGTTTGCAAAAGCGCATGAACCAGAAGAAGAGGAATGGCACACATAAGGCCGAAAGCGGTCGTGTTCATCGCGACAGAAATACTGGCTGACAGCAGGTCAGCCTTGTCTGCCGGATTGGCATTGGATACTGCCGTGAACGCAGAGATCAGGCCAATAATCGTTCCCAACAAACCGAGCAGTGTCGCGATGTTTGCCAGCGTCGCAAGATAATGCGTACGCTTTTCGAGCCGCGGCAATACTTCCATCAGGCTCTCTTCCATGGCCTTCTCAATATCGTCGCGACGTCGAGCTGATTTCACGCGATAGAGTCCGTAAGTCAGGATCGATGCAATCGCAGCTTTCGATTTGCTGGTCATCGCCGCCGCTTCCTGGAAATTGCCGGCCTTCAGGAAAGGCACAATCTTCTTCCACAGCGAGCGGTTCGAAGCACCCGACATTGTAAGATACGTCCAACGCTCGATTGCGATTGCAACACCGAGTGCGAACACAAACAGGATCGGGTACATGAAAGCACCACCTTCCTGGAAAAAACGGACTATGCCGCCTAAAACACCCATTTGATCTCTCCTCTTTCAATCAAATCGCTAGTCATCATTCCTGCCCTTCTTCCTCACCGTACAGGTCGCCGTAATATTCGACCTGGCGGATAAATTCTGATCTGTCGATCGGTGCCAGTACTTCATCCAGCAGCGTGTTGACCGGTTTTCCCATCAAGTCACCCGGATCGGACTTCTGCCAGGGGACGATATAAAGCACCGTTGGAAGTTCCTGGTTACCGGTAATTTCGGTTCGTCCCAGGTCCATCTCATCCATCACACCATCTGAAACTGCGCGCCTCCTCACATCGGCTGATAAAACCGCCGTGGGTACTCCTGGTTCCGTTGCCTCAATCTCAGCCGCCATATCGGCTGTAGATACCGCGGGATCTATATCTTCCCGTTCATCCTGCCCTGCCATGCCCAGCGATTCTGACGACACGGCTGGCTGAAGTTCGTCGATTTCCGATGCCCGAACGTCAGCATCAGCGTCCTGCGCCATGGCGCCGGTACTCCCGAAAACCGAGAACATGACCAATAGCCCCAATAATCTCGCCAGATTCGATTGCATACCTGCTACTCCGTCACATTTGCGGTTCTTTGTGTGACACTAATTCGCCGTTTTAGGTCCACAATCCACTTGCTGACCTGCTGATCCTCACCTGCCAGCTCCTGGTAGCGCTCGTAGTGCTCCAGGGCGACATCCAGCCGTTGCAGGTAGAGATCGTTAAGAACGCCCAGGTTGTAGTGTGCCAGCGCATAGTCCGGGCTGGCCGCGACGGCCTTCATATAGGCTGACTCCGCCTCGGCAAACTTGCCCTGGCGCCTGAGCAGCATGCCCAGCTGGTTCAGCGCTGCCGGATGTTCCGGATCAATAATCAGCGCATCGGTCAGGCTGTTCTCGGCCGCCTGGTCGTCACCGCGCTCTGCGAATATGATCGCCAGGTTTACATGTGCCCCGGGGTAGCCGGGGTACTGCAAAAGAAACTCCTGGAGCCGAAGTTCTGCGTCAATAGTGTCGCCCGCCGCCATAGATGAGACTGCCTGCTCATATAAGGTCAGTACTCTCGGCGGAACGTCAGCCGGCATTGCCGACTCGCCATCAGCGACTGTTCGCACGTCAGTATTGCCACGATCGGCGGCAGGCTTCGGGCCCGACGCACAACCGGCGAGGACCATCAAGACCAGCAAGCCTGCCAGCTGTTTAGTAGATCGACGTAACAACATCTTCACTCCGCTCCACTTTCGCAAATCGGGCGGGCATCAGGCTCGCCATTTGCGCAAAACTTTTTTGTACCCATTCATCCCAGACGCCATCAGCGGCACGGGTTGTATTCGTTTGGAACAACTCGATCGCCTTCTCTTCAAACGGGAAGGTCTGCTCCTCGAGCAGCAACTCGTATTGCTCCAGCGCCAGCTCGTCCAGCCCGGCCGGCCGCTCGGAATCCATCAGGTCAGCACTGAACTGCTGGTAGACCTCGCCCAGCCTGTATGTGGCCGCGGTCGTCACTTCGGCCACGCCATAAGCAGCTGCATCGCCGTAAACCTTCAGGACGTCTTCCATCAGGGATTTCTTGAGCTCCATGCTCTCGGCCAGTGGCTGCGTGATCTTCATTACCATGAAGCTGCGCCGCACCGGCTCTGCCAGCTCCAGCGACGCTTTGGCCGCCAGGAAACGGGTCCGGTCTGTTCTTTG
>JAHEFD010000064.1 GCA_024640345.1 Woeseiaceae bacterium
ATGGACTAAGGGACACCGTCAGCGATCACGACTACATGCTTCGACCGAAATTAGTCGAGATAATTAGGAATTGCTCGACAAACTAGGCACGGATCTTAAATTGTATGACCGCTTCTGGCCGAAAGCAGCCCCAGGGCCGTGAGCCTCCTGAGAGGCTGGTTTGAGCTCGAAAGCGGCCGCTGAGCTGCTAGAATGATGAGACGCCGCAAATGACCCAAACGCGACGTTGGCATTTTTAATATTTAGGGTAGACGATCGTATGACTAGACTTCTCATTTGCCTGCTTTGGGTTGTTTTGAGCGCGCCAAGTCAGGCGCAAGATTCTGCCACTGAACAAGAGATACGAGATCTTTCCAGTGCGAAATGGCAATGGATGGCAGATAAAGATGTGACCAAACTGGCTTTGCTCTTTGATGACCGATCAAAGTTCGTCCACATGAGTGGAACATGGAGGAAGGACGAAGAACTCGACATCATCGAAACCGGAAAAATTTGGTACAAGAAAGCTGACGTACACGATATTGCAATAGAGATTTTCGACGATACAGCGATCGTATGGAACCGTATTACGCTGCTAGCTGTAGTTCGGGGAAATGAAGTGTCAAATGAATTTACAGTCACGGAAGTCTACCAGCAGCATGAAGACGGGTGGAAACTGCTCGACTTGACCTTTAGCAGCGTACGAGACACCCATAGTATTGAGAAATAGGAAAACTCGGACGAACGTCCGCTGTTTGGATCGACTGATTTGACCGATTTTTTTATGGTAAATCTGCTCAACATCGTGAGCGTAGCGGGGCTCGCCGCGATTCTCTATGTCTTGGTCAATTGGTCGCGTCTGCCAATTCTGCAACGCATGGTCGGTTTGCAATCCTTCTTTATCGTCCTGCACATCACTGAAGAGCTACGCGTCCCCGGCGGCTTCGTGGAAATGATCGAGGCGAAGCTCGACTTCACCCTCACTAACCCGCATTTGGGCGAGTTCGTGCTTTCGATTGTTGTTCTGACAATGTTCGTCCCCGCATTTCTGTTCCCGCGCCGTACGTTCCTGGTTATGGTTCCCATGGTGCTCGGAGTTTTTGAACTGGTTATGCACACAGCGGGAATCTGGATGTTCGACCGCGACATCCCGTATACACCGGGACTCGCGACCGCCGCCTGCCTTTTGGCTCCCGTAGGTGTCTATTCAATCCGGTACGCTGTCAAGAACAGGTTGATGCGCCGCATCGACTGGCTCTTCGTGTTTCTTTACATGCTTTTCAGCGTGGGTGTCGCGCAGCAGATAGTCGTTCGGTCGACCGGTATGAGTTACGCGGAGTTCCTCAGGAACATAGGCAAGGCGCTATCAGGCGGCTGACGCACTTTTCAACAAGGCTACTGGCTTTACCAGAGACCTGAGCGGCTGCTGATGGCCGAAAGCAGCCGCCCAAATCTACCCAAGTTGGGCGATCTGAGGGGCCGCTTTTGGGAAAAGCAGTCATTAGGCAAATCGCAAAATTGACTAATAGTCGCGAATTGAGGGACTAGCTCCGGCCGGATGTCGCTATACGGTATTTCTGGGTCGCGGCACTGATCGGTTTCCCCATCGCCGCACTGTTTAGCAGGAAATACGATTTCACAGCTTCCGGCATTTGGCGCACACCGACTGTATGTGAGGATGTCGCGGCAGTTTGCCCCTAACGCGAATCGACTACGGCACCCTGATTGTGCTGACTGTCGTTATAAAAGCCACTCTATCCCCGAATGATGAGTTGCCGGGATTTATTTTCACGTTCGCTGTGAGGGTTCGGTAGTCGAGTTCAAAAAAAACTCCGGTAAACGTCGCCGTCTCTGGTTAAACTCGTCGTCCGCTTCCGGCCGAAGGCAGAACCTCGAATCCCAGGACTACCAATGATCCGAATGTCCGATATCGGGACAGGCAGACATTGAGCTAAGATTGACCCTGGTTGCCGCGTACCGTTAAGTGCGGCCAGTTTCCGACTCACCAGGAGGTCTTGTAATGCCCAGCTACAAACTTACATATTTCGATTTTGACGGTGGGCGTGGCGAGCCTGTTCGTATCGCTTTTCACGCAGCCGGCATTGATTTCGAAGATCACCGTGTGTCGTTTCCACAGTTTGGCGAAATGCGGGCAAGCTTGCGCTTTAACGCACTGCCAGTGCTTGAAATTGACGGAACGGTGGTCACGCAATCGAATGCCATTAGCCGTTACATCGGCGAGATGGGAGATCTGTATCCGGCGGACGAATTGCAGGCGCTTTATTGCGATGAGGTAATGGATGCCTTTGAAGATCTTAGCCATCACATCGTACGAACCTTTGGCCTGGAGGGCGAAGAGCTTCGAGCGGCGCGCGAAAAGCTCGCAGACGGCTGGCTGTTGGTATTCCTGAGGGGGCTTGATGACCTCCTGGCCCGGGGTGGAGGCGAGTATTTCGCTGACAACAGGCTAACCGTGGCCGACCTTAAGGCATTCGTCCATACGCGCTGGCTCACCTCCGGAAGCCTTGATCACATTCCGACAGACCTGGTTCAACGCGTGGCACCGAGCCTTGTCGAGCACCAGAAGCGTATCGAGGGAGATCCGGTCGTAGTCGCTTACTACGCTTCTCGTTCTTAGACTGCGCTTATGGCTATTTATTAACTAGCAACAGATCAACTCAGGACAGACTCGGAAGCCAAACTATGTTGTCGTGACGGAACATGCTGCTTGAGGAGGAGGGATCGAAGAATGAAAACCAAAGCTCTATGGACGTTCACCCTCACGATGTGCTTTGCGTTGGTCGGCGCGATCGCATCCGCCGATGAAGACGCTGATCGCGGACCAATCCTGGTCTGTGAAATCGCATATCAATTTGTTGGTCACCAGGAACGATTGGACGACGGGGGCAGGCTGCTTGTCTGGGAAGGCAATATTGCGGGTGACCTGAATGGGCAGATGAGGTGGTGGTTTCGGCAACCGACACCTGTTTCTGGCAGCGCGTACGCTGGTGGAAGAGTCAATTTCTACGCAGCACACTGGGAAATCTGGGACGGTGACGACTTGCTACTGGCCGGTGAAAGCGCGGGGAAAACGGTATTTCCGGTTACGGGCGACGGCATGTGGGATGGCCATGGCGTCGTCACTGAAACCAGCGAGGAGTTCAGCTCGTTATCGGGTCGTAAGATTTACGAGACAGGGCCTGTTGTCCTCGGCCAGAATCCACCCGTCTCGTTTTCGGGAGCGGGGATGTTTCATATCTACTGACCAGGAAAAGTGATCATCGGGAAGCACTTTTCCCCGCTGAATGTTTAGTTTGTTATGGCAGATTGGACGGTACGCCCTAATCCGTGGCAAAGATAAAGCGCCACCGTGAACAGCAACATTGCAACGCCCTGGTGAGCCGCCGCGAGCGGAATCGGTACGACGAGAAGCAATGTCGTAATGCCCAATGCGACCTGCAGCACCGCGGTGTGTAATAGCGCATTCACCCCTTTTTTAATTCGGGTCGGCACAGTCGCCCTAGGAAATCGAAACCAATAGGCGACGATCAGAGCGAACGTTGTAATCGCAAGTATTCGATGATCAAACTGAACTGTCGCAATATTGTCGAACAGGTTCTTCCACCAGGGGTCGATCGCCATTAACCCGGGTGGCACCCAGTATTCACCCATCATCGGGAATGTATTGAAAACTTTGCCTGCCTTCAGGCCTGCAACAAATCCGCCCGAGATAACCGTTATCGTAATAAGCGTCGTTAGTGCAACGGTTTTCCCATACCAGGGATGGCGTACATTTCGATCGGATGGGTACAGCAACGATAACGCAACCCAGAACATGTATGCGTAAATCATGAAGGCGGCGACAAGGTGTGCAGTCAATCGGTACTGGCTAACGTGTGGATTGTCGACAAGTCCACTCTTGACCATGTACCACCCTAGTACACCTTGCAGTCCGCCTAAAACGAACATCGTTCCGTATTTCAGCCATTCATTCTTGTGGATATAGCCTTTTGCGACGAACACGAGAAACGGTAAAAGAAAGACTATGCCGATCGTGCGTCCCAGCAAGCGGTGGAGAAATTCGAGCCAGAAAATACCCTTGAAGTCGTGAACGTCCATGTGCGAATTGACTTTCTCGAATTCGGGCGACTGCTGGTACATCTCGAAAGTTTCCTGCCAGGCCTCATCGCTCATTGGCGGAAGAAAGCCAGTGACCGGTCGCCAGTCAACCATGGAAAGCCCGGATCCTGTCAGGCGTGTGACACCACCCAAAACCACCATCACGAACACCAGCGCACAGCAGAGCAGCAGCCACTTTGCAATTCTGCGATTGATCTCAGGACTATTCGTCTGCATCAGGATTCTCTACACGCTTTACACGAACGGTCGGAAATAATATCAGAGATAGCCAAGGCGTAGTGCGGTCGGCGACGTCGCAGCTATCTGTCAGTGCCAGGAGCTGGCCCCAATAAAATCCGCAATTCGGATCGTTTCCTAGGCAGTGCCTGAATTCGCCTGGCTTTCTGCCAGTAACTTAATGGTCACCAGTAGCAGGAGCGCGGCAAGCCAGTTGTGGGCAACCGCGATACCGATCGGCAGCCCCGAGATTACGGCTGCCAGGCCAAGCGAAAATTCAATCGCGACCAGGCTGATAAGGCCAATGCCAACGATTCTGAGGTCCTGGTCCGCTCGATAGGCAGTCAGTCCGGCAAACAGGAGTATTGCTGCTGCGAGCAGCGCGACAACTCTGTGCAATTTGTGAATGTCGGCCCTTTCCGGACCGCCCAGAACCATTCCGGTCGAGCCAATTTCATGTACGCGCGTCAGGTCCAGCGCCACGGCAGTGTTGGCGCCTGGGAGCCAGCTGCCATGACAGTCCGGCAGTGTCTGGCAGGCCGACGCGGCAAAATTGGCACTCGTGAGCCCGCCAATCGCGATTTGCAGAATAAGCACGCCAAGGGCAGCGATCGCCGCCCGTCGCAATCCCGAGTTTGCGGGTTTGTCGGCTCGTGGCTTGCCGAGGACCACCCAGCCAAGCAGTCCGAGCATTGCGAAGCCACCACCCAGGTTGCCCATGACGACAGCAGGGCTATGCAGTCCTTCGGAGTAAATGCCGAGCCACGCGAGAAACACGGTGAGTCCCAGGAGGGTGAACGCCACCAGCCTGTTCTGTCGCTGGTAAAGTGACAGGAGCGCCATGCCTAGCACCAGGAGGCCCAGGACGCTGGCGACCAGGCGATGCAGCGGCGTAGCCCATGACAGGGGCTGGCTGGCCTCCTCAAGCAGGCGTTCGTAGGTGGTGGCCGCATTGGGTGTTTCGGTGGGCACGCCGATATTGCCGTAACAGGCGGGCCAGGGTTCGCAGCCGATTCCCGAGTGGTCGAGCCTCAGGTAGGCGCTGAGCGTAACCAGGATGATGACGAGCAGCAGCGAGGTTCGAGCGAGCGCTGCCAACGGTTTATTCCTTCACGTCGTCGAGTCCGGCGGCGTCCCCGCGAACCAGGCGAACATATTTTGGGGCGCGCTTCCAGTCGACCCGATCGTGGCCGTAAACGAAATTCCATGCCCAGGCCGACTGGTACTGCATGGCGTAATCGAAACCAGTCCAGTATTCGTCTGCTTGCATGAGCGGAAAGTATTCGACATTGACGGTTGGCGGGTTGGCCACACGCCGCTGATCCGAGATTGAATAGAACTCGTTGCGAGTTGGCATTCGCCAGTCCCGGAAGCCACAGAGCCCTTTCTCGTTGACCGCCCTGACGAAATTCCAAATATCACATAGTGAACCGGCGCATTTGCCGCCATCCTCTACGCCGCGATAGTCCAGTTCATCATTGGCCTCATTCGGGTTGAACCAGGTGTACCGGTTCCGCCAGTCATGCAGGCCAGCCTCGTCAGTCTTGGCCTCCCAGAACAGTCCCGTGACCGTGTCCTCGATGCACTGGCCGGTCCCGGCTTCGACAACGACGCCGGCGGCCCCAAGAGCGCGGTATTTCGTATCGTGAGCGGCATATCGATCTTCAGCCGAGTCGCTACAGCCGGACAGCGTCACGGCAATGGTCAATAGCAGGTATTTCGCTTGGCTCATGTGTGCGAGCTTAACTGTTTTCGCGGTCTCCAGCACAAAACTACGTAGTTTCCGAAGTGTCCGACATCACCAATGAGGCATAAATTGAACGACAGGTTTTTAGTGTTCAGCCGGGCAAATAAAGAACATCAATTTGTTGAGCACTAATGGGAGTAACCACGTCTTAGAAGGAAGCTGGCAATGAGCGAAAAGCATACCGGTACACAAGACATCGTTCGCGTACCTGTCTTTCAGCGCATCCTCGATAACCCGTTTATTTTGCTCTTTGTAGGTGTCGTCGTTCCGGCGGTCTTCTACATTATCTGGGGAATCATGGAAATCGTGACCATTCCAATCGCGCCTTAACGGCGATTGGCCGGACGGATATCACAATAAAGGGGTGACGCCGTGAGTGCCATTCAACCGCCTGCTGAAGCCGTATGGTGGAAGCAACCGCTGGATAGAGTCGAGGGGACATGGATCGCGATAGCGCTGGTCTGGTCTCTCTTTATGTTTATCATGATGCCGCTCTGGCACATCTACGGTAAGCAAAATCTTTCAAATGAAGCTTATCGAACCACGCCGCAAGCCTACATGGCCAAAGCGCAGGCGATGGTTAATCAGTACACGGTAAGGACGGAGACTGCGGCCAATCTGCCCGTTGTCAGGCCGCCGCCCGGCAGTGACGTATATCTCGTAGGGCGATTGTGGCAGTGGTGGCCGTTACTGGAACTCGAGCAGGGGCAGAGCTATCGCCTGCATATTTCCTCGATGGACTGGCAGCACGGGTTTTCGTTGCAGCCGGTCAATATCAATGCCCAGATTCTTCCAGGCTATGAAATGGTTTTGACCATTACGCCGGATACGCCGGCTGACCAGACGATTATCTGCAACGAGTACTGCGGCCTTGGTCATCACAATATGACTGGCAAGATTTACATCGTGGAGGGTTCGTGATGAACAAAGAACTATTCAGAACCTGTCCCGAGTCCGGCCTGCAGTTTCATAAACCAGCAGAACTTCTCATGCGGTCGAATGCCGTACTTGCGGTAGTCATTCTTCTGGTTGGCGGCATCACAGCCTTGCTGGTTACTTTGACCCGGTGGCCGGCGGTACACTTGCTTCCCGCCGACCGTTTCTACCAGGTGCTGACACTCCACGGTGTCAACATGCTGATTTTCTGGATTATTACCTTCGAGATGGCGGTACTCTATTTCTGCTCGTCGACATTACTGAGATGTCGGCTCGCGACGCCGAGAATCGCCTGGCTTGGATTTGCGCTGATGTTGATCGGTATCGTTGTTAACAATGCAGCGGTGCTGAACGGGGACGCTTCGGTCATGATGACCTCGTATGTCCCGATGCCGGCGAATCCGAATTTTTACCTCGGACTGATTCTCTTTGCCGTTGGTGCCTTGCTTGGATGCTTCGTCTTCCTCGGCACACTCGTCATTGCAAAAGAGGAAAAGACCTATGAAGGTTCGATTCCTCTTGTCACTTTTGGTGCGCTGACCGCATGCATCATCGCTGTGTTTACGATTGCGTCCGGCGCAGTCATCCTGATACCAACCTACCTCTGGTCAATCGGATACATAAACAACATCGATGCTGCGATGTACAGGCTGGTCTGGTGGGCACTTGGGCACTCTTCACAACAGATCAACGTTGCCGCCCATGTTGCCGTCTGGTATGCCATAGCCGCGATAGTCTTTGGCGCCCGGCCTTTATCAGAAAAGGTCAGCCGCACCGCTTTCTTCCTGTATATCGCTTTCCTGCAGATCGCCAGCGCGCATCACCTGTTGGTTGATCCGGGATTAAGCTCGGAGTGGAAGATCTTCAATACGAGCTACGCGATGTACCTGGCTGTTTTGGCCAGCATGGTGCACGGCCTGACGGTGCCGGGGTCGATCGAGGTTGCACAGCGAGCCAAGGGTTTCACCAATGGCCTGTTTCAGTGGCTGAGGAAAGCGCCGTGGGGTAACCCGGTGTTCTCAGGCATGTTTATCTCGCTGATCGGATTCGGCTTCATCGGTGGTATCTCGGGCGTCGTGATGGGCACCGAGCAGATCAATATCATCATTCATAACACGATCTACGTGCCTGGGCATTTCCATGCGACGGTGGTTATCGGTACGACGCTCGCATTCATGTCGTTGACCTACTTCCTGATTCCTGTCTTGTTCCGCAAGCAGGTCATGTTACCGGGCCTCGCAAAGATTCAACCTTACCTGTTCGGCATCGGCATGATGGTTTTCACGATGGCAATGATGGGTGCGGGCACGCTCGGCGTTCAGCGTCGACACTGGGATATGGCATTTACGGATGCAATGATCGGATTTGACTATCCGGCCAGTGCCTATACGTTCATGGGGATCGTCGGAATCTCGGGTGTCGCCGCAATACTCGGCGGTGCGAGCTACATTCTCGTGACGGTGCTATCGGTATTCTTCGGCAAGCCCGTGGGTTCAGAATCCAGTTACGGCTTTACGACCAGCACGCTGACCCGTGCGGAACCGATCATAGTGCCTGACGGTGGTCACGCGGCGGCAGGTAAGTGGGGGTTTGCCGCACCAGGTACGTTCCTGCTGGCGATCTTCTTCCTGTTGGTGTTCGTGCTCTACTATGCGGTCAACTGGAAGTATCTGGCCTCGGTTTGGCCAATGTCGTAACGTACGGACAGGCTGCTTGATTCAGCAAAGGGCGGGCAGGCTTGCCCGCCCTTTGTTGTTCGGGACACAAATGAAAATTATCGCACCGGTCATACTATCCATGATGTCGCTACTTCTGGCGACATTAGTTGCTGCGGACAACCTGGCTGATCGATACGACCCCGACAAGGCGCTGGAGATCTCTCAGGGTGCAGTCGGAAAAACAATTGGAAATTATCAATTTACCGACCGACTGAATCGAACGGTAAATTTGCACGACTATGCAGGCAAACCGCTGGTCGTCAGCATGATCTTTACTTCCTGTCATCACGTCTGTCCGATGACAACGAAACATCTTGATAAAGCAGTCGCGGCCGCTCGTGAGGCGCTTGGAGAAGATAGCTTTGAGGTCGTGACGATCGGATTCGATACTGCCAATGATTCGCCTCTTGCCATGGGTGCCTTTGCCAGGGAACAGGGAGTCAACGCGGAGGGCTGGAGATTCTTAAGCGGTTCGAAAGAAACCATAGAAGCCTTGTCGGCCGATCTTGGATTCATTTATTTTCCAACTCCTCGTGGATTCGACCATATAAACCAGGTAACGATCATCGATCGTGAAAGCAAGGTCTACAACCAGGTTTACGGCGTTACATTTGAACTGCCGTGGCTCGTGGAGCCACTTAAACAACTCGTATTCAATCGCCCGGAGTCTGCGGGGCATGTCGTGGCAAGCCTCGTTGATCGCGTGCGCCTTTTCTGCACCGTTTACAATCCGGCCAGTGGACGCTACGAGATAGACAATTCGCTTTTCATTCAGATAGCAATTGGCTTTATCATCGTGTTATCGGTGGCAATCTATCTCTGGAGAGGCTTTCGCCCCGCGCGAGACGATTAGGCAAACTTGCTTTTCTATCTTCAAAAAGCTGCACGCGCCGGTCTCGGCCTGCTGCACAGACCGCTCGCACGTGCATTCGGTCCAATTGATAATCCGCTCAATCATCTTGGTGCGCTGATTATTTTTTTCTGCTGGATCGTGTTGATTAGCGGTATCTGGCTCCTGATCTTCTTCCGGACGAGCGTTGCCGGCGCTTTTGAGTCGCTCGAATACCTGACTTACGAACAGTGGTATCTCGGCGGGATCATGCGCAGCCTGCATCGTTACGCATCGGACGCGGCAATTGCTGCTTTGTTCGTGCATATCGTCAAGGAATTCGCGTTTGATACCTATCGCCTCAAGCGATGGTTCAGCTGGGTGACCGGTGTGCCACTGGTCTGGTTGGTGTTTGCCCTTGGCGTAACCGGCTACTGGCTGGTGTGGGATGAACTGGCCCAATATGTCGCAATTACCAGTGCTGAGTTGCTGGATCGATTGCCAATATTCACCGATTCGATGGCGGGTAACTTTCTTACAGACTCGGCGATGAGTGACAGGTTCTTTACATTGATGGCATTTCTGCATCTCGTTGGGCTGCCTATCTTCCTCGTATTCGGCATCTGGTTACATGTGTTCAGGTTGTCGCGACCAGTAATCAATCCACCGCGACGCCTTATGGCCGGTACTTTGCTCTGCATGCTCGTTCTGTCATTCGTATTTCCGGCGGTCAGTCAGAACAAAGCGAACCTTGCCAAAGCGACACAGTCCGTCGATCTTGACTGGTTCTACCTGCATGTTTATCCACTGGTGCAGATTTCATCACCAGGATTTGTCTGGCTGTTACTGGTTGGCATCAGTTGCCTGATCTGTTTCGCACCGTGGTTGCCGCCGGGAAGACTTGCAGAAGCTGCTGTGGTCGACCTTGCTAATTGCAACGGCTGTGAACGCTGCGTCGACGATTGTCCTTTTGGTGCAATTCAGATGCAGGCAAGAACCGATGGGCGAAAATACGATGCCGAAGCAGTGGTTGACCCAGGTTTGTGTGCGCGCTGTGGAATTTGCGTGGGCGCTTGCCCGACTGCGACGCCATTTCGTTCGCGAGGTGAGCTGATTCCCGGCATCGATCTGCCCGAGTTAACGGCGGCTGAATTGCGCGAGAGGATAGGTACAGTTGCCGGATCGCTCTCGGGGAATAAAAGGGTTCTAAGCTTCAGTTGTAGTGGCAGCAGTACAGCTGAGAGTCTCAGGAAGGCCGGCGAAGCAGTCGTCGAGGTCAAGTGCATGGGTCAGCTGCCACCGCCCTTCCTGGATTACGTTCTGAGTCGCGACCTGGCCGATGCGGTATTGCTGACCGGGTGTTCGGACGGGCGGTGCCGGTATCGATTCGGAACACACTGGACCGAAGACAGGGTTACCAGGAAGAGAGATCCCAGGCTGCGCAAACGAATCGACGAATCCAGGATCTGTCGTGCCTGGCAAGACTTCCCCGAATACCAGGGGAGTGTGCTCAGGCAGTTGGCAGCACTTCGGAGCGTGCTACCCGAGCAATCGACGGACGACGAGGAGGCATCGGGATGAGGCGGTTTTTCGGGCAACTCATTACCTATGCAGCCTTCGCGGCAGGAATAGGGTTGTTCTCGGTTTGGCCGGATTACCGGATGCTGGGAGATGACGAAGCGATTGTCTCGATTACCTTTTCACACGCGGCGAAGCGGGTTGGCGAATGTCGCCAGCTGACACCGGCGGAAATCAGCGAGCTTCCACCGAACATGCGCAAACCAAACTCCTGTCCCCGCGAGCGGCATCCGATGTACCTTGAAATTCGCGCGAACGGAGAGATTATATTCGCCGAAACCCTTTTACCCAGCGGGATGTGGTCGGACGGCAAAGCAAACGTCTACAACCGAACGAGAATAAAGGCGGGGGATTACCGGCTGTTCATCGGTATGAACGATTCCGGCGATCAGGGACGGTTTGATTACGAACTGAGCGTCGAAACAGAAATCGAATCCGGGCAGAACCTGGTCATTGGATTTGACGGATCAAGCAACACATTTCTTGTCGAGTGACGAAAAGATGACCTTGTTAACCTGGAAGCCAGAATACTCCGTCGGCATCGAATCGGTCGATTTCGAACATCGTGAAATGATCGATTTGTTGAACAAGATTCACGAAGAAATGCAGAGTAGCAAAGACGCTGATTCAATCGAGCAATTTCTCGGCGATATTCACGCCACAATATCGGCACACTTTGCTCTGGAGGAGCGTGTGATGCAGCGCGCGAGCTATCCCGAGTATGAAGATCACAAGAACGATCATGAGGAGCTTCTCGATCAGATAAGAGATCTTATGGATGTATATTCTCTCGATCCGGTCAGCGGTCTCTCGGTGCTGCAACAGCAACTGTCATCCTGGTTTGCAAGTCATTTTTCGACATTTGACGCGCGCCTGCACGGCCAGCTGGACATGCCGCATCATTAAGCGCGATGCGTCCTTTCAGGACGCATCGGCAAGAGCCGGGATTGTCTTTCTCAGCCGAATGTACATAAAGGCATAAATCATCATGGCAGTTAGTGCAGCACACGCACACATGACGAATACTGCACTGTAACCCATCCCCATTCCGAGCAGCGATGCGGCAATATTGGGTCCAATAATCTGGCCCAGCCCCTGTGCGCCGGGCATCAGCGCAGCGAACCGACCCGAATGGTCGATGTTTGCGACGGTCGACATCTGGTAGACGTCGATGAAGATCCAGAGAAAATTGAACATGAATACGCTGAAAATAATATTGGTGTTGTTAATGCCATCGGCAAGCATCACTACAATGCCGGCCTGCACAACGAGTGTCACCAGAAGAGGGCGTGCGAGACCGAATCGGTTGCTGATTACAGTTGCGAACAGGCAGCCGACGATGCTCAAAAACGATGCCCAGGTGAGCACCTCTCCAACCCATGCCGGGTCAGCTGCAGAGTTTGCGCTTGCCAGTTCGATGTAAACCCAGTAAGCGCCGATATTAACGTACGTGACAACAATTGCACTAAGGCAAAGCCACGGCACATAGGCTGGTACGTGTTTGTGTTCAACGTGGTGGCCGCCGGTCTTTTCTTCAAAATCGATTTCGACATCGAGAATCTTTTCCAGTGGACGTGGCGGGATCCAGCGGATAAATAGCAGGCTGATTGCAAAGCAAATGATAAACGTGAAATAAATTCCGTTCATCGACAGTTGCGGGAGGAAATTCATTTCAAGCGCCTGCGAAAATGCAAACGAGAAGAGCATCATGTTATACGCACGGGCCGGTTTCGATGATGCGCCTAAAGTGGCGACGGCCACCGCCGTGTAGATGCCGCCCCCAAAGCCGGAAACAAGGCGCAACCAGAAAACCTGCTCATACTCGACCATGATCGTACACAGTCCATTGGCCGTGATTGCAATAATCGCAGAGATGACCACCAGCAGGCGCCGGTCGACTTTGGCGACCAGGACCGCAGTCAGTACGGCACCCAGCGACAGCCCACCGAGATCCGCGCCAGCCACGCGACCGACTTCAACTTCGGAGAACCCGAGCAGGTTAACCCATGCGGTACTGATAACCGGAATTCCGACAAGTACGCCGTAGCCAACCAGCGTCATGTACAACGAGATTGAAATCGAACGCCAGCCGTCGAACACTGTCTTTTCGTGATGCAGTGTTGTTCCGTCACTGGTCATTACTGCGTCCTTTTTTCAATTCCCGGGAAGGAATGCGATCAGCCGGCTCTGAGAATGCTCTGGAGCACCTGAAATGTGATTAATGCCAGCGACAAAAAAATGATAAAGAAGACCACCTGGCGGTTTTTTAACGCTTCGCCACGTCTGGCTTCCATCAGCCGGATGATCCAGTCTGCAAGGAGATAGATGACGATAGCGTTAAGAGTGAAAAGCACAACTTCCATCATCCCGAATTCCTCCCGCCGCGCATCGAACGCCAGGCAACGATCAGGAATAACAGTCCGCCGACAACAGAGATCAGCCCGCCGAATCCCATCAATCCCATCCCGGCAATTTCTTCTATCCGATCAACACCTTGCGCCAGACCGGCCGTCTTGCGCTGAACGCCGTAGCCACCGGTCCACGCGAGGCCGGTGATGTGCATCAGCTGACCACCACCGTAGAGGAGTGGCTGCCAGAAAGCCATCCTGGCAGGCAGCGGTCCGAAGCCAAGGCGTGGCAACAGATAGTAAGTGAGTCCCATGAAAGCAATCGTGACGCCGACAGTAGCACCGTGGTAATGCGCCGGAATCACGATATCCAGCCCCGAAATCATGAATCCCAGCACGCCGCCCGTGGCAAATAGCAACAGCGAGCTCCATAAGGCTGAGCGCAAATACCTTGCTTCGCCTAGCGGTTTGTTCGCACTAAGAAAACTCGAAACAACAGCGAGTCCAAGCGGCAGACACGAAAGCCCACCGTATTTCATCAGTTCCGTGAACGCGAGGCGATGTCCCGGCGATGTGACATTATGCGCAAGGTACAGGAATGGCACGACGATGATTGGCAGGATGATGAAGATCTGAAAGACGAGGGTCAATCGTGGCGTCAGCTCAAGGCGGCAGCCGCTGGCATTCGCAAGTACAACCCAGCAAACCATCATCAACAACGTATAGCTGTACTGGATGACGTGACCGCCACCCCAGAACAGGAACTCGAAATAGATTTGTCCACCCATCTCCTGCGGAATGCCTGCCATGGAGGCAAATACACAAAGAAACGCAATGCCGGTGACGATGGCAGATATCATGACACCCGCCTGCAAAGCGGCACTCGCGCTCAGACTTGTTCCGATACCTTGCCAGGATGTGACTGTGCGAATCAGATGACTGCCAATTCCGAGTCCAAATAGTCCGAGCCCGGTAAAGAACAAAGGATGCTGCAACACGGGAACATAGTTGCTCATCTGCGGATTGCCAGCCCCGACAAACGGCGCGATAACAATTATCGCGGTGCCCGATGCAGCCAGGTAGAAAGAAATGCGATCCCAGAGGAGTCTGTCAGTACTTCCACACAGGCTCCACAAAGCCGCGGATATTGATAGCAGCCAGATCAGCACCGATAACGTGACGTGAACAACCAGGGCGACCTGGAAGAAATTCAGAAAAGGTATCCAGCCCTGGATGACCGGGGTTCGCGCGAGCACCAGGAGTAGCGAGAAGACACCGGCAAGGATCAAGGAAACAAGACCGAGTGTTATCCACGCAGTGGTTGCGCGCTGGGCGTTACCGCTCCCAAGCGGCAAGTCATATCCCGATAGCTGCATCTAACGCTCTGTTCAGGTGATCAGGCTTGCACCGTAGTTTGCCGGGACCGGCTGGTCAACCGGGACCTAGTCAAGAGTGACGTACTGTGCGAGTCGCGCAACCTCTTTCTCGTCAACATATTTACTCATTTCCCGTCGGAACTGCTCGATGTTGGAATAGGGGCGATACTCTTCAAATTCATGTGCCATGCGGTCGCCAACGCCTGGAATCATGAGAATGTCGGACTTGTCGGCCGTATTGAGATTGACCGGCACGAACAGGTGGGCGTAAAGCGCCTCAAGTTCCTCATTGCTGAGATCTGCACCGAGCAATTCATCGAGCGCCCCGATGGTTGCGTAAGGGCGGTTATTAATCACGGCCTCAACCAGAAACTCGTCCATGTTCGGAATGGCGGATAGTTCTTCCGCGGTCGCCGTATTGGCGTTCAATACTTCGCCCTCGGCGTTTGCCAAAGTCAGACCAAGCGTCGAAATCAACCCGATCAACAGTGCAGGCAATACTTTTTTCATTGTAAATTTTCCTCTGATAAATGACAGGGTTCGGAACCCGAACGCAATACTGAGCGTCAGTTGCTCTTTACGTCAATCGTTTATTTGTCGTCTCGACAAATCTTGTCGAAACCGTGGATCGGATGGCGCTTACGGTGCAGACTTGACGGTCGGTATTGTAGCCTCGATTCGGACTTCAGGAGTATTTTTTGAGTCGATTGAAGGAAGTTCTTAATTCCAGATTTCTGCTGTGGCTGATACTCGCCTGTCCGTTGGCCTGGTTGGCTAATGCGTGGCGGACAGAAGACCTGTTCTACGGCGAGATGATCCATGCTACCGGCGACTTGTCGGCACGGCTACTGATTCTGACCATGGCTATCTCTCCTCTGCGGTTGATGTTCCCTGGCGCCAGGTGGCCAAGATGGCTACTGCATCGGCGGCGCTATTTTGGCGTTGCGGCATTTGTCTACGGAATGATGCATACGGTCATCTACATCGATCGGAAACAGTCCATTGACCTCATCATCAAAGAGGGCAGCGATTTTTCAATGTGGACAGGCTGGTTAGCATTGGTAATCTTCGTCGCCCTGGCCATCACGAGCAATGATGCCTCAGTCCGCCTCCTGAAAAGAGGTTGGAAGAAGTTGCACCGGTGGGTCTATCTGGCCGCGATTCTCGTATTTATTCATTGGATATTTAGCGCTTTCAGTTTCGTCTCTGGCACGATTCACCTGTCAATACTGTTATTCTTGGAAGCGTACCGTGTCTGGAAAATAAGAAAAGAAAATTAATATGCGAACCAGAAAAACTAAAAAATGGCGTCTGGCACAGTGTAATAATGTTTCAGACTTTCGCGACCTGGCGAAACGTAATCTGCCGTGGCCTGTATTCAATTATCTTGACGGTGGGGCGGACGATGAAATAACGCTCAACCGGAACACGGAGGCTTTCAACGATTACGAGTTGCTGCCGACCCAGCTGTCGGATGTGAGCCACATCGATACAACGACAACCGTGCTAGGCCAGGAAATCGAATGGCCCGTGTTTCTTGCCCCGACCGGCGCGTCGCGGCTATTTCATCATGAGGCGGAGCCGGCTGTGGTTCGTGCAGCCCATAAGGCTGGCACCATCTATAGCCTGTCAACGCTTGGCACAACGACGATTGAAGATGTCGCGGCCATATCGAATGGGCCGAACATGTACCAGATCTATATTTTCAAAGACCGCGGTATCACCAGGAACTTTGTCGAGAGATGTAAAGAGCAGAATTTCAACGCGTTGTGCCTGACCGTCGATACGCCTATCGCGGGTAATCGTGAGAGGGACCTTGTCACCAGGTTTGGGTGGCCGCCGAAGCTGAGTCTGCGCAGTGCGCTTAGTTATGCCTATCATTTTCCCTGGACAATTCGGGCGATCCTGCAACCAGGCTTTGACCTGGTGAATGTCACCAGCAGCCCGGGTACTTCCAGCGAGATCGATGAGGGTGTAATGGAGTTCGTCAATAGCCAGTTTGACCGGACGATCAGCTGGAAAGACGTCGAGTGGCTGGCCGGTCAATGGGACGGACCGCTTGTCGTTAAAGGAATTCAGACCGTGGGCGATGCGCGAAAGTCGATCGATGCTGGCGCGACTGCAGTGATGCTGTCCAATCATGGTGGACGCCAGCTGGAAACGGCACCGGCACCTGTTGATTGCATAGCGCCAATCGCGGACGCGCTGGGCGGGCAACTGGAAATCATATGTGACGGTGGCATTCGACGGGGCACACATGTCATCAAAGCATTGGCGCTCGGTGCCACGGCCTGCAGTATCGGGCGCGGATACCTTTTTGGACTTGCTGCGGGAGGGCAGCGCGGAGTTGAGCGTTCGCTGGCATTGCTGCGGAGCGAAGTCGAACGCAGCATGGCGCTGCTTGGTTGTAATTCCGTAAAGAAGCTCGGCAAGTCTTACATACAAAAACGCTGAACGTAATTCGAATCGCCGGGGCAACAATGCACCGGTTGTCAATTCGAGATGCTCTCTGCCGGGAGCGTCATCTGATCTGGTCTCGGGGGCCTGTTTTCCCAACGCTTCAGCCAGTCTTCATTCGCCCATGTTGTCCGTGACGCCAGTTGTGGGCCGGAAGCGGGCGATCAGCGCACAGTTTGCATCTTACCAGCGCGTCAGCATAGGAACGGCGAGAATCCTGACACCGCTCGAGCAGCGCGAAACTTTGGCAATAATCAACTGGTTTCGCCGATTTTGTAAAAAAATCTGACAGCGATTTTCTAAAAATACGGGCCTGACAGTAAATTTCCGAGTAATATGTTCGCTGTTTCGCGATAGGCGAACGAGATGAGCGCCAGTTGCAGCTGGCGTGTTTTCTAAGAGGTAGATATGGCAGGCGAAAGAGTAAGTGGAACCGTCAAGTGGTTCAACGACGATAAGGGATTTGGTTTCATCGAACGCGAAGGTGGACAAGATGTATTCGTTCACCACAGTGCGATTCAGATGGAAGGATTCAAAACCCTGAAAGAAGGACAGAAAGTGTCCATGGAAGTCACACAGGGTCAGAAAGGACCTCAAGCAGAAAACGTAATGGCCGACTAGTTTCGGCCGGTTGGGTTGGTTGTCGCCGGATTTTTGATCTGCAGCAACCTATCCGGGGTGGGAGTTTCTTGTTTGTTGCGGGTCCTCCCGAGCTAACAGGATCGGATCACCTCAAAGTTCTGCATTGTTTGTGTCGGATGTTGCGACTGGTTGTATGCGACAGCTTGGTCTGCTCGCAGCATTAGGTCTGCGCGTGGCTTCCGGCCCGCGATCGTTTCGGTCGCCAGTTCTCCAGCGATGTTTGTCGGTGGGGCATCGTGCTCCGGAATTCATTAACCCGATTTCATGCCCTGGCATGGCCCTCTATCATGTACTTGGTATGCAGCATCAACTCCAGGGACGATTCCAGGCAGCTTTCCTGCCGTTGAATTTCAATACTTCGTTACGCTAAATATACAGTTCGGGTGTGGTCGCGAGTTTTACGTTCGAGCGGATAATGCTGACGAGGAGTTGCAGGACTCCCATGCTGCTTACACGTTCGGTGTGTAGTCCAGGCAGCAGTAACTGGTTTCACGCATCGGGCGCTTGCGACGATGCGGCGTTACCTGCGTGTGCCTCAGGTGCGAAGCCGGTTGGATTCCTTGTAGTCTCGGAAAGGTTCAGACCTGAGAGATCCCGTCCCACATCAGCTTGACGCCAACCAGGAACAGGCTTGCGTATGCAACACCGAAAAAAAGCTTTTCGCTGACACGGTTATGCAGCCACACACCCATCAGGATCGAGATGGGCGCCAAAGGCATTAGCACCAGCGATGTTTTCAGGTTGCTGGCGTCTAACTGGCCGAGCAAGGAATAAGGCACCAGTTTGACGTAGTTGACGACCGTGAAAAATACCGCAGTCGTTGCGACGAAGGCTGTTTTATCAAGGCCCCGGCGTAGTAAATACATGCCAAGCGGTGGGCTGCCGGCATGGGCGATAAAGCTTGTGAATCCTGAAGTTGCGGCGGCGACAACGCCGACGACCGGGCCAAAGTGCCGTTGTTTGACACCGGCGTTTATCCAGTTCTGCGCCCAGAAGTGCAACGTAAACACGATCGCAATGGTTCCAAGGATCAACCTGATGATTGCTGCGCTCAAATGGCTGAATAGCAGCGCACCTGCAGCAATGCCGATGAACGAAGCGGGAATCAGCAGTTTTAACTCCGGCAGGACCCATCTACCCCGGTATTTCCATAAAGCTACCAGGTCCATGACGCAAAGAATTGGCAGCAGGATAGCCGCGGCCTGAAGTGGCGGGATGGCAAGTGCCATCAGCGGAACGGCAATAATGCTGAGACCGCCGGCAAAGCCGCCTTTCGCGATACCATAAATGAGGACCGCGGGAATCGCGGTAAGAAAGAAATAAGGATCAGTGATCACTGCGGAATCCAGCAAAAGCTTCGGTTGCAGGATAGCAGGAATAGGCCGACCGCTTCGATTTAATGTTTCGATACGGATTGTAATTCGTGATTAAATAACGCCACCGAAACTAACGATGATGCCGAACCTTGAAACTCCGT
>JAHEFD010000147.1 GCA_024640345.1 Woeseiaceae bacterium
ACGGCATGATTTCCGACGCGTCCATCGGATTCTGGGCGGGTCTTGCAATTGCAAACGCAGATGAAATGCCGAAATGGGATGTGGGTGACGAGTTCGAGGCGGCGCGCCTTAAAGCACTTGACGATGCAAGGACAGGAAAATGAAAAAGACCGTAATGGTAACCGGCGCGACCGGAAATGTTGGTTCGATCCTTGTTCCGATACTGGCCGCCCGGCAGGACTGTGTCGTCACGGCGATGACGCGTGACCCGGTAAAAAATGCAGATAGGTTTGGCCCAGCTGTTCAGCTCGCTAACGGCAGTTTTGAAGACATCAGCACGTTGCGTGCCGCGATGCCAGGAGTGGATACAATCATTCTCATGGCACCTCCCGGTCCCGATTGTGTTCAGCAGAACCGCGCGATCATTGATGCTGCCATTCAGTCGGGAGTGAAAAAAATTGTTCGCATTTCCGCGATAAAGGCTGCGAAGGACGGGCGAACCGAAAATACTCGTCTTCACGGAGAATGTGACGCTTTGCTACAGGAGTCCGGGCTGACCTACACGATTCTGCGGCCAAATTATTTTATGCAGAATATTTTCATGTCGCTGGAGACGCTCAAAGCTGACAATTGTTTTTACGCGGGCATGGGAGATGGAAGGCTCGCGATGATTGATATCAGGGATGTAGCAGAATCGGCTGTAACCGCGGCAATGACCGATCAATTCGATGGCGAGGTCCTTGAGATTGGCGGACCAAAAAGTATCAATTTCAGTGAAGTCGCGGAAATTCTGAGCGACGTCACCGGCCGACATATTTCCTACATTGCCGTGTCTCCCGACGACGTGCGGGCGTCACTGCTGCAGATGGGCCTTGGTGAATGGATGGCCGGTCTTCTTGCAGAATATTCGGCGGCCTACGGTGACGGCTGGGGTGATCTGGTGACCGATAATGTTGACAGACTCACAGGCCACCCGGCTCGCAATTTCAGGGAATTCACTGCGGATTGTGTTGCGCCGCTGTTGAGCTAGCCCTGGCTATCCGCCCAACGGTTCCGCCGTTGCGCCGCCAGTGCATAAAACATCAGGCCAAGAATCAGGAGTCCTCCGGTAACCACCCAGGAGCGTAGTTCTGATTGTGCGCCAATGAACAGACAAACGACCATCGCAATCATCGGGATCGTGTAGCCTCCCTTAAGCCGATACGACTCATTGCGTTCCTCCTCCGTAGCGTTACGGCGAATGATGGGCAGTGCGCCAATGCAAAGCACGTAAGAGATTAGACGCGTCAGGGAACTTGCCTCCGCCAGCCACCCAAAAGAGCCGCTAAGCGCAAACGCCAGGCCGAGTCCGCCGAGCAACAGGACTGAGTTGCTGGGTGTCGCATATTTTTCGTGAATGTATCCAAACCAGCGCGGCAGCATGCGCTTTTCCGCCATGGCGAAAGGTAAGCGAGGAACCGCAAGCATGATGCTTGAGAGGTTGCCGCCGATAGAAAAGAACGCTGTCAATGTGATCAGGCTCGCGCCGAGCGGACCCATGAGTTCACGCCCAACGTCAATAAGCGTAGTGCCTGGCGCGGCAGGGTCCGGCAATACTGAAATGAACACGACCACGATGAGGAAATAGAAGATTCCAACGAAGATCGGCGTCATTACCAGGGCGCGGGGCAACGTCGCCTTCGGGTTCCGGGTTTCACCCGACATGATGGTGGCGGATTCGAATCCGACAAAGGCATATATCAACAGGAGCGTCGTGCCGCCCAGGTCGTCAACGGTTGGCAAATCGGCAGGGAAAAGTGTGTCGCCACTGACATGCTGAAGGCCCAGGACGATTAACAGGAGGAGTGGCACCATCTTGAAGAAGGTAATGATTACCATCGTTCGAACGCCCTGTTTCAAACCGACATAATTCGCCCAGGTGAGTGATCCGCAGATTGTCATTATCAGCAATGCGCGCCCGATGCCGCTGCCAAACCAGGGCCAGATAGCGCCGAGGTAGCGGGGCATCACGGTCGTGTTAGCAGCAAATGCCGTCATTCGACTGATAAAAAGGATCCAGCCCGTACTGAAGCCGACCAGGGGCCCGAATGCGGCGGTGGTGAACAGGACGGGGCCACCTGATTCCTTGAAGTAGCTGGCGAGTTCGGCAAACGTCATGACCATCGTTATGACTAAAATGCCAATGATGAGAAACAGCCATGGACTCAACAAACCTGCGCGTTCTGTTACGCGCATGGGCAACTCGAAAATACCTGCACCGATAATCGAATTCAGAACGAGCGTCGCGGCTCCGGCAAATCCGATGCCACGTAATAAATGCCGCTTATGGGCTGCCTCTGTTTGGTTTGACGACACTGATCCCCCGGCTGCGTCAAGCGCAGTTTGTTTCTGTTGCGGCCACTATATAGAGATACAGTGCAAGATTCAGCGAGAAAGACTCATATAACCGCGGTCGATCAGCCTGGCGGGGTTCCCGTATTTTTCATCAAACTCTGCAGTCGGTTTCGCGGCGATCACGTCTTCGAGCGACATACCCCGGCCGATCATCGTGTTGATCCTGTTTCGCACCGTTTCCAGCATCAGGACATATTGTTCCATGTCGCTGTAACCGAGAACCGGGCCATGTCCCGGCACCACGACGCTATCTTCGTCGAGACGCGCCAGCACTTCCCGGCAGAATCGAATCATGCCATTCAGATCGCCGCCATTGCCGGCATCAATGAACGGATAGCTGGCATTAAAGACATCTCCCATATGAACGACATTGCTGTTTCGAAATATGACCGCGGTGTCACCGGTAGTATGCGCCGGGCCGAAATGCAGCAGTTCGACCAGCTCTCCATTAAAGTGAAACTGCATATCGTCGGTGTAGGTAATCACCGGCATTGCCTCTATCGGGAGCGGTGGTTGCTCGTAAACCATGCCGACAAGGTTGACTTCATGTGCGCCGGCCATCATGCGGCGCGACTTGATATGCGAAACCATCCATGTCCCTTCCCGGCCGAGCAGGGGATTACCATTCGCATGATCGAAGTGCCAGTGCGTATTAATTGTGAAGTCTATTTTGTCCCCGCCCAGTTCGTTGATCTTCCTGGAAATTCGGGGGATCATTTCAGGAAACTGGCTGTCAACCATCAGTACGCCCTGGTCGCCAATTGACGCCATAACATTTCCGCCAACTCCGAAAAGAACGTAAAGGCCCGGCGCAACGGCCTGTGATTTTATTTCCGCATTCTCAAAATCCCAGCCAAATGCGCTGCCCAGTTCATCGAGGCTCAGGTATTCGTGAGACTGGGCGGAGAAACCCGTCGACAACAAACCGATTGCGGCCAGTAATCTTTTCATATGATCGTCCTCATTATGGGAATTAATCGCTTATGATAGTTTGCCGTGTGGGCGGACGATAGCATTATGCCCTGAACTGCGAGGAATCATTTGCCTGAAGTGTGGTCGGACGTTCAGGACTGTCGTTATTTTTTGGAGAGCAGCATGTCATTACCAAAACAGGTGGTTGTGATTTTCATATTGATGTTTGGCGCAGTCGCATCGGCGCTGAGCGCTGAACTGTCGGAAATCCGGAACTACATTGAGTATTCGCCTATCCTGTCCAGCGCAGGACAGCCGACACGAGAACAACTCGATGCGGTCAAAGCCGCAGGATTTGAGCGAGTGGTGTATATCGCTTTCAGTAATGGCCGTAACGCAATCGCCGATGAAGACGCGGTTGTCAAAGAGCTGGGAATGGACTATATCCAGGTACCGGTCATCTGGGATAAGCCGACGAAGTCAGATTTCTATGCTTTTGCGGGCGCGATGCAAAGAGAGCCGGATCGTAAGACATTGTTGCATTGCGCGGCTAACTTCCGCGCATCCGCTTTCAGCTTCCTGTACCGGGTTTTGTACGAAGACGTGCCGGTTGCCATTGCAAAAGCGGACATGAACAAGATCTGGATTCCAAACGAGACGTGGACGAACCTGATTATTTCCGTGCTGGAGGAAAACGGCGTGTCTGCGCAATGTGACGGCTGCGACTGGACTCCCGGAGAGTAACTTAGTCGGTAATTCAGTCGCTTGCAGTCAGCGCGTTCTCAACGACGCCAAGCGCTTCGTTGTAAATGTCATTTAGCTCGGATTCCAGGCTGCTGATACCGTTGAGGTAACGCACGGCATTGTATGTCGCGAGTTCGAGTCGATCGCCCGCGAGGTTTTGCAGGCTGGTCAGGCCGGACATTCCGGACTGGGTGGCGACTTGGTATTCGCCTTGTTTGCCGTAAGTAAAGGACAGGACAGACACGAGGTCATATTGCATTTCCGCGAGTGAGCCGGTAGCCAGGGCAGTCTCCCAGGCGGTCGTGCGAAGCTCGGCCGGGGCATAGCTTTCAACCATGTTGACGTAGTCGTCGACTGACCCGATATCCTTTGTCTCGTAGCGATTACGCAGCACCTCCAGCAGGCCGCGATTGAATGGTGCGGTATCTTCAATGCGAGCCTTGTTTCGCTGGATCTCGCTGGCGAAATTGGACAGTGCCTGTTGAATCGCCTCTGCGTGCTGGCGGTTTTCACGCCACTCATCCAGCGCGAGGGCGACCAGGATGCTGACCGTGATCAGGAAAGATTCGAACAGGACTCTCGGTAACCAGTCTGATGCGCTATTTTTTGCCATGAAGAACGCTTTGCATGTCGATGAAATTCATCGGGAAATTATAGCAGGCGCGGGCTATAAACATGGCTGCGGCTCAAAAAAGGTTGTGCTATGCTCGCGCACGTACCCCAGGACTGCACTCAATAATAATGACTAATCGCTTCCTGACAAAAACGTTGATATTGCTGGTGGCGCCGTGTTTCGCGGTCCCTGTCGTGCATGCGCAGAACTACGACCTCAATGATTTCGATGAAATCGTCTCTTCGAGCTCGGATGGCGCAGAATTTCACGTGATGGGGTTTGGCGATGTCAGTTATATTTCCCAGGATGGAAATAATAATGACGGATTTGTTATCGGCCAGGCTGTTGCGCACCTGAGCGCATACCTCGGACAGTCGCTGGGCGTATTCTCTGAGATCAGTGCGACCGGCCGCGATTCGGGCTACTCAATGGAGCTGGAGCGCCTCATCGTCAAGTACGATTTCTCGGACCGGCTGAAAGTATCCGCCGGACGCTACCACACGCCGATTGGTTACTGGAATTCGGCTTTTCATCATGGCGCCTGGCTGCAGACAACCACCAGCAGGCCGGAAATGGTGAAGTTCGGCTCGAAAATACTGCCTATCCATTTCGTGGGTTTGCTGGCCGAGGGGACGTTGCCCGACAGTAAACTCGGATTGTCGTACCGGGCGGGATTCGGCAACGGTCGTCACGCGAACATCGGCCGTGCCGGCGATGCCG
>JAHEFD010000148.1:0-2520 GCA_024640345.1 Woeseiaceae bacterium
GACCGCAGCATATTCAAAGGCAAGAAGTACCCGCCCGTCGAACTGGTGCAATACGGTCGAGGTTGCCGGTTTGCCTGCGATTTCTGTTCCATTCGCACTTTCTACCAGGACAACATCCGGCAGCGCGATGCGCAGAGCGTGGCGAAAGAGCTGGCCGGCGTCAGCCGGAATCGGCTCATCTTTTTCGTCGACGACAATCTCTTCAATTCTGTCGCAGCGCTGAATGCATTGCTCGAAGCGATAAAGCCTCTGCGTCTTCGCTGGTCATGCCAGATAAGTATCGACGTAGCCAAGGACGATAAATTACTGGACCGGATGGCGGAGGCCGGTTGCGTATTTGCACTGGTCGGCTTCGAGTCGCTGTCGGAACTGAATCTCAGGCAAATGGGCAAACGCTGGAACCGGGTCGCGGGCGATTACCTGAGCGTCGTGGAGAAATTTCACCAGCGCGGCATCGCTATCTACGGCACTTTCGTCTTCGGCTACGACGCCGATACGGCAGAGACGATTCAACAGAGCCTGGATTTCGCGATGGAAGCCAGGCTGGAAATCGCGAATTTCAATCCGCTCACTCCGACTCCGGGATCCAAGCTCTATAATCGACTGAACGAGGAGGGCAGGCTCATTTTCCCCGAATGGTGGACAGACAAGAACTATCGCTATGGCGATCCGATATTTACGCCGAAGAACATGACGGCGTCAGAGTTTTCGGAAAAATGTTTCGACGCAAAGAGGGCTTTTTATTCGTGGAAATCGATAGCAACGAGAGTGTTCGGCACCAGTGCGAAGTTCGATCTTTTCCGCACGTCCATGGTAGGTCTCGCAAACGTCATATCGCGAAAGGAAGTTCATCGGAAGCAGCACCGTCTGCTGGGGGAATAGGTGTATGCGAGTAACGCTGATCAAGCCCAATATCGGTCGACGCGAACATAGTCTCTATGTGGACGAGGCACGGATGGAGCCGCTCATGCTCGGTGTCCTGGCCGGGCTGACGCCGCCTGACGTCGACGTGGTGATGCATGACGATCGCATGGAGCAAATTCCCTACGACGACGCGACCGATCTCGTTGCCATCACTGTCGAGACTTATACAGCCCGGCGCTCGTATGAAATTGCCGATGAATACCGAAAACGCGGCGTGCCGGTAATTCTCGGCGGAATGCATGTGACGCTCCTGCCCGACGAATGCGTGGACCATGCGGACAGCATTTTCCTCGGGGATGCCGAGACCTTGTGGTCGCAGGTCGTCGACGATGCTCGAAACGGTCGTCTCAGGGAGCGCTACGACGGACCGCCAGGGGTCGGGCAGATCGGCGGCGCACTGCCGAGGCGCGAGATTTTCGAGGGCAAGGGTTATCTGCCGATGGCGCTGATGCAATATTCACGCGGGTGCCGGTTTGCCTGCAGTTTCTGCGCCGTCAGCCAGTACTTCGACAAGAAACACTACATTCGACGAATAGATGAGGTGCTGCATGAGATCGAGTCGCAGAAACGAAAATTTATTTTCTTCGTCGATGACAACATTGGCTCCGACAGGAAGGCGTTGAAGGAGCTTTGTCGCGAACTGATCCCGATGAAAGTTCGCTGGTTCAGCCAGGCAAGCCTCGACCTGACACGCGAGCCGGAAATCATGAGGCTGATGGCGGACAGCGGGAACGTCGGGAACGTCACCGGTTTCGAGTCGATTACCCATGCGAGCCTCAAGGAGTCGAAGAAGTCGCCGAACATCGGCCAGTTTTCGAACTACGAGCGGGAGATTAAGGTTTTGCGGGAATATGGCATGCAAACCTGGGCTGCCTTCACGCTGGGTTACGACAACGACACCTACGATTCGATCATGGCGACCATGGAGTTCGCGCTTAAAAGTCGATTTACGTTCGCTGCGTTCAATATCCTGATGCCTTATCCGAACACGCCTCTTTACCGCAAGCTGGAAGAGCAGGGACGACTGCTGTTCGACGGCAAATGGTGGCTGCACCCCGAATACCGTTTCAACCAGGCTGCTTTTGCACCGGTCAGGCTGACCGCCGACGAACTGACCGACGCCTGTCATGAGGCGAGAAAGCGATTCAACAACGTCTCTTCCCTGTTTTATCGTTTTTCCGATATCAAGACCAACCTCAAGACCTTGTGGAGTGTCGCCGCATACTGGAGATACACCACCTTGTTCCGCAAGGAGGTGTACAAGAAGCACCTCATGCGATTCGGGCTGGATTGAAGAAGCGCCTCTTCGAGTGGTACCAGTATGTCGCGCCGGCGGTGTTGACGCCGCTGTCTTTCGCGCTGTGGTGGAAGACCTATGACGGCAATACCTGGCTTACCCTGATCGCCTGGGCGATTCCGGTCCTGTATGCGTACATCGTCCCGGGCGTCGGCACGAACATACTGAAGGTGTGGGAATTCGATACCCGGTTCCGGCTCGGGCGGTTTCGGCCCCATCACGGATTTGTCTTCGGCAGCGCGACCGCGACGATCGCATGGGCCTGTTACCCGGGAGCCGCCGACGGTCTCGGGGATATC
>JAHEFD010000148.1:2620-5304 GCA_024640345.1 Woeseiaceae bacterium
ATTCGATACCCGGTTCCGGCTCGGGCGGTTTCGGCCCCATCACGGATTTGTCTTCGGCAGCGCGACCGCGACGATCGCATGGGCCTGTTACCCGGGAGCCGCCGACGGTCTCGGGGATATCTTAAAGACCAGCATCGTATTCGCATCGGTACTGGGCTTTTGTAATATCCTCTACGATGTGAAAGCACTGGATTCCGGAATTCTGCGTGTCTACAACCAGCCCTGGGCGGATGGCAAGGATTCGGCAGCGGTGGCGATGGACTATGGGCCATGGTTTTTCGCCGGCTTCGGTCTTGTTTACGGTGCCGGTGTCGGCGTCGCCGAACGTGTCGCAGCAAGCGGAGCGCTCGACGGACCAGGATTTGCCGGGCTGTTCGTCCTGATATTGATATTGTCGATTGCTTTTCCCGTATGGGGTTATCGCCGGCGGTCGTTCAAAGTGCACGGACACTCGGGTTGCCACCCGGTCACCAAGGACGCGTCGTGATGCAAGCGGTGAATTCGAAATATTCCATTCCTGAAAAGACCAATGTGTTTCTGTTCGCGCTGTCACTTCCGGCAATATGGTCGTTGCTGTGGCTCGGCTCTCATGCTCCGCTTGGCTGGGCGATACTGGCTGCGGTGATCTTCTCGCTGGTGAACCACTTGCCGTTTTCCATCATGCACGAAGCGGTGCACGGTGTTTTTTCACCGAACAAGCGGCGAAATGATCTCTTCGGCATCCTGGCCGGCGCCGTATTTCCGACGTCGTTTACCCTGCAAAGAGTGGCTCACCTGGGTCATCACCGCCGCAACAGGACGGACGAAGAGCTTTACGATTACTACCTGCCGACGGAGTCAAGAATCGCGAAGACTCGCAGTATTTATCTCGGCAACCTGTTCGGCCTGTACTGGTTCTGCATTCCGCTCAGCAACCTGATTTATTTGCTGTGTCCGTGGCTTTATGCGTCGAAGTGGTTTGTCGAGGGACCGGCCAGGTCGCTTGGTTTCGAACACTACGTCAGGGAAATTAATGTACTCCCTAAATTTCGAATCTGGCTGGAGTGCTTGCTGGCCTTCACCTACCAGGTTTTGGTTTTTGTATTGCTGGATCTGAACTGGCAGGGTTGGCTGCTCTGTTACGGGGCCTTTGCGGTGCACTGGTCCGCGCTGCAATATGTCGATCACGCGTGGAGCCCGAGGGACATCGTCAACGGCGCCTGGAACCTGAAAGTGCTGCCGGTCACCAGTGCCATCGCGCTCAACTATCACTATCACCTGGCGCATCACCGGCACCCGCAGGCGCCCTGGACATATCTCCCCGGACTGGTCGAGGAGACGGATGCGAGGCCGACCTTCTGGAGTATCTACTTCAGCCTGTGGGGCGGCGCGAGACCTGCGCCGCCCATGCACAACGACTCGTTACCTGGCTAGAAACGGCCCCGATCGACTCGCCTGCGCAATGTGCAGCAGGTCAGGCTCCGCCTCTCCTGCGTCGCATGTAAAGGAAGGTGAAAAGCCAGCCGAGGACAAGACCTGCCAGTGCACCACCTGCCGCAAAAGTCTTCAACGATGATTCCGCAACGCTCAAAATAGGGTTATCGAGAAAATTGGTGCCGATATGCAACGCCAGGATGCGCCACTGTCCGTCGGTGTCCTTGACCACGGTGCCGGTCCAGCGGGTGACCATGTCGAATGCTCGCCCGTCGGCCAACACGTATTTCTCGTTTCCGGTGCCGCGGACGATTCCGTATGTCTTGTCGCCATACAGTTCCGTCGTGTCATCAGCTGTTAACGAGATCTCGAGTGATGCAAGGTAACCGCCCTCGCCGAACCAGCGTTCGAAATAATCCGTAATCTCGGAGCGCTCGGAGATGACCTCCTGGTTAATCGTCGTAACGCGCAAGTTCTCATGGAAATAGGGTTCCAGGTCAGAGTATCTTTTGGCATTGATTGCCTGCTGCATACCCTGTAGCAGGGCACGGAGTTCCTCGTGAATCGCGTGATCGGCTTCTTCGGCGGAATACGCCGCCGTACCTCCGAGTATTAAACACAAGGCCACAATGATTTTGTTCATGATATTTCTCTCTTTACGATTATTTTTCGGAGCAGGACGGCCAGTGCGAGGCCCGCTACTACATCGATCAGGTGGTGCTGGTGTACAAGCAATGTAGACGCGCAGATCACAATTAGCCAGCCATACCACCATGTTTTAAATTGCTCACCGGCCGTTGCACTTGCCAGTGCCAGCAAAATGAGCGCGCTGAAAACCACGTGCAATGAGGGGACCATATTGTGTGGCAGGTCCACGGAAAACATTGTCGAATAGATTGGACGGAAAAACTCGCTCTCCGGAACCTGCCTGACGAACCCAAGCCTGGTCGGTAGCAACATGAAGATCAGCCCGGAAGCCAGCGTCCCGGCGATCAGCTGTTTACCCAGGGCAGTCAGCTCTGCCGCCTGCAGAAAGAATGGCGGCATCATGAACACGACGTACATCGAAAGGTAGATCAGCATGAACTCGGGCACGAACGGCAGCTTTGTTTCAACGGGCAGGTAAAGGCTGAAGTAGTCTCCTCGGAGAGAGGTCAGCCAGTTACAGGTCGGGTAAACCGCGAAGAACGCAACGCCGACCCACATTGCCCAAAAAGCATAGGTTTTCCACGCATCGGCCGAATGAGTCGTTGCCATCTCTTGCATCGTAG
>JAHEFD010000149.1:0-1227 GCA_024640345.1 Woeseiaceae bacterium
GAACCGTATAGCAAATCCAGTAATTCGTTGCGTTTAATTTGGCCGCCGGTCGCATTGAATACGAAGAAACCATTCGCGTTGCCAGCAAGCTGACCGGCGTGAATACCCCGTGTCCGGATGATCAGATCAATGTCAGCGCTATTGGGAATGTCACCGGCGGGGATGAGACCTAAATTGCGCCCTGTAAAATCCAGGCTCGCCTGCATGTCATCGGTTAGCGCTGCCAACGACCCGCTCGCATGAACGTGTCCGCCACGTGTGTCCAGGTTGAATGTGTCGAGATTCATCACACCATCGCGAAGTGAACCACGGATTTCCACATTCTTTGCGACTAATTCATTACGATTGAGTTCGCCGATAACAACATCGTACTTCCCGTTGACCAGTTTCAGCGGGCCAGTCGCAATTGGCGTGGTCGGAATAACCCGAGCGTCTTTCGGCCTGGAAGTTGTGGCCTGTTCTTCCTCATGCTCTTCCTCTTCCGCTGCGGGATCGAATAAAGGGAGAATGGAAAGGGTGTCCGCGCGCAGGTCAAGCTCGATGTCGGGAACATCCTCGAACCGATAACTCAGGCGCCCGAAAATATTGTCTTCGCCAATTCGGATTGCCAGATCGTCGGCGGTCAAGCGGTCGCGCTGCCCGGTCAATGTCCCGCTCCAGCTCAATGGCTGAGCTTTCAGACGCCGCTCACGAAACAGGCCGAGATTTGCCAGGTTGGGCACTTCACCCTTGAGACGGAGCTGGCCGGATACATTCTGATCTTCCAGGATCAATTCGCCCTTCGCTTCGACCGTTGCATCGCCAATCGACGCACTCACTGGCTGCAGCGACCAACTGTCGCCGTCGCGTTTGGCACGGATAGTCATCGAAAAGGGAGCGACATCCGGTTCGAGGCCAGCCATGTTGCTGAACAACGAGCGAAGGTCAGGGGTGCTTGCATCGAGACTGATTTCCAGGCGATTTGATTCGAACGGCCGTCCAATTTTTGCGTCCAGCGCAATTTTGCCGCGTGGACGTTCTAACTTGAAACCTTCGACCGATATTTCCTCCTTGCCGAGCCTGACCTTGCCGGCAGCTTCAAAGGAGCCCGGGAACACTTTGACGTTTTCAATGCCGGTAAACAGTTCTTCCATTGACGGACCGCCACCACGAAAACTGAGTTGCGTCCCGGAAAGATCGGCGCTCCTGCTGACCGCACCTTCGAGCTCCATACGCGAGCTGCCAAGT
>JAHEFD010000149.1:1327-5263 GCA_024640345.1 Woeseiaceae bacterium
GTCTCTCCCAGGTTTCCCTCAACGTTGAAATTGAGCGAGTTACCGGTTTCGGCATGCAATGACCCGGCAATGTCGATATCGCCCTGACCGACCCTGCCAAGTCCCAGCATCGCAGACAAGTCAGCAACTTCCGGGCCGCTTACGCTGAAGTCGAACTCTGGTCGGTTGGGGTTCTGCAGGTCGTCAATATTGCCCCTCGCCTCCACTGCAATTGTGTCAAGCTGGCCGCGCAGGTCGAACGCGACATTTTGTCCTGCAAGCAGGTTATCCCAGGTCCCCCAGTTAGCTTTCAGTTCAATTTTGCGCGAATTAATTGTCGCCTCTATTGAGGTGTCGAGCATGCCGTCAGCTTTCTGCTGTTGCCTGAGCGCAATGATGTTGAGATCTATCGGCTCCGGGCGATGCGCATTTCTGTAAAGGATTTGAATAGCATCGAGCTCAAGCGATTCGACCAAAATGCCGAATGCACTGTCGTCTTCATCGGCAGAACCGTCATCGGTGGCTGGGACCGGGAAATCCCAGTTCTTGTCGCCTGCTTCGTTCTCGGAAAGCAAAAGTGAGACATCAGCGACAGAGATTCGCTCGACGATCAAAGTGGGGGAAAAAATCGACCTGAGGTTCACGCTTGCAGAAACTGTTCCAATGGTCAGCATCTCTGACGCGTCGGCCCAGTCAGCGTTTTGCAGGCTGATTTCAATAGCACTGACGGTTATTGAGCTCCCGAGGTGAATGTCGAGCTCACCGTCGATTGCGAATTCGCGGCCTATGCTATTGCTAACCAGGCGTTCTATCTGCGGTTTGAACAAACCCAGGTCGGTAGTGAACAGCCAGGTAATCAATAGGCAAACAAACGAAATGATCGCAAAAATCGACCACCGAACTCCTCGCCAGCGCTTTTCCGGGCGGACACCCATCAGCAGAATTCCAGATTATTGACGATCGGTCCGTTTATTGTACCTTGATTTAAACAGTAAGCTCATCGGGTCAATTGCCTGTGGCAGGCAAAAGACACACGAGCGGCCGATCGCCGCTCGTGTTGCCTCGCCAATCAGTCGCTGCCGATTAGTGTCTCGAGACCACTTCGCAGCGTGCTCGCCCATCTGCGTCCGAGGCGGCGAACTTCGGCCCGGTTGGTTACCCGGTTCGACTCCGTAAACGTACCAGTCGATTGCGCAGCCCGTCGGTCAACGGCGCGCGCAAGAATCGCATTACTTTCCGAGTCGCGCAGCTCAAGTACGAGCGTCGCTTCTCCAACGCTGTCGATGAAAATCGCGCCACGGCCCATCGGCTCCGGTGGAACCATGGATACCACATCCAGCAATCCACCGCGTACGAGCAGAACATCCGGACCTGGCTGATCAACAATTTCGTATTTTTCGCTTCGTGCCATTTCTTCGACAAAGGCACCTGCTATTTCGTCTTCGAACACCTTCTTTGTCGCATCATCCAGTTGGTAATCCTTGGCGGACGACCTGGCAATTGACGTGGACGAAGATCCGGCCCGGCCACTAAACGGGCCTTTCGAAGGCCGGTACTCAACGCCCACCCCGTCGAGCATTATCTTTTTGTAGCCCGAGAGGTCGATATCGGTTCTTGCCCAGACCACATCCAATACAGTCTTGTCTAGCCGGGTGAGCCCATCATGAGTAACTTCGGCCTCATCGCCGGACTGAAACTGGGGGGTCGACGAGCAACCCGCAAACGAGAATGCAAGCACAGCCAGTGCCGCAATTTTTAATCTGTTCATCAAACTCTCCAACAAGTTATTTTGACTGAGCAGGTCATTATAAGGCTTCCTACTCGAGTCCCGCTAGCGGGGATACAAATCGATACAATTGAACCAGGCGGACCAATCAACGCGTGGCGATTGTGTGCGGCTAGAATGAGTAGCCCAGCGAGGTCGTCGCAATATAGTCCGAACTTGCCGCACCTGTCGGCGGATCGCTGATATAGGAAAAGCCAACGCCGAGCTCGAGAAACAGGTCCTCAAACACTTCTCGTTTCAAACTCAGGTCCGACTCGGCGCGATAACGGCTGAAGTCTTCCAGTAACGGGTATACCGTCGAAGTGAATGTCAGCGACGTTTCAGGCAACAGATTGCGGCGCAGGTACCTGAATTCAAACCTGCCTTCCGCCTCGGTCGTGCTTTCGTCCACGCCTTCATATGAAGATCGGGCACCCTGTAAGCCAGCTGTCATCGAAAACTGGCTCTTGTTGGTTTGCGTCAAATAACGGCCCAGGGCGCCGCCCGCTGACGTTCGTCCGGCGATACCAAGTTCGTCATTCTTTTCCCAGCCAGTAAACCAGTCGGTGAACCAACGATTGGGACGAAACCTCTGGTAGTTGAGACTGATCCCCTGCCTGGCCTTGGTAGGCTCGGTGGGTTGATCGGTTACCGATGAGTTAAGTCGAAGCCCGACGAGGTAACGTCGGGTCCTGTAACTGACATCGGTTGCGAGGTTTGATGTTGTTACGCCGCTGGATTTCTGCGTCTGGATGCCAAGACTAAAGGAGCCGTCGAGTCTCGCCAGGAATTTTTCGCTTGTTTCTATCGGTGTGATGCGCACAACCTGCTGGGCCTGGATCGTTCGCTCCACGGATTCGGTTCTCACACGGATATTGAAACGTTCCTCTGTCGGCAACAGATCGCCGAAATAACGCGTTCCGTCCGTAAGCTCAATTTGCAGGTCCTGATTGCTCGTTATGCTGACAATGTCTTCCCAGTCGATATTGACCGTTCCCATCGAATCGGTACTGTAACGAAGCAGACCGAACTCAAGGGCTTTGAGTTCTCCGGTGACACTGTTGCCGTTAAGCAAGACGACTACGTCAGTTTTATCTGCCAATGCCGGTAAAGACAGGATCCCGATCAGCATAAAAGCCGCTATTCTTTTGATAACATTTTCTCCGGTCATTGATTTTTCATCGCTCTGCTTGCCGGTGCTCGAAATTGCGGCCGGTATTTTAAGAATACTATGCAATCTTCTGTAGAATTTCACGAACACAACAAAACCAAGGTATCTGTATGTTTAGAGCAGCCACCCCACGTAATCTGTTTGTCCAGTTAATCGTCTATTTCACGATTTTGATTGGCGCTGTTTCCTCGATTGCCCTGATCACCCCGGAAGCGCTTAACTGGCTGCCAATATCCGGAACGGATGCCATCGAGATGGCACGGATTGATGGTTCCAGAAACTCGCAGGCGCTGCCCTCAGTGATCGAGAATGCCGAAGGACAGGTCCAAATCTCTATAACAGCCGAGAACGCAGGCTTCATTTTGCTATTCCTAAGTATCAGCCTGATGTTGACGATGATTATAATGTTGCCAATAACCTGGACCTATAAGGCAACGCAGGAAGAAACAGGTTATCGCAAGACCTTTGTACGAGCGCTGATTGTGCTCCCGATTTGTGCCACAACCATCGTTTTGCTCATACAAGACAGTCTTGCCCTTGCTTTTGGGCTTGCCGCACTCGTGGCCGCCGTCAGGTTTCGCGTGACATTAAGGGACCCGATTGACGGTATCTATATCTTTTCCGCTATATGCGTCGGCCTCGCGGCAGGAATCGGCTACATGGGAATTGCTTGTGTTATGGCAATATTTTTCTGTTTTGCCAATGCCGTGTTGTGGTCCATCGACTACGGAAAAAACCCGTTGGACGAAGCTCGATCCGCGAAGGACCGGAAGAAAATCGAGAGGTCCTGACAACGCGGCTCGATACATCGCTCGCAGACTATTACCGGCTATCCCTACCAGTTAGCACTGACATAGACGAAAGCACCTGTATACCCTGAGTCCAGTCTCCCGTGCCACGTGTTCTTGTCGATATCAAGCCGGAAATTGAGATCCTGGTACTTCGCGCCAAGCCCAAAATGATCTGATAACTGGTAATTTGCGCCAACCGACAAGTTGGTGATACCGCCTGAAAATATTCC
>JAHEFD010000010.1 GCA_024640345.1 Woeseiaceae bacterium
AATTGCCTGGTGCCCCGCTACATCTTCAATTTATGCGCGACGGTGACAATCTCCGAGCCATTCTCGATGGCGAAGTGATCGAAGTAAATTTTGGCAGAGATTCCTTCATCATGGTTCTGGATCGCGAAAATCGTCCCGGATTTCCGGTCAAGCTGCAGTTAACCGGCAAAGTAGTGGGCGGCAACATTGAAGGTGCAGTCAACATCATCGCCGGATACAGCAATTTTCCAGAGCTGGATGCAGAGACATTTTCTGCCGTTCGAACCTCGTCGGAGCTTTGGGGCCCGAAACCGCCTGCGCCTGCGGCGCCAGTCGACCTGACCGGCGTATGGGAGCGATCGATCGTCCTGGGCCCCCTCGGTCGCACCAATGCGCAACTTAACGAAGCCGGAAAAGCCCGACACCAGGACTATAAAAAAGGGGCTTATGATCCGGTACTGCGATGCATGTCAGCCGGGCCAATGCGCAGGCAAACTCGCAGAGGCAATCTCGAAATTATTGCAGGCACGAACCGCCTGACAATGCTGTATGCAAACGGAGACGTGGTAAGGCGCCTCTGGCTCGACAGAAGCGAACACAGTAACGATCGGGAGCATAGTTCAATGGGCGAATCCATCGCCGCCTGGGACGGATCGACGCTCGTAGTTGACACGCGAAACCTGACTGAATCTGTTTTGACTCATAACCTGGAGCCGATTTCGAGCAAGGCGAAGATCGTCGAAAGATTGTGGCTTGACGAAAAGAACGACCTCATCATGGAAGCGACATTGCACGACCCAACGTACTACGAACGGCCAATCGTCAAACGCCTTAAATGGACTCGCTCCAATGATCAGGAAATGATCTATGCGCCATGTGACCCGGATTCATTTTATCGCGGCCTGCAATTCGACGGCGCACTGGAAAGCTATTTCGAAAACCAGCCAGACTTTGACCAGTAGTTCATAAACGTCATCAGACGCGGATATCCATCTGCCCGAGAACGGCCCTGCCAAGAATCCCGTTGGGATTGGCGAGCGTTTCAATTACTTCGAAGTGGTTGTAGTTTTCCGCAACGATCAACTCGACATCTTTGCCCGCTTCCGAAACAGCCCTGACGAACTCGTCGGCCTGGCGTTTGAATTCAGGCGTTTCGTAACTGCCATAAGCCACGATTAGCGGCGTGCTCAATTTATCCAGGTGCCTGATTGGGCTCAGATCGTCTTCCATCTCGTCGGTGAACCGGATGTATTCCCCACGTTTCGAAAGCCTGACCGGTTTGAGGTCGAACATTCCGCTACAGCACAACCCCGCCTTGATGAGGTCTGCAGGCAGGCCGAAATCCGTCTGCCAGTCCGTCGTCAGCATGACACCGGCCAGGTGAGCGCCGGACGAATGCCCCGACAGGTATATTCGATCCGGATTGCCACCAAACTCTTCTGCATTGCGATAGACCCAGGCAACCGCACGACGTAATTGATCGGCAATCGGATAAAGACTGTCGCCCACATCCTGGATCCAGCTGAAATCCGGAACCACATAGTGCACACCGGCGTTAACAAACAACTCTGCCGGAAAAGCATAACTTTCCGCAGTTCCCTGCTGCCAGGCGCCGCCGTGAATAAAGATATGCACGGGCGCGTTGGTTTTATTTGCCGGAAAGACATCCAGGGACTCGACCGACTCCGCACCGTATGCAAATTTCAACGGCTTACCCAGACGCCCTCGAACCAGTTCGCTATTCGACTCCCAGCGATCGATAACCTGTGCAATATTCGGTGCGTAAATAAATTGCGAATAGGCATCATCAAGCTCTTTCTGGCTCATGCCGAGCCAGACTGGAGATTCTTTCGCATCCTGACCGGCGCACGCTGACAATGCCACTGTACTTGCCAGCGCCATATTTTTCAGAAATGACCGACGCGTCGCCAAGTCTGTTTTAGAAACCTTTTTCGATTGCGTATCGCCTGGCATGAAATAAACGGCGCCTAGTTGCCCGACTCACCTGGATACGCTTCTATCGGGGTCACCAGTGTTCCCACGCCTTCAAGTTCGATCGTCACAACATCGCCCTGCTTCAGGAACACACCACGTTCCGCACCTGTACCAGATGGCGTGCCGGTTGCGATCACGTCTCCGGGATATAGCATCAGGATAGAGGTCGTGTAACGAACCAGGTTGGCCTCGTTCCAGATCAGGTCCGCGGTCGTCTGGTCCTGCATAACTTCACCGTTTACCCGGGTGACCAATCGAAGCTTGTCGAAGTCAGGAAGGAATTCTTTCGGAACAATGTAGGGACCGAATGGCGCACATCGGTTTGTACTTTTGCTGTCAAACCAGTTCGGGCCGGGAAACATCGAGACTTCGCGCGTTCGACCTCCTCGATCACTCATGTCGTACATGATGCTGTAACCGAAAACATGGTCATGGGCATCATCGTTCGAAACCAGGTAGGCAGGCTTTCCGATGATAATCGCCATCTCACCTTCCCAGTCGATACGCTCTCGCCCGGGAGGAATGTAATAAGGTTCGCCAGTTCCGATAATGCACGAACGGGGTGACTTCGCGAACATGACCGGCGCATCGCGTTCGGGAACAATCTCGGCAACCCGGGATGCGTCAAATCCACCACGGCGCGGGGCCGCGGATTCCTCGCCTGGCTCGTCTTCATCGGCTGCCATGCCGGTGGCATGCGCTTTATAATTTGCCGCCGCGGCGACAATGTTCCAGGGATATTTAATTGGTGCCTCGATCGATATCCTTTCGATGTCGTATGCGAAATCCAGCCCGTCTGTACCCTTTTCGCTGTAGTAGTTTGCTATCTGGTAAAGACGACCATTAACGGTCGAATATTCTTCAACTAGCGTTCGCATATCCTGCGGCAACTTCATTTCAGGAATCAGAGTTTCTGTAACCAGCGCTTCATTTGCAGCATTGATTGCGAGAATACGGCCACCGAGAACCAGGCCGACATACTCGTGATTACCTGGATTGAAAGTCGCCAGCTTGAATGGCGTATTGGGCGCATCCGATACGACCTGCGCCTCGACTTGCGGACTTTCGCCGCAAGAAATCAGGGCGAGGAATGGAATTGCAAGAATCCACCGAATTGATTTCACGATTGTCGCTCCCTGGATGTTTTTATTGTCGACGGATATTAGCATGACCAACGATTCGGACTCACAGGGAAGCGCAAAAAGCGGCACAGTTTTCAATAGCAGCCTGGACAAGTCGCCGATGCAGTCTATCGTTTCGGCCAGGGCTCAGCGGGAGGCCCGAGGTTCGGCTTACCCAGGACAGGGCTCGATAAACAATAGATTCCGTGATTGGTAAAGAGCCAGAACAAATTTCGGTCATATTCTACGTAGACGCCATGAGACAAATTTCCCATTGCGTAGCTAACCACACGTTCTTCGTCGAATCTTGGCACAAAGTACGCTACAACTTTCGGATCCCCAGAGTCGCTGACATCAAAAACCTGCAGACCAGCATTGTAAAAATTGTATGGCAGAATACCCTCGCGCGGCGTACCGGGTTGCGTGTAGTAGCCGGAACGCTTTGGCCCAAAGCTGCCACGACGTTGACAGAAGTCTGAAAATGCAGCCTCGGTCGGTGGTTCGGGTCGGGGCAACACACCGATCACCACCGGCTTTTCCGGAGCGCTGACGTCAATCATGAAGATGTCTTTATATGGTTCCCAGCAGTCCTCATTCAATGGGTACCCGCTCATATAAACGATGCCCGTCTTCTCCACCTGCGTAACATCGACGTAATCGCTCTCAACGCCGGCAACGCTTGGTTCGAATTCGAGGTGACCGACGACCTGCATGTCAGTCGGATCCGAAATATCCACAACGTAGAACCCGAGACCACCCATCGCCGCGTAACCGTATTTACCGCCTTCCTCGACGGGCGTCGGAATGAAAAGCGACATTCGAGCACCCATCCATGACGTTCGGTTCCCCGCGCGCGGATTCTCCACGTAATCAGCTTCGTGAGCAGGATCGCCCGCTATTTGTCCATCGACATTCAGCTGATCGAGGAATTTCGGATTGGCCGGATCGGACATGTCCCAGGACTGATAGCCGGCTGAATATAGGTCGTTGGGGTATTCGGTTAACGCATGGCTAGCGCTTGGCGCCGCCGCTACAAACATATATTGCCCCCCGAAATAGGCCGGAATATCCCTGACTCCCGACCCTTGTTGCTCGCCAATCGGCGCATCCGGATGTTCGTAGTCAGTAGTACGTTCGGCCAGCAATTCCCAGTCCTCCGGCAGAGGGCCATTCATCGCGTAAACCTTGAACCCTTTCAGGTGATTGCTGTGACGAATCCTGTCGACGAGTTCCGGCTCTGAGTACTTGTCGTTCAACAGGCCAAACCGTCGAATCTCGAATGCCTGCACCATGATGTATTTTGCAAGTGATGCATTCCACTGAATTGACGCGGCACCAAACATGTCGCCATCCGGGTACGGATTTTCGTCTTCCCCTTCGCCCTGGGGCCCCCATGTGTGCCCTCTCGTCAATAACACTTTCACGTCCAGGGGATCAGTGATATCCATGATCTTAAGATCCCGACGGACATACTGATAGAGATATCTTCGACCATCAAAATCGACGATATTCTGCCAGGTGTGAAACGGTTCTACGGTTATCGGGTAATAGGCCTCGACACGCATGTTCATTGCGTAGTCGTTCGAATCCCAATTTGGCAGCGTGCCATCGAAGGGATGCGGATCATGAGAATCGCGCGTCATCGACGGATGCCGGAAAATGCCGCTTTCCCTGTCAAAGCCAAAACTGCCAGGCGCCGGGTCCGGCGGCGTCTTGTTGTCGCTTAGTTGTGAGACTCGCAGTACCCATGGGTCAGCAATATTGTCGTTGCCGGAACCGTGTTCTGGGCGCGATTCATCAGGTGCATTTGAGTTTGCTGACAAAGCTCCGGGTTCCGGAGACGAACAGCCCGTGAATACCGCCAGTAAGGCGAGAATGAAACTGGACGCGAACGCTTGGGAGAACCTGGGGACCGATCGGTCCCGGACGACATAGTCAAACTTCATTTGAAACCCCCTATCTGAACCCGCCGATCACAAACAGACGATACTTGGCAAAGGAATCCCTGGACGCGGCGAACTCGACCGACTCGCTCGTCAGGCAAACTGGCGGTTAAACATGAGCTCGGAGCTATCAGGGCTAATTTGGAGGCCGATCCGGATAAGTGATCGACAGCATATATTCCGCTGCCGCAACGACGCTTCGATCGGATAGCTCGGTTTTTCCGCCCTTGGCAGGCATTTCCATATAGCCACCTTTGGCGTGCTCAAACAGCACCGCCTCCCAGTGCGGTGACCGGCCTGACCAGGCGTCGGCGTCTCCTGTCCTGGGCGCGCCATGTTGACCAGTTTCGTGACACGAAGCGCAGACCATTTGGTATGCCTCTCCGCCGGGTATTTCGAGTTCTTCCCCAGAGGCCGCGGCCGCCATATCCGGTTGAGTTCCGGCCGCGCCAGCAGAAACAGCGCTGTCTTCCTTGCACGCAACCATACACAGGCCACAGATTGCGACGCACAAGATCTTATACATACATTGACACCTCTGTTTTCAAGGCTGGATGACCGGCACCATAGTGACAATCAGGAAAAGTGCTTACAGTTGCAAATTCCTCACAAGTGAATAACACCTGAGCGACCAATTCGTTTGACTTCGAGCCGGACAAAACCGGGCGGCAACGACTGCCGCTCGGCTTCTCCCAATCGCTATGCGATCGAGCAACTCATATCCTGGCCGCAACACATTGGCGATTTGATCTTGCCGTGACCATTGGGGCACTTTGAAATCTGCACTTTTTTCCCATCAGGTAACGCCAGAGAGTCGTTTTCCAGCGGCGCATCGCATTTGCCGCAGGTTGCGTTAACACTCATTCCACATTTCTCGCATTCATATGTCGCCATAATATATTTCTCTTCTATTTCAGTTAACTACAGATTGATGACTGGACGAAGTTTCGCTCTCTGCACAGCCCTAAGGTGAAACCGGTTCGGAATCAGGCGCGCCCCCTTCCGGATGAATGACATAGACCTGTGCCATCTTCACGTCGAGCGCCGTCGAAATCGACGTATTTTCGCCGGTGGCCGGATCAGGATAGGCGTCAGCCAGGTTGCGCAGCGCTTTGTATAATGAAATACCCGAAATCTGACCGTTGCTGAGGTGATGTGTTGAATCATTCCGTATCAATTGTTTGTACCAGGTATCTACATCGGCATATCCGGCAAGCAAACCTTCTGCACCTGTCGGGGAAAGTTTCAACTGCAAAACCATATCCCTGAATATGTGGATACTTGGCACATTAAGATTCATCCACGGTATTACGACTTCGGGAATCGGTTCGGTTGTTAAAACGGAATCAACAATTTTTCCCCGGGTGCGCCGTATCAGCTTTGAACCCCATCGCCTGTCGACTCGTTGAGACCCGCCTGGCATCACCTTGAGACCTGTTGCATCGGTCAGTAACCGATCCAGGCCTCGATAAAGCGTCACCGTGACATCGTCGTCGTTCGCAAGACTATCAACACCAGTCAGCTCGATCATCGTCCTGTTATACCGGCGGTCTGCAATCGCTTTGTCCTGGAAAATAACTTCCACGCCATCCGGCCCCCGGAAACCGATAATGCAACCGACGGCACGATAAACCTCGTTATCGATGCCTTGTTCACCGTTGGGATGAACGAAATCATTCGGACCAACCTCTCCATCGAGATTCAGGCCGTAGGACAGCGTACCCTGCACGTAGTGGAACGGCAGCGGATCCGGTTCAGTCGTGGGATGCCAGGTTTCGATCTCCTGCTTCAGCTGGGTATCTAAAACCGTTCGTTTATCGGGATCAGGGAACAGTTTTTCAAACTGCTCACGAGGCCCGTCGTTGAAACCGTCAGGACACTCTTCTTTCGCGTCAGGCGTCTGGTATACAGACCAGAACAGGTTCGTCATGACATAGCCGATCGACCCGTTCGGAGGGATAAATGACTCACCGCCGTCCGCATTTTCAGCCGAATGCACCACCCCAATCAGCAGCGTCGTGACACAGACAGCGAGTGCTCGAAATAGTCCCGGTAACCGGTTGTCGCTCACAGCGTACCCCCCATGTAATCGTCTCTAAGCCAAAAGCCTTTCAGACCATTGCGCTGCGCACGCCATTCTCCGGTGCCGGCGCCATTAACATCACCCGGCTGCTGGTCGCCCCCGTAGGTATACACCGGCCGATCGCGATAGGCCCAAACGCGGAGTGCGTCAGGTTGCTCGGGAGCAGCGAAATGCCCCGTCATCGGATCGATACTGACAACACTCCATGCGCCGTTGCCGTCAACAGTGCCGTCGCCTGCTTCAATATATGGCCAGTGCTGCAGGCATCTTTCTGCGTCGCCGCCACCGCACATCGCTAATCGATAAACCTGCGTATCAGCGGGATGATCGCAACTCAGTTGATCTGCGGAGTCGTCACCACAAACGTAGGTGTAAATCGTCATGCCCCGCGCGTCAGCCAACACCTCTCCGATCAGCGTATCCTGGACTGTAAAGACGTCCGGAGGCGGCGGCGCCAGTTGCGTATAAACATTGTCCCAACCGGCAACATCACTGCCCTCGAGACTCCATGAGCGCTGATCCAGCACGTAGGTATAGAGCGGTTTCCCGCGGAACACCCATTGTCGCACGCCCGGTGACCGCTCCACCGTAGACCATTCGCCCTGCGGGCGAACAAGCGCAGGCGCGAGCACAGGGTGCCACGTGCGGGCACACACTTCGTCGCACATTGACAGCTCAGCGGTATCGGCTTCAAAAGTGTAAACAGAAAAATTCTTGTCCGTGGTCAACAGCCGGCCAACTGTCGTGGTTTTCACCGCGAATCCCGGCGGCACCTTCGGTGGTGGGCCGAGCGGGACACGGTTCGCCGGCGAGTCGCCACCATAACGACGGGTCGTGCCTCCCAATGTATCGCCGGGCTTGTGGTCCAGAACCGAGGTATAAAGCGGCTGTTCATCGAACGCCCACTGACGTGTGCCGTCCTTGCGCATGACGACCGACCACTTGCCGACTTCTTCGGCGTCGTCATCGGCATAGACCGGAGGCCACAAGTCTGTGCAGCTTGGCCTGCTATCCAGCTCAGGCAGCAGGATGCCAGGCGGGTAAGGACTCATCAAACCCGCGGTGACGGTAAGAACCTCGTCATAACAGGCCGGATTACCCTGGGTTTCACCGCTGTAACCATTGCGCAACCGGTGGGAAGGCCAGGTGTAAATTGTCCGTCCGTTGGCGTCGGCGAACACCGGCCCCTCAAGTTCGGTCGATTCGACATGAAAGCCCGGTGGCATTGGAATTTCGATATAGTGCTCAACCGAACCTGCGGTCTGCCCGATCGCGGCGCCAGCCCAGGCCGTCAATGTCGCGGCCAGGACAACTCCGCGAAATCCCGGCCAGCTTACGGCTTTATGCAAGAATCTCACCAATCTCTTTGGAAGTATTGTTGCTCTTGTCACCCCATGACGGGACATCGAGCCCCATCAGGTGCATCGCGGTATAGCCAAGCCGGCATCCCGGAGAACCACCACCATCGATGTGCAGCCCGGTCCTGATTTTTCCGCCCGCCCGACCCGCGGTAAACATCGGAATACCTTCAATTCCGTGAATTTTCGCAAACGACTGATCGGTCGTGGCATAGATCAGTGAATTATCGAGCAGCGATCCGTCGCCTTCGCCGAAATCAGCAAGCGCCTGGACATAGTAAGCCCACTCCTCCATCGCGCGCCGCGTATACCACGATACGTTGGGCTGACACTGCAGGGCTTCGTCAACGGCTTCCTCGTGAGTAGCGGTATGATGCGGCTTATCGTAGCCGGGCTTGGTCGTCGCCGAAAATGCAGACGCGTAAAACATATTGAACACACGAGTCTGATCACAGGCCACCGCCATCAACATGAGATCCGTCATCATTCGATGACGCTCTGCCACCAGGTTGGCATCCAGGCCGGACGGCAGGTCCTGGGGCCGATCGGTGACGATACAGGCCTCTCTCGGATCCGGTTTTGTGAGTTGCAGATCGAAGCGACGTTCAAGATCGCGCAAACCGGTAAAGTATTGATCCAGGCGCGCCCTGTCTTCTGTACCAAGCTCCTTGTTCAAGGCGCGCGTCTCCTCGAGCACCGTCGACAGGGAACTCTTGCGAACCATTACGCGTGGATCAGGTTTGAATTCCGACGCGTTCGGATCCTGGAAGCCGGTGCCAAACAGCCGTTCGTAAAACCGGAGCGGCGACCACTCGGGCGCATTGACCGAGTTTCCGTTCTCGTAACTGAAGCTGTCGCGTACATCGCCGGTGGCTGTTGCACTCAGGCTGCGAAAGCGTGTTTCGTTTCCAATTTTCCTGGCAACAGTGACATCAATGGTCTCGCCCGGACGATTCTCGGATGTCATCGGCGCGATGCCGGATCTTAAAATGACCCAGCCGGAGTGATGACAAAGATTCGGTGCGGCATCCTTGAAGACATGAAAATTTGTAAAGAGGTTGATGTGCTTCTGAATCGGCGCGAGCGAAGCTATTTCAGGCGGTAAATCGAAATTCGGCCCGGTCTTCTTCGGTACGAAGATGGCTTCGCTCATTCCCAGGCCCCAGGACCAGGTGCCAAAACGCTGCGGTATTGGCGCCCCCGAGGCCAGTGCAGTGCCATTTTCGTTCAGGAAACAATTGAGAAACGGGAGCGCAACGGTTACTGCACTGCCGTTCAACATGCCCCTCAAAATGCGACGTCTGCTCAGTTTGCTCATGCGAGGTGCTCCTCTTCCCTCAACTTCATTGCTGACCATCTACCAGTTTCGACGATATCGTGCCGATTTCGTTCGCTACCGTCCCCTCTGCCAAAAGCTCAGGCCTGACACTTGAAAACGCCTGGCTCAGCGTGATTTCCCGCAGCAGGTCGGACACCCTGTAACCCTGCCCGGCAAAGCGCTCCGTGAAATAATCAAGCAAAGCCCGATCATAGCGCAAAGAGACCGGTCCGCCCGTCCCATAGGCATACATTCGATTGACGAGGCAGTATGGCAGTTTCGGGTGATTTCGCATCGCCTCACCGAGCCCGGCTACGCTGTCATAGAGCGCACCGTCCAGTTCGCCACTAATTTCAAGTGAAACCCCATTCTCCGTTTCCCGGTAGCCGCCAGCGCCGTCAAAGTTTTCCAGCGAAAGGCCCATGGGATCGGTAATCAGGTGGCAACCGGCACACGACGGATTGGTGTTATGAACTTGCAGCCGCTCGCGCGCCGTCGGAACGTCTCCGGCGTCCTCGAGCGCGGAAAAATCCACGTCAGGAGGCGGATCCGGTACCTTCTGGCAGAGGAACAGCTCCCGCATCGCCTTTCCTCTTCTTGTCGGCGAACTCCGCACGGCATGCGAGTGAGCGGCCAGGAAGCTGACCTGCGTCAGCAAGCCGCTGCGAGCGCCATCCTCCGGGAATTCATAGGGCACCCAACCGTCGGTAGTCGGCGTTCCATAAAGGGCTGCCAGGTTCATCGACATGAAAGTGCTGCGGGTCGTAAACAAGTCCCGATAGTCTTTGTCCTTAGTGATCACATGATCGATGACGGTGCGCAATGTCTGCTCCCGTGCATCGGCAAGCGTCGCGCCGGTCACCATCGGATAGACCTGCGGGTCCTTGGCAAGACTGGCGAATTCATCGAATGCCATCATGTCGTCGAAGAATGCGCGCAGACCGTCCTCCAGTCGCGAGCTGGCCAGCATCCTGGTGACAGTGCGATCAAGCCCCTCCCTGTCATGGAGCTCGCCAATTTCCGCCGCTCGCAGCAACTCGTCATCGGGAGCCGAATTCCACAGGAAGAAGCTCAGCCGCGACGCAAGCGAATATGCATCGAGACGTTCCTCACCCGGCCGTTCGGGGTCAGGTTCTGCGATATCGACTATAAACAGGACTTCGGGGCTGATCAGAATGGTCTCAAGAGCCAGCGCCAGTCCGGCGTAAAAATCCTTGGTCTGATCTGCAGCCGTCCCGGCGATTTCTGTCAGCTCGGCAACTTTCGCTTCACCCGGATCTCGTCGGTAAAGCAGGCGCCCGGTTTCTTTCAGGAATTCGGCCGCGCACGCTGTGTCTGCTTCGCTGGCCGATGCGGGCTTGCATGAAATAAGGAATTCGCGGTGATACTCGTCGACAACCTTTGCCGCTACAGCCTCAGCAGTTTGCTGGATTTGCTGGATTTGATCAGAGGTAACGCCGACAAAGGCAGCGCCGGAAGCGAGCAGACCATCCGTTCTGTTCAGCGGCGGTAATGGTGGCGCGACGCTGTTGCTGATGTCGGTGCCGAATACCTGGGCGATCGTGTTGGCATACTGCTGGCCGGTCATCAACCGGACACGCAAAAGGGACGCACTATTCTCCGGTTCATCCGGGGTGCTGTCACCAGAGCAGGCTGAGAGGACCAGCAGTGCGGACGCAACGGATAGCATCCGGAGCTGTCCGCGGCAGACTTTCAAGCACCGAAATAGATCGAAATTATTCAGCAAACCAGCACCACCTAACGATTATCAGTCACGAATTATATCACCGGATCCATGTATTGCCGGATGAATAGCGCAGGCCTCAATGCGCTGCCTCGCGTTGTCTCGCCACCTGCTCGGCCGTGACCCGCCCCCCGTTATTTCCCCATTTACTGCGCACGTAACTTGCTACGGCTGCGACTTCGGCATCGGTGAGGAGGTACTGAAATTCCTCCATCGGCTTGCGTCGCTTGGTAGGCAACGGCGGATCCGGCAATTCAGGACTGTAAAGAATTACGTTTATCAGCGACGCGGGGTTGCTTGCCTGCACGACCAGGCTGCCCCGGGCAAGCTGAGGTGCCGATTCGTCATCGCCAAGCCCTGATGGCAGGTGACAGGTACCGCAATGCAGGTTGTAGACCGTCCGACCCATTCCCAAAATGCTGTTGTCGGCTGCCACGCCTGCACTCGATTCGTGCGGAGGAAGACTTTTCAGGTACGCGGCCATCGCGCTGACATCGCCTTCGCCCAGATGACGCGTGCTATTCATGATCACTTCGTTCATGGGGCCAAAAGATTCAACATACTTGTTCATACCGGTCTTAAGATAGGCAACGATCTCCTCTTCCGGCCAAAGACCCAGGCCGTTGGATGCCGGCGTCAGGTTTGGCGCTGACCACGGACGTTTCGCGCCACCGGGGACTTCGTCGATGTATTCGCCGCCAGCCATGGCTTTGTCGGCCAATTCGGCGCCCAGAAAATTCCTGGGAGTATGGCAGGCACCGCAATGAGCCAGCGCCTCGACGATATAGGCACCCCGATTCCATTCAGCTGACTCGGCAACATTTGCCTGGAAAGCGCCCTCTTTGAAAAACATCACCTTCCAGAAGGACATCAGCGAGCGCTGATTGAACGGAAATGTCAGTTCGTTTTCCGGGGCCACCTGTCGCACGGCCGGGATGCTTTTCAGGTAGGCGTATAGGGCAACAACGTCGTCATCCGTAATCTTGCTAAATGCCGTGTAGGGAAATACGGGATACAGATGCTGTCCGTCGGGACGCACGCCGCGACGCATCGATGTCAGGAACTCCTCACCGGTCCAGTTCCCGATTCCGGTTTCGGGATCCGGAGTGATATTGGTTGAGAAAATAGTGCCGAAAGGCGTCTCGAAGGCCAGCCCGCCAGCCATGAACTCGCCGCGTTCCGCCGTGTGGCAACTCGCACAGTTGCCGGCCAGCGCCAGGTATCTGCCGCGCTCGACAGTAAGTTCATCGTTTGTTTCGAAGTCCAGGCCCTGAGCCTCGATTTGTCCCGTGCTTGTTACATGCAAAAAAGCAAATACCACCGCGATCGCAAGCATGAATGCAGCGGCGACCAGGAGAAAACGTGCAATTGAAAAGCCGTGCTGGCTTTGTGCGAAATAACCTGATGAATTCAAAATATGGACCTTGCTGAACCCGCTGCTGACGACCCGACTGCGTAGCCTACCCGATCTTGCGCCGTCTTTCTGCCCGACGACACCGCTGGTTTCAGTCCATGAAACCCGCGTTACCCGATTGCATCCAGATCCATGCCGACAGACATGAATGCTTCGCGGGCTCCCGGTAGCGATCCGGAACAGGCGATACCGGCCGCAGCTGGCACCGTATACTTAAAGAACGCTCACTTCGCCTGATTTTTTGACGGACAAACCCTGGGCGGTCAATGGCAACGACATGCATTCGATAATGGTAGTCTTGCATACTTCAAAACAGGAGATAACGATGGCACTTGTTCCACCCCTTGGCGACGAAGACTTCGACCCGGAGCTGCTTGAGTTCGTACAGTTCTTCAAGGGCCCTCTTGGTGTCATTCCAAACAGCGTCCGGACAATGGCCCGGCGCCCCGAGGTCGCCAGGGCCTTTACGAACCTGAACATAGCCGTGATGAAGTGTGAGGCCGGCGTAACGCCCGAATTTAAGCGCCTGATTGGCTATATGACAAGCTACGTATCAGGCTGCCGCTATTGCCAGGCACACACTATCCTCGGCTCCGAGAGATTCGGCTCGACCGAAGCTCGATTGAATGACGTCTGGAATTTCGACAGCAGCGATCATTTCAGTGATGCCGAAAAAGCAGCTTTAGCCTTCGCCCGGGCTGCTGCAATGGTCCCTAACGAGGTTGACGAGGAAATTTCGAACAACCTGAGAGCACACTGGGATCATGGAGAGATCGTGGAGATCACCGCCGTTGTTGCGTTGTTCGGCTACCTGAATCGCTGGAACGATTCGATGGGGTCGGTGCTGGAGGATCTGCCGATCGAAGCAGGTGAAAAGCATCTCAAAGAAACAGGCTGGGAAATCGGCAAACACTCGTAAATCAGGGAACTAGCCACTCACACTGGAACAGGACGATGGCAAAAAAACTCAAGAATGAAAAAGAGCTTCTTAAAGAAGCACTTCGCATGGTGATGGAAGATGCCGTCCGGCGAAAAATTGTCGAGTTCGAACCAACGGATTCGCACGATCTCAAGATTGAGTATGCATACCGCTTGCTGGTTCACGACAAGAAAATCAGTCCCCTGCCGAAAGATCAACTGACAATGCCAAACAAGCGACATCGCCTGGCGATGTGGGCAACACACGAGTTACCAGCAGGGCACGAACTCCTAAATTAAGCCTCTTATTGATTGTCGAGCAGCGTTTCGTAACGTTGATCCGTCAACGTGCGCAGAAACGCAACCAGCGCCTTAACACGCTCCTCCGTAATTGGTTGTCCCTGCTGCAACAGCTCAAGGTCAATCGATTCGCTGATCTCGGCGCTTCCCCATTCCGAACCGGTTTCCGGATTAATCGAGGTGATTTCGTTGCTGACGACGTATTTATCGTAGAACAGAATCGCAGTCTCCAGATCGCTGAAAATACCGTTATGCATGTACGGTCCTGTCACCGCCACGTTTCGTAGTGACGGTACGCGAAATTTTCCTGCCATCGCCGGATCATCAACCCTGGGGTTCGCGGCTAAACCGGCGTCAATCTCGGTGACGCCATTCCTCTCTCGAACAGTACCGTTAACCGGAAGTCCGATATTGTGATATTTGTGATTCGTAAACAGCTCGTTACCGACCGATTCACGCGAGTCCAGCAAGTGGCAGCCATGACAACTGATCAGTTGCGAGAAGAACAACACGCGACCAATTTCTTCTTCGCGCGTCATTTCGTACTCACCCCGCAGGTAACGATCGTATTTCGAATCAAACGGAGAAAACATCCCGGCGCGTTCGAAGGTGACAATACTATCGACAATGGCAGCAAATGCTTTTCCTTCGTCCAAGAGCACGTCCGGGCCGAAGATAGCTTGCAGAGTCTGAACGTAAGCCGCATTCTCGCTAACTCGATCGACAACCGATTTTTGATCCGGCATGGCCATTTCCACCGGGTTGAGAAAAGGCTCGCGTGCTTGCTCTTCAAGAGTTGCCGATCGGCCGTCGAGGAATAATCCTCCGATGTATTCGTCGTTGTCATTTTTATGAAAGATCGGTACCTGGTTTGCGTACACGATACTTGGCGTATTGCGATCGCCGAGAGAAATGCCATCATCTCCCAATGACACGGCGCCCCCGACGGAGCTTGCACGACCATCCGTAAATGCCCTGGCGGGCTCATGGCAGGAACTGCAGGCCTGGTTGCGAGTGAGTGACAGGTTGGTATCAAAGAAAAGCGCCCGGCCTAATGACACCAGGTCTGTCGGTTCTGCGAGCGCCGGCCAGCCGACGGCAAAATACAAGCTACACAGTGAAACGAGCAGGTAACGACTTGTCAAAACTCTATTCCACCGTCCAGATCTGAAATAACCGTCGCTAATTCGGACGGGGCGACGTATATAATAATCGAAACAACCAACAAGACACGCGTTATAAATCCAATGGCCATTAGCACTTTTGACTTGTTCACCATCGGTATCGGCCCTTCAAGCTCCCACACTATCGGCCCCATGCGGGCCGCAAAGACTTTTGTCTCAAGATTACGTGGACATGATGTTCTCGACGAGACAAATCGTCTCAGCGTCCATCTGTACGGATCCTTAGGTGCAACCGGTCGCGGTCACGGCACCGACAAAGCCGTTATCCTTGGCCTTGAGGGCGCAGATCCTGAAACGGTTGATGTCGATAATATCCAGAGGCGGATGGCCGACCTCAAAGAGAATCGCTTGATCTGCTTGCATGGGTCTCGCTCGATCGGCTTCAGCCTTGAAAACGATATGGTATTCGAGAAACGCGAATCACTGCCGGGACATCCGAATGGCATGCGATTCAGCGCATTCGACGCCGCGGGGAATGAATTGTTATCCCGTGTCTATTATTCCGTCGGTGGCGGTTTTGTCGTCAATGAAAACAAGACTGATGATCCGGTAATCACCGAATCTGAAGTCGATCTACCCTACCCGTTTGAAAGCGGCGAGGAACTGTTGAAGATTTGTCGTGACAACAACCTTCGTATCAGTGACCTCATGCTGCAGAACGAATTGGCCTGGCGCGAGGAGTCTGAAATCCGCGGTCGCCTGCTCGATATCTGGCATGCGATGCAGGCCTGCGTCAAAAAAGGTTGTCATAACACAGGGATCATGCCTGGACTGAAGGTGAAGCGACGCGCGGCAGCCCTTTATTCACAGCTCGCCGGACAGCCGGAAGCTGCGCTTCGTGATCCGCTCACAATCATAGACTGGGTCAACCTTTACGCACTGGCCGTCAATGAAGAAAACGCAGTCGGTGGACGTGTGGTTACCGCCCCCACCAACGGTGCCGCAGGGATCATTCCTGCCGTTTTGCATTACTACATGCGGTTCTGTAATGGCTCGAACGAGGATGGCGTTGTTCGATTCCTGCTGACGGCAGGAGCGGTCGGCCTTTTATTCAAACGCAATGCATCGATAAGCGGCGCAGAGGTTGGCTGCCAGGGTGAGGTCGGCTCCGCTTGCTCCATGGCTGCCGCCGGCCTGACCGAAGCAATTGGCGGCAGTCCGGGACAGGTTGAAAACGCAGCTGAAATTGCGATGGAGCACAACCTTGGCCTCACTTGCGACCCCATTGGCGGGCTGGTCCAGATTCCGTGCATTGAACGCAACGCAATGGCATCTGTCAAAGCGATCAACGCATCGCGACTCGCGATGCGGGGAGACGGCGAACATTTTGTTTCTCTCGACAAGGTGATACAGACCATGCGGGAAACGGGCCGCGATATGCAGGAAAAATACAAAGAGACGTCCCGCGGCGGACTCGCAACCAATGTCATCGAGGTACCGGTCAGCTTTATCGAGTGTTGAAGGGGCCGGAATAAGAATTAGCTTTTGTAATAAATTGAACAGTCAATGCCGGGTAAGGAAATTGTAATGAGCGACCTGCCTTTCGATGAAGAAATAGAAATATCGCCAGGATTCATCGTCGAACGACGTTCTGTTCTTGTCGGGCTGGGCGCAGCGATGCTTTCGGCTTTGCCCACCGGGCGAGTATTTGCCCAGGCGCCCGCGGATGGCGCATATCTCGAGTTTCTTGCGAGCGCAAACGCGACGGCGAAAGCGCTTGTGGCCGATACGTCCGTTTCCGGACAGGATCATTATCTAAGATCAATCGCAGCCATCGCGGCGGGACTGGCTGATGTCCCTGCTCCTCAATCCTGGAATGATACCAACCTCGGCGAGCTGCCAGGGTCGTACCAGATCGGTTTCACTCCGGGCGGTGATCCATTCACGGTCCTGCAATGGAGACTTGAGCCCGGTGCAAAATGCATTCCCCATGCGCATACCTACGGCAACGTGGTCACAGTTGGACTGGAAGGTGTAACGCGCGTGAGCAACTACGAAGTGCTTGGTGTGCCAGATTACGAATCGTCCGATTTCTTCGAGGTGCGACAGACGATCGACCAGCTGCTGGGTCCCGGCTCAGTCAATCTCGTTTCTCTTGAGCGAAACTACATCCACGGCTTCATCGCGGGCCCTGACGGCGCTCGCGGCCTGGACATCACAACACGACTAAAACCGAAACCGGCATTTGGCACGCCCTACCTCGATATTACCGGCCCGCGGCCAAGTCGGTTCGACAAGATCTTCCAGGCCTCGTGGGAATTTCGGGATTAGGTCCATGAAGATCGGGATCAGCACCATCGAGTGCTGCATTTTCGACGCGGGCACTAGGTAAAAGCTCGTATGCTCTAACCCGCCCGGCCGCCAGCAACCGGCACCTGACACAGGTTTCGTTGCTTGCCTGAATGCATTATGCCGGGGTGCTCAGCGGCTGCTGAGGCGCCCTCCGATATCTGAAACTACCTGTCGCGTTCGTCCATCAGTTTCTGGATGAAAGCAGTCTCCCGGGCAGTTACTTCCTTATCAATTGTCAGGTCGGGCTCGATTCCCGCTATATCCAGTGCATTTCTCAGCACGCCAAGAAAACGAGGCGCTGCAATGATGGCCAATTTTACGAATTTGTGGCTCAGGTGGCCCGCCTTGACTCTTTCCGCGATCTTTTTTGCGAAAACAGCATAGGTATGGATCTTCGCGTCGGACTTCTCGTGACCGTAGGTGTGCCTGCCAGCCCCCTGGCTTTCAACACCGCGGCCTTCACGATCCGTAACCAGGTTTCCCATTTTCTCGCGGGCCGCCTCATTCTGTAACATGCCCTGTTCCTGAAATGGAGCAGACCTCTCCTGTCGCGAGTAGAAACGAGCCTGAGACTCGTCGGCGACAACGACCCAATAGTATGCAGACTGGAGCAAAGACTCAGACCTGGCCATAACTCTACCTCCCGATTGATGGATCTTCGTTCAATATGAGATTCGCCAGCGCAGCTTTCAACGCGGAGTTATACGTATTAATCGCCTTGGCCGCGTATGGGACATTGCAATTGTCCGCCATTTTATGGATTGGCAGGTCTTATGAGTCCAGAACTTCAGTTTTTTGGCGCTACAGGTGAGGTCACCGGATCGCTCTACGTTATCCGGCATGGGAAACACACAGTGCTGCTCGAGTGCGGATTGATCCAGGGCGGCCGAAAGGCGGAGGAGCGAAACCGGGACCCTTTCCCGCTGCCGGTCGAGGATATCGACGCAGTGATTCTCAGCCACGCACATATCGATCATTCCGGTCGCGTCCCGCTTCTTGTGCGACGTGGTTACAACGGCCCGATTTATACCCAGAATGCGACCCGCGCCCTGTGCGAGATCATGCTTCCCGACTCCGGCTATCTGAACGAAAAAGATGCCGAATGGGAAAACAGGAAGAATGCCGACAATGGCAAGGAGCTGGTCGAGCCGCTTTACACAAGGCAGGATGCCGAGAACTGCCTGTCACAGTTTCAAAGCATTCGTTACCAGGAGAGCCTGGAAGTCGTTCCGGGAATGAACGTTTGCTTTCATGATGCGGGGCACATTCTCGGATCCGCCATCGTCGAAATCACGTTTAATGAAAACGGGAGCTCCCGCAAACTGGTTTTCAGTGGCGACCTGGGTTACCGGGATGCACCCGTGATGAATCCGCCCCGCCAGATCAAACAAGCTGATGCGGTCCTGATGGAAAGTACCTATGGTGATCGCCTGCACCGTCCATTCTCTGAAACGATTGAGGAACTGACAGGCGTATTCCACACCGCGCGAGCGGGCCAGGGAAACATCGTCATTCCCGCCTTTACGGTTGGCAGAACCCAGGATTTGTTGTACCTCATGGCCGAGCATTTTGACGAATGGGGCCTCAAAGACTGGAACATCTTCCTGGACAGCCCAATGGGCATCGAGGCAACCGAGACCTACTCCCGGTACCGGCATCTTTTCGGGGTAAAACTTTTCGGGCCGGACTCGCACCTGCCGAATCTGCCGAACTTTCACATGACTCGATCTACAGAAGAATCGATGATGATCAACCCGATAAAGTCCGGCGCCATTATCATTGCCGGAAGCGGGATGTGCAGCGGCGGAAGGATACACCACCACCTCAAAAACAATATCTGGAACCCTGCCTGCCACCTGGTAATCGTGGGCTTCCAGGCCTTTGGCACCCTAGGTCGGCGAATTGTAGATGGGGCCAATGAAATAAAACTGTGGGGCGAGACCTATCCGGTCCGTGCAAAAGTACACACGATCGGCGGGCTTTCCGCGCATGGAGACCAGCAAGACCTGATCACTTGGTACAGCGCATTTGCAAACCGGCCGCCTCTTTATCTTGTCCACGGCGAACCGGATCCGCAGGCCGCATTGCAGAAGAAACTGGAGACAGAACTGCAGGCTCCTGTATCGATTGCCCAGCGTGGGCAGACCATTTCCATATGACTGTGTAACGTGCTTCCTGAATTTATATAGACCGTCGCCGTTCCTGTAGAATGGCGGCTGGCACAAAATAAAGAGAATGAAATGAGCCAGAGAATTGTCATCATGGGCGCGGCAGGCCGGGACTTCCACGTATTTAATTGTTGCTATCGCGACAAGCCCGAATTTGATGTCGTCGCATTCACTGCCACCCAGATCCCGAATATCGAGGATCGTCGCTACCCGGCATCGCTTGCCGGAAAACAGTATCCGGGCGGCATCCCCATTCGCGGCGAAGACGAACTCGATGACATCCTGCTTGAAGAAAACATAGATGAGGTCGTATTCGCCTATTCGGACGTCAGCCTTGACTACGTCAATGAACGCCGGGCAAAAGTGGAAGGCCACGGCGTCAGGTTCTCGACGTTCGACATTGATGCGACGATGTTGTTATCAAACAAACCAGTCATCGCAATAACCGCAATCCGTACCGGCTGCGGCAAGAGCCAGACTTCGCGACGCATTACTGACATTCTCCGGGAACTGGGTAAAAAGACTGTCGCAATCCGGCACCCGATGCCCTACGGCGACCTGTCCAGGCAAGCCGTGCAGCGATTCGCAACCTACGACGACCTTGACCTGCACGAATGCACGATCGAGGAGAGAGAGGAGTACGAACCTCACCTGAAAAATGGTGTCATCGTTTACGCCGGCGTCGATTATGCTGCGATCGTCGAACAGGCAGAAAAAGAAGCGGATGTGATCGTCTGGGATGGAGGCAATAACGACACCCCGTTTATCAAGCCTGACCTGTGGATTGTCGTAACTGACCCCCACAGACCAGGACATGAGCTCAGCTACTTTCCCGGCACCGCCAACTTTGCCCGCGCCGACGTTATATTGATCAACAAAGTCAGCGACAGGAAAGATGCCGGCGTCAAAACAATCGAAGAAAACGCAATAAGAATCAATCCGAACGCAACCATTGTCTACCGCGATTCGCCGCTCGACATCCCGGACATTGAGGCCATCAGGGGCAAACGAGTTCTCGCGATTGAAGATGGACCAACGACAACACACGGCGGCATGCCGTTTGGTGCAGGTGTCCTGGCCGCGAAGAGAAACGGCGCCCTTGAGCTGGTCGATCCGCGCCCGTGGGCAGTTGGTGAAATTGCCGCGACGTTCAGGAAATACCCCGACACCGGCGCACTGTTGCCGGCAATGGGATATGGCGACGTGCAAATTCGCGACCTGGAAGCGACCGTCAATGCGGTCGATTGTGATCTCGTGCTGGTGGCGACGCCGATCGACCTTTCCCGGCTGATCGACATACAAAAGCCCTACATGCGAATCGGTTACCGCCTTGAAAAAGGGGCAGGCGAACTGACGGCTGCCGTGAAATGCGCCATTGACTGATGTGCAGCAACCTCCAAAAGGCAGCTGATCGAAACGGTCAAATCCAGGTGTCAGGCCTGTTCGTTCCCGAAGCCAAGCTCGAAGATTAACGATGGAGACAGACGAAATGTACGAGACCCTGGAGGTAGGCCTGCGCGACGGAATTGGCACACTTTGGTTGAATCGACCGGACAAACTCAACGCCCTTTCACAACAGACCCTGCGCGAACTCATTGACGCTGCTCATTGGTTCAATCAGCAGACTGAAACGCGCGTGGTCATCGTTGGCGGACGAGGCAAAGCTTTTTCGTCCGGTGCTGACCTGTCTGACTTTCCGGATGCAAACGCCAGCGGAGCTCGGGCGGCGGCGGACGTCGGCCGCGTTATGGCTGAGGCGATCGAGGGAATGAGTGCATTGACGATCGCCCGCCTGCATGGCTGGTGTGTTGGCGGTGGCCTGGTATTGGCAGCGGCATGTGATCTTCGACTTGCCACTGACACGACGCGATTTTCAATCCCGGAGGTCGATCTCGGCATTCCACTGGCTTGGGGCGGCATTCCCAGGCTGGTCCGGGAAATAGGACCTGCGTTGACAAAAGAGCTGGTGGTCACCTGCAGACAATTCGACAGTAATGAAGCGCTGGCAGCCGGATTCCTGAACCGGGTAGTGCCAGCTGACGACCTTGACCAGGCAGTCCAGGCACTGGCTGAACAGGTCGCGACGAAACCCCGAAACCCGGTGTCGGCCACCAAGCGTCACGTTAACGCGGTAACTTCGCAGATGACAGGAACCATGCGCAGCTGGTCAGATGCCGACAGCCTGCTCGCGGCCATGATCGATCCGGAGTGCATTGCCTCCCGAGAGGCGTATATCAAAGCTCGTCGTCATTCCTGACGACCAACGCTGGTAACGTGCGCGTCGCGGCAGGCAAAGCCTGGTGACTCGATTCAGGCCGCCCTCTAATTCCCCATGCCTGGCAGAGAAAGATTGTCTTTGTAGATACAATTTGCCTCGCGAATATCCGAGCGCAATACGCGATCGCGGAACTTGATGTGCTTCCATTCACCAATCCAGTGTTCCGGGTCTGTAAATGTAAATTCAGTCACAAGCGTATTTCCATCGTTGATCATTTGCATACGCTCAACGATCTTCAGTTTTGACCCGGTGATCACCCCGGCCTGAATGAGATGATTGTCATCAGTGAAACCTGTCGTCTCAACGACCAGGGTGTCACCTTCCCAATGTCCCAGCGATTCCCCTCCCCAGTTTCGGTCCAGTTTGTTTTCGGGGACCCGGTCACGACCGTCCGTGAAGATGACCCGGTACTCGTTGTTCAGGCGAGACACCATGTAGATCGCAGTCGGGAACTGGATCATCATCAATGAACCGTATCGCGTCATAAGTCTCGGCATGCCCGCCGGATAACACAGGGCGGTGGGATCGCCATACCGCTCCCCTTTTTTCGACGCCTCCATGTAGGCATCGTGAAATTCCTTACCTTTCGCCGTGAATTCCGGGCTCGGTTTGAATTCGAACGAGCCGTAATTTGCCCGCCATTCGTCCTCACCACGGAATTGCCAGACTCCGGTCAGGTCGAAAGCGGCAGAAGGCCGCTTCTGTGAAAGGTTTTCGGGATCGAGAGCACCATCCGTGAATCCAGCCGCCGTCCCGTCACCTGCTGCAGTGCCATTGGAAATGATCGGCAGTTCCGGCGGTCGCGTTTTCTTTTCTCGCATCTGCCACGTCTCGCCTTCCGGTGGTGGCACCCAGGGCATTAATGCGGGATAAACCTGGCGCGCGCGCGTTGGGGCATCCGATGCATCCATTGAGTAGGACTTGCCGTCTGCGCCGATCATTCCCTGTATCAGGCCGCCCGGCTCGCCATTTTTCAGAGGATGCATTTTGATCGTTACGACGTCGCCTACCTTGAGCGACTCCCGATCAAAACCGCTTTGTCGCATCGCCGCAATGCTTTGCCCCTCAATTTTCCATTCTTCCGGATTGCCCGAATCATCAGTCACTTTCATGGTGATGATCAGGTGCGGGTTGCGATAGATGAACTGCGTGACCTCTCCCGTTTTCTGCACCGAGGAAGCTTCGTCAAATACGACCGCCGAATGATGTCCCGTCACTGGTCCGGCAGACAACCCAAAAACCACCAGCAAAAAGAACGCGAACTTGTAAGAATTCATTAACAGGTCTCCTGATTTACCCGCCTCGACATGATCTGATAATCCGGCAACTGACGGCCCACTATCGATCACAATAATGATCAGTCCGTGCCAAGGCCCGCCTCGAGATACAGCCTGGCATTTTCCAAGGTACATTCCACCTCGACCAATTGACGATCTGCGATTTTGGCCATGAAATAGTCGATGGTCACAGCCTCGGTCAAATACACCGGGTCGGTCACTATCATCTGGATCTCCAGCGCAAGACCATCATCCGAAAGCGTGTAACGTTCCAGCAGGTGTTTTTGTTCACTTGAATCGACACCTGTATGCAGTCCCCAGCGATCGGCTACAAAATTCGTTGATTCGACCACCAGCGTTTTTCCCTCGAACCAGCCAACAGAGTGCCCGTTCACGGAGGGCTCCCCGGCCGGGTGCTCACGATCAAGATGGATCACACGTGGCCGGTCCCGAAGTTCGTAGTTAAGTACAACCGTTTTCTCATCCGGCCGACTGATTTTTAGCGGATAAGGCAGTAATGTTGCCTTGGGTGGGCCGGGGTTCTGGCATGAAACCTGGGGGTTTTGACTTTCGTCAAAATTATCTACCAGTTCCTGCGCCAACTTCGTATAAGGCCAGTCTCCCGGCGGCCAATAGTGAGGTTTACCTCCGCGAAGATCCCTTACCCACAAACCGGTCAGGTCGGTCGACGGCTGAAGCGCTGCATTTTGTTTCTCCATTTCAAGGCGTGTACCGTCCGACTTCTCGAGCCAGTTCAGCCCTGAAAAAGGCCGGTTCGGGTTCTTGTCCGCTGCCCCCTCCCAGGTGATTTGGTCGCCCGGCTTAAGAGAATCCTTGCTCCAGCCCCGCTCTATCATCGCCGGCGGGTGAAGCACCTCGATGCTGTACTCAACAACCTCGCCAGCGGCATTTGGCGCCATTGCCTTTATGAATACATGTGGCATGCGCCAGTCATATTTTGTAACTGTGCCCTTATGCGTCTGGATATTTTTCCGATCAAGGCTGGAATGTGAGTGGTGCGCGCTCATTGTGACAGCAACCAACACCGCGAATACGCATCGCATGAATTTGCCGGCACGCGACCCAGCGTCAAGCGGATTGAGATTGCGCAATTCCGACTTTGTATAGGATGTCAGCATCGTTCGAATTCCTTGAATTATTTGCTCCTGCCAGTGATGGCAGGAGCGAGATCACCTGCCCGCCCCTGAAAATATCGTAAAACGGCGACAAATACTTCTAGCCAATAATCTTTCATTACGAGTAGTGAAACCGATGGGCGCAGCCGTATCTGGATACTGCCAAGGCCCCGCCAGTCCACGGACACGGAGATCAGGAAACGATGGGGCCTCGACATGCGATGTCATCCGTTGCACTAAATGCAACAAGTCAGAACGAAGACTCACAACTAATTGTTTTATTGGCTATTTCGCCGATCTAATTTGATTTCACATGCCGTAACAGCTCGGCAAACGCTGATTCTCAAGGTGTTAGATTCGATTTGGGGATTCGGCGCGCAGGCATTCTGCTGCCCGCCGGACGTCACGCCGGGATCATTAGTCAATTAACTTTCGCTGGAGACCAGTATGAAGTCCAAATTAAGAACAAGAATTCTTGCTGCCCTTATCGGGGTTACGGCGCTCTTTACTTTGCCGGTAGTTGCCCAGGAAAACACTGGCGCAGGCCTGGAAGAAATCACCGTAACTGCACAAAGACGAGCACAAAGCCTGCAGAAAACGCCGGTATCAATAACGGCATTTTCGCCGGAAAGACTGAACGAGCTTGGCATTAACGATCCAGTCAGCATGATGGACTTTGTGCCAAATGCCATGGTCAGCTCGGGTACCGGTCGCGGCGGTGAAGTCGCGCAATTCTCAATCCGGGGAGTAAACGAGGCACGCATCAGTCCCGTATTGGACCCCGGCGTTGCAATCTATATCGACGATGTTTACTACGGGCGCCCACAGGTTGGCTTTTTGCAATTCGTCGACACCGAGCGCGTCGAAGTATTGCGCGGTCCACAGGGAACCCTGTTCGGCAAGAACAGTACCGGCGGTGCCGTGCGCTATATCACCAAGAAACCTGATCTGGATAGCAATCACGGGTACGTGGATATCGCTGTTGGCGACTTCGAACGGATAGACATCAAAGGTGCATTCAATGCGGTCCTGTCAGACACGACCGCTGTACGCATATCAGCAGCGAGTTTCGAACGCGATGGATACGTCAAACGACTGGCAGACAATGTGAACCTGGGTAACCAGGACGCACGGGCATTTCAGTTCCAGATCCGTCATCAGCCATCGGACAGGCTGACAGTCGATTTCCGGACTGACTATTCGGTTTCCAATGACAATAACGGGGCCGTCAAGTTAATTGACTACTACAACTTTAATACGACACTCGACCTGCCGAATCCCGGCGGCCCTCCTAACCCTGCCAGTCCGAGCGCCAGCGCGATCGCAGCGTGGAATAACCAGTGGGGTGGTACGGCCATGGAATATGCGGCGGAAATTCCGCGGAGCCTGTACCAGGTAGCAGGCACAGGGCTCGTACCGTGGACCGATAACGAAAGCAAAGGCGCGACATTCGATATCAGCTACGAAATCAGCGATCGGACTACGCTGCGATCAATTACAGGATATCGTGAGATGACGTCAACGGCGTTTCGTGACCCGGATGACGTGGCGCATGCGACAACCTACTTCGACGACTACGCCGAGACATTCGCCGACTTCTGGTCGCAGGAATTTCAGTTGAACGGCCTGGCTATAGACGACCGCCTGAACTGGGTAGCGGGCGTTTACTATTCATCGGAAGAAAATGGAGTCAACGAACTGGCCAACCGGGACGGGCGAAGCACAGGACGCTACGGAGCGCTGATGCTGAACGACAACTCTCTCCAGGAGACGAACAGCCTCGGAATTTTCGCCCAAGGCACATACAACCTTACAGACGCTTTCGCCTTAACGCTTGGCGTCCGTTATACCGAGGATGACAAGAACTACACAGTTCGCCAGACGGCTATCTGGGACAGTTTTTTGGATCAGTTGGCTGACGACCTGGGCCTGGCGGACCTGGTTGCGCCTACTTATGAAGGTGGTACCTGTGATCCTTCAATTCAATCATCCTGTATTTCTAATCCGGGCGTGTCGGGCGGTGATACGTTTAACGCGGTCACGCCACGCATTGCACTGGAATACCAGTTGAGTGATGCGGTAATGCTATATGGATCGTATTCCGGCGGCTTCAAGGCAGGCGGCACCAACGATTCCGTTGGCGACATCAACACACCGTTCCAGGAAGAAACGCTCAAGAGTTCCGAGATCGGCGTTCGTAGCACTCTTTTTGACGGTCGGGTTCGTGCGAATCTGACGGCCTTCAGCATGGACTACGAGGACAAACAGATAACGGTAACAACATCGCCAATCTGTAATAACAGGTGCACGGCAAATGCCGGTGACGGCAAAATTACCGGTTGGGAGTTTGATGGAATGGCCGCACTGTCAGACAACCTTGTCTGGAACCTCGCAGTCGGCATCCTGGATGCCAAATGGGACGCGATTACCAATCCGTCTGCCGGCGTAACAGCTTCATCGCCGTTCAGTGCAGCGCCGGACTTAACCTGGAATACCGGTTTGCGGCTCACCAACGAACTTGCCGGGGGAGCGAGCATTGTTACGAGCCTCGACTACGCCTACACGGACCAGCACGCGTCGTCTCCACAGGATAGTACGACCCTCTATATCCCCGAATACGACCTTGTCAATTTCCGCGTCAAGTGGGTTTCACCCGATGGGGGCTATGAGCTGTCGGTATTCTGCAGCAATTGCACTGACGAGGAATATGTTCGCGCCGGTAATGGCTGGGCAGGCGGCACCTTTAATACGTTCTTCCCGTACAAGGAAAACAACACTCCACCGTACACCGCAAACACACAAGACCCGCTGCGGAACGCGGCGCCGGGCATAACGACGGTGCTGGTTGGTGCGCCGAGGATGTGGGGAGCACAATTTCGTTACAATTTCGGCAATAACTAAGCGCGGCCAAAAACCGGGCTCGCGGCGAAACGTCCGCGATCAATACGAAAAACGCCGGAGGAGCAATCCTCCGGCGTTTTTGTTCCAGCCAATTCCGGAATCAGGACTTCCAGCCTTGCGGGCCCGTCTCGCCGCCACTGAGAGTTACGATAGCTGGTTGTCCGATTGATGGTCCGACCTGACTTTATGCGGCGACCGGTTGAGCCTTCGTGTCCTGCACAAGCACCAGCACGTCCGATTCAATATCAATCAGTATCTTTTCCGCCGTGTTTCCGATAGCAACGCCCGAGAGCCCACGTCGGCATACGTTGCCTACGATGACCAGATCAGCATTAATACTGCGTGCCATGCTCGGAATCGCCTGCGCCGCACTGCCTCTCACTACATGCGCTTGTGCCCTCGAAATACCAAGTTTCTTCGCGATATCCGGCGGATGCTTGAATCCCTCGGATTTTTCGTATGCGCTGATCGAATGCAGCTGTATATCGGTTGAGTCGCCGCGAATCCGACTACCAAGCGCCATGATGGTTTCGTTGAGTTCCACGTGGCTGCGGTCTGTCGCATTGAGATCAATCGCAATAAGCACATTCTTCATGTCAAGTGCCGGGTCGCGCTTGACCAGGAACAAGGCACTGCCCTCCAATCCCCGAATTAAACGACGATCCGAATTGCCGAGACTCCCCGGGTCTCCGCTGGCCCGTTTAATGACGAGCCCCGATCGGCTTTTTTCCGCCGCGAAACATACACCCTCACGCCAATCGGAGTGCCATTCGACCATCGGCTCGATCGGTATGCCGGCATCTGCAAAATCCGACAAGATATGCTCAAGCCAAAGTTCGTACCGCTGAATTTCGACCGCGCGTAGTCGCTCCGGATCATTGCATTTCGTTTCCGAATAGGCGCAAAGGTATGCGAATATCTTTGGGTCACTCCGGTTTTTTCCGACAGTCAGCGCTTTTCGCAAAGACCACTGATCGACCCGGGTCGGGTCGATAACAGCTAAAATTCGATTTTCTTGATAACTCATTTCCGTGTACCACTACAATTCAGGGCCAGTTGCATGATCTTGGACCTGCTTTAAACGCCGCCGTAGTCGTATCAGTACGTATAGCCAGGTAGTTTATAACTGGTTGTTTTTTTTCTCTTTATTCTCCCATCCTGCACCCACAATCTTCTGTGTAATTGCGATTGTTGCCCGGCACTAAAAACTGCGCATAGAAAGTGCACAGGCACCCTGCGGGCCACGCCATTAAAAGCCAGCAGACGTCGAAAACGAAATCGCAATCGCATCCGGTTGGAATACATTCACCAAAACATGATTTAATCCCGGCGCACTATTTCTCGCTTCTAGTCAACGCTCGCAATACATACGCACTCCTGGAGAGAACCGAATGAGCCAGCGCGAACATCATCGATCACACCGTATCGGTTGGCTCCGTGCTGCCGTGCTCGGGGCCAACGACGGAATAGTCTCTACGGCGAGTCTTATTATTGGTGTTGCCGCGTCCGGTACGGGCAAGGAAAACGTCCTCCTTGCCGGCGTCGCCGGCCTTGTGGCGGGCGCAATGTCGATGGCCGCCGGTGAGTATGTCTCCGTCAGCTCACAGTCCGACACGGAAAATGCAGATCTCGCACTCGAAAAGAAATCCCTGGAAGATAATTTCGAGTTTGAAAAAGAGGAACTCGCAAAGATATATGAAGATCGAGGCCTCGACCCTGATCTTGCCATGCAGGTCTCAGAGCAACTAATGGAACATGATGCGCTAGGCGCCCACGCGAGAGATGAAATCGGGATAATAGAATCTGCCAGTGCACGACCTGTTCAGGCTGCCGTCTCGTCGGCAGGGACCTTTACCATTGGTGCCGCACTTCCGTTGCTGGTCGCCTGGGCAATGTCGGGAACTGGGCTGCTTTACGCGGTCGCCCTCTCATCGCTTGTATTCCTCGCAGTTCTCGGCGGCCTCGCCGCACGTGCCGGAGGAGCACCAGTTACCATTGGTGCCGTCCGGGTAACGTTTTGGGGAATATTGGCAATGGCCATGACGGCAGGAGTTGGCAGCTTGTTCGGTATCGCTGCGTAGAAACATCGCTGCACAACCCGTATCTTGCAGGGCTCACGTCAATAGACGAGCTCGACCCATCTGCCTTCTTTAACCAGTGCGGCTTTCGTCTTTGCCCACACGGCATCTGATTCACACATTTCGCTGAATAACTTGTCCAGCGCGTCACGAATCGCTTTCTGACCTGCAACGTATACGAAAGTGTGCTCGTCGGAAAGCATCTTCCAGATTTCGTCCGCACGGTCTTCGATTGCGAAATCCCATGCAATCGGATCGGCCCAGTTCGGTCTCGGGCTTAACGCCTTGAATGCCGCGAAAGTTGTTTCGTCATAATAGTTAGTGAAATCGTCACGTTTGTTGTTCATGTACAGCAACTCGAGACCCGAGTGTGCGCCATAAAGCAAACGTACCTTACCCTTCCAGTCGCCGACGTCCCGATAGATATGTTTAACCAGCGCCCGAAATGGCGCAATGCCCGTTCCCAGGCCGATCAGAAGGAGGTTGGCACTTTTGTCTTCCGGAACACTGAACGGCATGCCGAACGGCCCGGTAATCGTAATCTTGTCACCAGGCTTGCGATCGCAGAGGTAATTGGAATTGACGCCGATATACTGCTCGCCGTTGTAATCGTCGACATAGTTACAGCGACGAACGGCGATCGTAATTTTAGGCTTCCCCTCAGGTTCCGGCGTGTCTGCAACCGTATATAAACGGTGATGAACCGATTTTCCGAATTCTCCCTTTCCCTCGACGAGAACGCCGATGCTTTGGCCAACTTCGAAATCGAACTGGTGCTGATCAACCTCGAGTACGAGCTCCCGGACCTCCGCCTCAGAACCCTCCTCCGTAATTTCCTCACTGCTGAGTACCGTCGCCGCAAATCGCGGCTCCATCGGATAATCATCAAGGCGCATGGCACGCACTCCTTTTCACTTCGTTTCTTTCGGGGCAGTCGGTCGTGTGGCATTCATTGTCCGCCTGACTGCAATTTAGCTTTTGCCGGATAGTGTATCGATTCGCAATAACACGTACGAGAATCATCAAGACCAGCAGCGTGCTCGCAACAAGAAACTGGATCACGACACTCATCGTCCTAATCCCGCAAAACCCATGAATCCCATGGACAAAATTCCGGCAACGACCAGCGCTGCGGCGGTGCCTTTGACCAGGTCGGGTACTTCATTCAGCTCCAGCTTCTCACGAACCCCTGCCATCAATACCAGCGCCAATGCAAACCCTACTCCTGCACCGAGCGAGTAGATGACCGCCTGGGTGAATCCGTAGCCGCGGTTGGTCTGGAAGAGCGCCAAACCGAGAATTGCACAGTTTGTCGTAATGAGTGGCAGGTATATACCCATCGCGCGGAATGTTGCCGGGCTGAGTTTTTTCATCAGCATCTCAACAAGCTGAACCGTCGAGGAAATCACCATGATGTAGGAAATGATTCGCAGGTATGGCGCATTAACGAGGTCGAGCAGCAGGTTTATTGCGAATGCACAAACTGAGGCAACGAGCATCACGAAGCTCACTGCGCCACCCATTCGTACTGCTGTTTCCAGTTTCGACGAAACACCAAAGAACGGGCAGATTCCCAGGAAGTACGCCAGGACAAAGTTGTTAACCAGTGCGGCGTTGAGGAAAATTGACCAGTGCGAGGCGTCGTTCATGACAAGGCCCTCTTAGTCTGCTTGGCCGCTTCAGTTTCACGCTGCTTCAGCCGATTGACGATGAGAAGCCAGAGTGCCATTGCAAAAAATCCGCCGCTCGGCAGGACCATTACGGTCCACGTCTGGAACGTATCCGGAAGAACCGCGAAGCCGAAAATCGAACCACTGCCGAGGATCTCGCGCACGACGCCGATGAACAGTAACGCTAACGTAAAACCGATACCCATCCCCAGTCCGTCGAGCAGTGCCCGGCCCGGCCTGTTTTTCGACGCAAAAGCCTCGGCTCGCCCAAGAATCAGGCAATTAACAACAATCAGCGCAATGAATGCACCCAGCGCGCGATGCAATTCGAGGCTGATCGCCATGATCAGGTAATCCACCGATGTAACGAAGGTCGCAATAATGCAGATAAACGAAACAATTCGTGCTTCACGCGGAATGAAGTTGCGAAGCAGGGATACCGACAGCCCTGACATCAGCAGGACGAATGTCGTCGCCAGTCCCATCGCCAGCGCATTCATGGCTGTATTCGACACGGCCAGTGCCGGACACATTCCGAGTACCTGCACGAAGACCGGGTTATCCCGCCACAGGCCTTTGACGAATTCGTCCGTTGGCGTGACTTGCTTAGTGGCCATTTATTGACCTCCCCCCGGTGTTACCTCGATTGACATTGCATCTCTCTCAAGAACCGGTATCCAGGCTTTCGCACTTTCGTTGAGCAGGTTACCGATTGCCTCGGACGTGATCGTTGCCCCGGTGATGCCATCGACTTGCCACGGCTCGGTTTTTTCGCCCTGCTTGACCGTCATGATTTCATGATCCAGTTTGTCGCCGTTCGAATTCAGGCGCACATCGAGCGCCTCGAAATTGGCAATGAAATGCGGTTCGATTTCCACCCGGTCACCAAGCCCTGGCGTTTCCTTGCTGTCCAGGATTTTGAATCCAACGATTGCATTTTTATCGAAAGAATACGAATACAGCACGCGAATATTGTCCTGGTACCCCATGCCCTCCGCTGCCAGGACCGCGCCGACAAGCCGGCTGTCCTCGTCATAGGCGAGAAATACCGGCAACGCCAGGGTTTCCGTCGTGGCAGCGAGACGGCCACCGTCCGAAAGCGTAACGGCAATTGTGCTTTTGCTGGCAGGCAACACTTCCGAGATCGCGGCTGCGAGGAATCGTTCCTGGTTCTGACGAATCCGATCAGCAGTTGACTGAAACACAATGACGATGACCAAAGCACAGAACACGCCGATTCCGACAATGGCGCGGTAGATCGACCAAGCCGAGGTTTGCGGTTGTGTTTCCGGAGCGTTCATCCTGCCCCCTTGCCAGTGCCAAATACCCTTGGTCGAATCAGGTTGTCGATGTGGGGTGAAACAGCGTTGGCGAGCAGTATCGCGTACATCACGCCCTCCGGCATTGCCCCCCAGAAGCGGATGACAACGATAAGTGCACCGATCAGGAAGCCATAAAGCCAGCAGCCGGCGTTGGTAATCGGTGACGCAACCATGTCGGTCGCCATGAAGACTGCGCCCAGCATCAGTCCTCCGGAAAACAACATGAATGCAGGACGCGGATAGGTTACGGGATCAATCTGCATGAAAACCCATGTGATGATCGAAACTGTCAACATGATCGATATCGGGATTCGCCAGTTCATCATGTTGCGCGCGACGAGATATACGCCGCCGAGGAATATCAGGACTGCACAGGTCTCGCCCGCCGACCCGGAGGTCAGGCCCCACAGCAACTCGGGGTTCTCCGCCTGGATCGCTTCGAACTTCATCCGCGCAAGCGGAGTCGCCGCCGTTACCGCATCGTAAACAGGTTCTGAAAACGGGAAAGCCAGGATCGACCCTGGCAGATCAGAGAAACGATTATCGGCGAACGGCAAGGACCAATGCGTCATCGCCTGCGGGAATGCAGCCTGGAGAAAAGCCCTGCCAACCAGCGCCGGGTTGAATGCGTTACACCCCAAACCACCGAACATGAACTTACCAACACCAACGGCGAAAATACCTCCGACTGCCACCATCCACAACGGCAGGTCCGGCGGCAATGTCAGGCCGTACAGAACCCCTGTAATTGCAACTGACCAGTCGCCCACGGTGCTGGGCTTACCCGTCGTGCGGCACAGCACGTCCTCGGTTATCACACAACTCAACGTCGCCGTCGCCAGAACCAGCAATGCAGCAATTCCAAATGCATAGACGGAAAAAACGCATACGGGCAACAGCGCGATGAAAACGTTGCGCATGATCACGTCAACACTGGCGCCGCTCGAAATATGGGGAGATGATCCGATCTCAAGAAACTTCTGCAACTTGCTCATTTCGCAGCACTCAACTTTCTCACCATCTTCTTGGACAGCCGAAAATACTGTACGAGCGGGATGTGAGAAGGACATACGTAGGAGCACGCACCGCACTCAAAGCAATCCATCAGGTGAAACTCCTGGGCCATCCTTTCGTACTCCTCTTTCTTGGCCAGGATCCCGAGCTGCGACGGATTGAGGAAAAGCGGGCAGGCCTCTACACAACGTGCGCAATGAATACAGGCGTAGATCTTTTTGTGTCCCGTCGCCTCGTCCATTTGTGCATCCGTAAATGCTGTTATACCGGATGTTCCTTTCGTGATCGGTATATCGAGGTTGGAAACCGACGGCCCCATCATCGGACCGCCAAGAAAAACACGGGAGATATCCTTGCTCGCACCGCACTCCTCCAGCGCGTAGCGGACTGTCGTACCGATGGGTATTCGGTAGTTACCCTTTTTTTCAACGCCAGGCCCACCGATCGTAATCACGCGCTCCTGTATGCCGCGACCCCTCGGCAACAGGCGTCCTATCTCGGCTGTTGTTGCAACGTTGACACAAATTGCACCCACATCGACCGGCAATCCACCGGACGGTATTTCACGATCCAGTAGCGATCGAATCACCATCTTTTCGGCCCCCTGCGGATACTTGACCGGGCAAACACGCACGGTAACCGGCAGGTCCGGGGGACAAACTTTGCGTAGCTTTCGAACAGCGTCCGGTTTGTTTGCCTCGACAGCGACCATGCACTCGCGGGCACCCGTGGCTTTCATCAGGTACCGGATGCCGGTAAATATATCGGCAGTTTGTTCAAGCATGACTCGATGATCGGTCGTCAGGTAGGGCTCGCACTCAACCCCATTAATAATCAGCGTATCGAGTGTTTTTCCTTCGGGTGCTTTGAGCTTTACGTGCGTCGGAAACGCTGCACCACCAAGCCCGACGATGCCTGCGCGCTGGATCGCACCGATAATCTCATCCGGCGTTGAAGTTTCCAGCATGCAGGGAACGCCGTCATCAACTTCCTGCGACGAGGCAGGGTGCGGCTCGATATAGATGCTTTCCACCATATTGCCGCCGATCCCGGGCGCCAGCGCAATTTTTCGTACGACTCCGGATGCCGGCGCATGCATTGCGACTGACATAAATCCGTCGGGCTCTGCAATTGTCTGGCCGCGTGTAACTTCCTGCCCGGCGCGGACAACGGGAGATGCTGGTTTCCCGAGATGTTGACTCAGGGGAACGACCAGCGTCGGCGCAAAGGGAAAACGCCGAATGGCCAGGTGGCTCGTTTCGTCCTTCATTTCCGGCGGATGAATGCCGTTTCTGAAGGAGTCTTTCTGGACCAGGTTCAACATTTCGCTTAGTTAAACTTCTCGCCGCGTTTAATCCACTTGCCAATATCCTTTGCACTACGATCCCGCGGCAAACCCGGATGAATGATTTGTGCCGTACACTTCTCCGCAGACTTCACGAGATCGCGGTATGGCCCGCCATCGGGATTTTTTATGTAGGCCTTCTTGTCCCCGTTATATTCGAAGATCTGTGGATTAATGAGAATGCACTCGTCACAAGCGGTGCATTCCTCGGTATCAATCCATGGCGCCATGTAGTCACCCGAGGCAGCAGGCTTCGGTGGCTCTGTAACGACCGCAGCCAGTTGCGGTGGCTGACCGGCCGCTGGTTGTGCAGGCGTAACAGGCCGGACGTCCGGTGCACTTTCAAGCATGGCGTCAAGATCGAGTGCCTGGTTGCCGCTCACCAGCCCCATCAGTCCTGCCGCAATTTTTTGCACGACTTCCTGGCGAACGCGTGATTCCAGCTGTACATCATCCGAGACCGGCGCTTCGTCAATTTCCGCCAATCCTTTCAGCATGACCCAGAAGTCACGCCGCTCTTCAGCGGACTTGATCATGGCTTCATCAACGAGCAATCGACTGAGTTGCTGACTCGCGTCGAGTGCCCAGACGTACGGCACCTTGCCCTCGCGGTCGTCTTCATCGAGATCGATATATTCGCTGACCAGCAGCATGTCTTCATGCCAGGCATCCCGCGGCACTTTCCTGAAGTGCTTGCGGAAGCGAGTCTCCGTGACGGCAAAATCGACGAACGTCGTCGGAATCTCCATTTCTTTCTCGCGCCCGCGCTCGACGTATTTAATTTTCGCCACCGGCCAGTCCAGGTTAATGGACGGGTTGCCATCAAGGTCCAGGCATTCAGCCACCGTATTGCCCCGATCGGGATCATAGCGATAAAGCGGATAAGCACGTGACTCCACCGCCAGTTTGGCCTGGTGATGGCCCATATCATCCCCAATCCCGTGTTCCGGCTGGCATGATGTATAGAGATTGAACAGCGCCGGTCGCCTTGACATCAGCCCCTGCACAAAGCCCTCGATCATGTGGTTGGCGTTCGCCATCGTGGACTGCATGAAATAAGTCGTCCGATGCGCCATCGTGATCAGGCCCATTTCTTTTCGCGATTCTTCCTTGCCTTTAATCGCCTTGCCGAATTGCGCCATATCGGAAATCTGCCCCAGGAACCCGGAGGTGCATGCCTGTCCGCCAGTATTCGAGTACACCTGGGTATCAACGACAACCACCTTGATCGGTTTGCCCGACATCATTGCACGCGACAGGTTCTGGAAGCCGATGTCGTACATGGCTCCATCGCCGCCGATGGCAACTACCGGTGGGCAGAGATTGAATTCGTCATCCGAGAAATCCTGCCAATCAAAATAACGATACTTCTCTTCAAAACCTTCCGGATCGTACTGGCCCTTGAGTAAGGCTTCGGCAAAGCGAATCGTTCTGAACCCCCCTGCCATCTTCGCCATATGCCCTTCGAACACGCCCATTGCCATTGACGCAGTGTCCTGGAACAGGTGGTTGGCCCACGGGAAAGGATAGGGATTGAACGGATACGTACTGCCCCACACGGAGGTACAGCCCGTCGCGTTAATAATGCCCATGCTTGAGCGACCTTTGCCGGTCGTTCCATCCTGGTATCGCCACTTCAGTTCATTGAGCGCAGCGACAACGTCAGTGACATGTTTCAGCCACTTGCGATCAATCGGCTGGGCTTCATGAGTTTTCTCAACAATGTCGGCAAACTTCGACAACGTCAGATCACCATCGTTACCCTGGCCGAGGACCGCACGCATTTCTTCTGAATCGCTGACATCGATCTCGCCAACCAGCTTCATCTGCACATGCTTCGTGAGATCCCCGATGAGCTGGTCGATATGAGTAATATGCCTGGCCACCCTGGGCATCATCAGGGATTCCACCGTGGCGACAAACAGGTGAATGACGGTTTTCTCTGAACATCCGAGACAGGCACCATCGCCGCTCGCGAACGGCAGGTAGGCATCCTTGTTCAACAAAATGGTTTCGAGCGCGCCAATGCCCTCTTCCAGGTTTTCGACACGAATGTACTTGTCCGGCGTATTGGGCAAGTCGAGCCAGAAGTCCCAGTTCTTGCGCAGCGACTTAATCGAGTCTTTGGTTTGCGTAACAGGCCGCAATGCATCGTCATTACAGACTTCCACACACTCCATGCAACCCTTGCAGGTATAGGGATCAATCGTGATGCTCAGAAGCCCACCGCCACCCGCCTGTTTCTTCTCCGGATTAGTAAAGTAGGGGCGACACAGTGCAAACTTGAAGTCGCCGAGTTCCTCGCGAAAATCATCGAACTCCCTTTCAAGCTGCTCCCTGTCTGCACCGGCCAGGTCTGCACCGTCAATTGTCGCGTGGATTGCATCCTCAATAATGCTGTCAACCGGGTCAGACTCTTCGGCAGCCGCAAGCAGCTTCTTGAGTTTCATCTCCATCTGCCGCACAGCGCGCGGCAATTGTTCCGTTGGTTTGCCGGCTTTCTTCAATCGATTGACCACGGTATCAAGCACCTGGCCGGGTTCATTGACAAGCCCGGGAATCGCCGTGTCCGGACAAATCGTGTAACAGTCTCCGCAACCGGTGCAGTTTTCGGGAATGAATACCGGGTGCTCAAATCGAATCGACGTCATGTCCCTGAAATGCGAAGACACCGCCGGCATCAGGCTCATGCTCATAAAGGGATCGGCGGGAACCGATTCACCTTTGCCCCCGATGTACATGCTGCCCGTTTCAGTCCAGAAACGATGAATGTCTGACGAAGCGGACGAAGATTGCGGCTCACGTTTGACCATTACAGGAATCGGCAGATGCCCATTACCCTTACTGGCTTCCGTTTTCGCTGCAATCACCTTCTCGGTAATTTCAATAACCTCTTTGAACCCGCGGCGAACGACACGTATGTTGTCCTCGACAACGCGGGCACCCTTCGAACCGAATTTCTCCTGCAACTGGCTCTTGATCGCCTCCAGTAGCTTGATTTGCGTGAGGCCGTGCTTCTCTAAAAGCGGCGAAGTCGCGAAGAAGGCACCCTGGAAAGCGATGCCCTGCATTCGCAGTTGCAGTTCCGGATCCGTTGCTTCGTCGCGGGCAATTTTGAAAGCATCAAGATAGAAAAGGCGAATGTCGTTCTCGATGATTGTTTTCTGATGCCGTTCCGGAATGGATTCCCAGAAGTCTTCGGGTGAAGTCGCGTCACTCTGCATCACGAGCACGCCGCCCTTGTTAAGCCCTGCCAGTGCATTGGTATGGCTGAACACATTCGGGTCCGGTGACAACACGACGTCGACATAAAAATATTCGCAATTAATGCGGATCGGCTCCGGTGCTGCCGACAGGTAATAGCTGGTCGGTTGCCCCTTCTTTTCAGAGCCATACTTCGGGTTGGCCTTGACGTGATATCCCAACAGGTCGAACAAGGTCATTGCAAGATTCTTGCCCGTCGTAATCGCCCCCCAGCCACCGACCGAGTGCATGCGCACCGTAATGGCGTCCTTTGGCATCAGGTTCGGATTTTCGCTTCCGCGCAATGCAAGCTCTGCGACTCGGGGATAGGCATCCAGCACGGTTTGCTGATAGATCTCCTGCTTCGGCGTCATCATCGATTTTCTGACGAAATCAATGGACAGGTAGAACAGGCGTTTTTGCGCGCCGTCTGGAAGCATATTTTCGATGGCGGCAACGACACCTTCCGGCTGTAGGTCACGACTGCCCAAGCCGAATGACCCGGAATAGAGCTCCGGCATGTCATTAAGGGATTTATAGTTCGCGAGGTCCGGATAAATCGAACCGTTTTTGCTTCGACCATTCTCCAGGCTCTTGCTCAATACGGCGCGAATTTCTCTGATCAATGGCAAATCGGCTGCCAGCGGCTGGTCTGTTCGCTCAAGCACAACCACCGCTTTCTTGCCTTTGAGAATTCGGGTGATCAGGTCACCCGGGAACGGCCTGAACATCAGCTGGTTGACGACGCCGACTTTGATGCCGCGAGTCTCCCGCAGATAGTCGGCGACCGCTTCCGCCGTGGGCAAATGGCTGCCCTGTCCGAGGATCAGGTAATCGGCGTCTTCGCAACGATAAGTCATCACCCTTTCGTAACGACGTCCGGTCAGTTTTTCGAACTCGTCGAAAGACTGGTCCGCCAGCGCCTGCACGTGGTCAAAGAAATATGGCCGCTGTGCTGCAACGCTCTGCATGTAGGAGTCCTGGTTCTGCACAACTCCAGCCATGACCGGCTCGTCGACGGTCCAGAGCTCGGGAATACGTCTTCGTTTCTCCCCGTAAATGATTCTCTGCGCCGGCGTAGGCGTGTCTATTTCGTCGCTGGGCAACCCGAGATATTCCTCGATGAGCTCCCGCTCAGGCAACATTAGCGATTCGATCAGGTGAGTCGTCAGGAATCCGTCCTGTGCAATGATGCCCGGCGTCAACGTGAGCTCGGCTATCCGGTGCGAAATAATATTGAGGTCAGCCACCGCCTGCGCGTTCTTGGCAAAAATCTGAAAGAAACCGGTATCGTCGACGCAGTGGTAGTCGTCGTGCCCTGCATGGACGTTCAGCGATGCTTTCGTCATCGCCCTGCAACCCATGTTGAGTACGTAGGTGAGGCGTTTGCCGACGGCCGCGTAAAGCGACTCGTGCATATACGCAATACCCTGGCCCGAGGAAAAATTCGTCGCCCGCAATCCGGTCATCGACAATCCCGCGGTAACTGCCGCTGCAGCGTGCTCGCCTTCGGGTTCTATGAAAATCAGCGGCCGGCCCGAAATGTTTATGTGACCTGCCGCCGCCTCTGCTGCCCAATACTCACCCATCTGCGTAGACGGTGTAATCGGATAAGCACCGGCGCCATCGGTGGACTCGCGCTCGCACATGATGGCGGCAGTGTTGCCATCCATCGCTGCACGCACGCCCGGGTATCTCGGAGAGTCTTTGGTCTTTTTCATATGTGAATCTACCTGGTTAAGTCGGGGCGCGCCGTTTTGCACCCTGGCGAATTATTTTATGTGCTGCATGCCCGGTCACCGGGCCATCTTTATTATCGAACCACACGATCGCGCCAGTCGGGCAACGTTCGATGGCCTTTTTCGCGTCATGATTCCGGCTGTAGTCCACGACAGGCAGATTATCCACCATCGTAATGAGGCCATCCGGTGCATCAAGCGCGCATCTTCCGCAAGCGTCGCAACCGACTTCGCAATCGGCGAGCACCGCATCACCCTTTTCAAGATTTCTGCATGCAACCCACAGACGATGGCTCACAGGGTGCAGGGAAAACAGGTCTTTAGGGCAGGCATCGACACAATCGCCGCATGCTGTGCAGTCATCTTCAATAACGACCGGCAGATCATGCTCATTCATGTAGATGGCATCAAGATCACAGACCGCCTCGCAGTCGCCGAGCCCGAGACATCCCCAGAAACAGGCTTTGCCGCCGCCAGCAACGAGCGTCGCGGCGCGGCACGAGCCCAGGCCCTCGTATTGCGCGCGATTTCGCGCAACATTCGTGCCGCCGGCACAGGCAAGCCGTGCAACGACCTTCTCTTCGGCACCGACATCGACGCCCAGGAACCGAGCGACATCTTCCCGTTCGTCTTCGTTCATGACTGTGCATTTGCCGGGCAATGCCTTGCCTTCGGCCATTGCTTCTGCGAGCCCGAGGCACCCGGGATACCCACAGGCACCGCAGTTTGTACCGGGCAGCATCAGGAATGCCGCATCAATGCGGGGGTCCTCGTCGACGTGCAGTTTCCTGTGCGCCAGAACCAGGAGGGAGGCAAACAGAAAAGCGAGCGTCGCAAGCGTTAATACAGCTATCGACATGCTGTCATCCTTGCCCATTTTGAGCGATTATTCTAGTGGTCGTTGGCAGGCATCGCATTGTGGAAAGCCCGTACAGATATGTAGGCGCTTACCGCTTAGTTTCAGGCTACGGAACCTGTTGCTGCGATAGTACCGAGACCCGTTATCGCGGCGTCGTAGCCTGCCTGGAGGCAACTGTTGTCTGAAGCTGAATCGAACGTGCGGCGCGAACCAATGGACCTGGCCAAAGCACAGGTCCCCGTTGGGCGGGTCCATATCATCTCGGAACGGTGCAAGCAGTGCAATTTCTGCATCAATTACTGCCCCACCAAAGTGCTCGAATATTCACCGGAGACCAATGCCAAGGGCTACCATTTCCCGCTCGTAGCCGCCGGCAAGGAGACCTCGTGTGTCCATTGCCGTTTCTGCGACCTGATCTGCCCCGAGCTCGCAATATTCACCACGGAAATGACTGACGAAGACAAAGCGGAGTTTGGAATAGATGGCAGTTAGCGTCATAAACAAGGGAACGAAGCCGGAGCCCGAACCACGGGTCAGAACCGGCGGCCACTTCATGCTTGGCGACCATGCCTGTGCCGAAGGGGCACTTGCCGCGGGCCTCGATTTTTTCGGTGGATATCCGATCACCCCATCGACGGAGATCGCTGAGCACATTGCCGTGCGCCTGCCTTTAATCGGCGGAAGATTTGTGCAGATGGAGGACGAGCTGGCGAGCATCGCCGCAATTATCGGTGCATCAGCAGCCGGCGCGCGCAGTTTCACAGCCACATCCGGCCCGGGATTCAGCCTGATGATGGAGAATATAGGCCTTGCTGCCATGATGGAGCTTCCCGTTGTCATTGCCGACGTCATGCGGGCATCACCCTCGACCGGACTACCGACGATGGTAGGCCAGTCAGACGTCTTGCAGGCACGATGGGGATCACATGGAGATTACGGCATCATCGCGTACTGCCCGTCTTCACCGCAGGAATGTTTTGACCTGACGATTCGGGCATTCAATGCAGCCGACCAGTATCGTGTACCCGTTTTCATCCTGATGGATGAGGTAGTCGGGCATATGGCCGAACGAGTCATTATCCCGGCTGCTGAAGATATTCCGCACACTCCCAGGAAGGGACCCAGGCACAAACCGGGAGAAGAAATATTCCTGAGTTATGCACCCGATGCCGACATGGTCCCGCCAATAGCTCATGCCGGCGAAGGTTACAAAGTGCATATGACAGGCCTGACGCATGACGAGCGCGGCTACCCGGCGTTAAATGCACCGACACATAACAAACTGGTTAACAGGCTGGTCGACAAGATAAGACTGAATGCCGCCGATATCGTAATGTACGAGGAAATCGCTACGGAAGATGCGGACACGATCGTCATATCCTTTGGTTGCACGGCCCGCTCGGCACGACACGCAGTAGCCGAAGCGCGGCGCGAAGGATTGAAGTGCGGTTTCCTCAGGCTGATTACCATTTGGCCGTTCCCTGAAAAAAGAATTCGCGAACTGATTGATCAGGGCAACGTAAAACGATTCATCGTACCGGAAGTCAATCTCGGTCAAATTCGTCGGGAAGTCGAAAGAATGACAAGCCTGCCTGTCCTGCGCCTCAATCATGCGGGTGGTGAAATGCCGGCGCCAAAAGATATCCTGGAGCTTATTCGATCATGAGTGCCACAGAGCAAATCATTCACCCGGCGGCTACCGTCCACCCGATCGACAATCTTCTGCGTGCAGACCGCTTCCCGCACATACTCTGTCCCGGGTGCGGAATCGGCACCGTGATTCACGGCTATGCGCATGCGATTGCTGCGTCAGGCCTCAGTGAAGACCGACACGTTTGCGTATCCGGCATCGGTTGCAGCGGCAGAGCCGCAGGTTACGTGAATGTCGACTCATATCACTCCACGCATGGACGCGCACTCCCATTTGCGCTCGGTATAGCCGTGCACAAACCCGAGCTCAACGTGACGGTCATCAGCGGAGACGGCGACCTGACAGCCATTGGCGGTAATCACCTGATCCATGCAGCGAGGCGCAATGTCAATCTCAATGTCATCTGCATCAACAATTTTAACTATGGAATGACCGGGGGCCAGGTCGGCCCGACTACGCCTGTGGGCGCGAAAGGATCAACGGCACCGAGAGGTGCTGTGGAACAACCCTTTAATCTTCCCTACCTGGCCAAGGCAACCGGTGCAGCATTTGTCGCGCGTTGGACGGTGTTGCACGTGCGAGAATTCCAGGACGCTGTCCTGCGTGCAATGAACAAGAATGGGTTTTCGTTTATCGAAGTACTCGCACCCTGCCCCACGAGTTTCGGCCGGGCCAATAATATCGGTGACGGCCTCCATGAAGTCGAAATCTATCGCGAACGTTGCGTTATCGAGAATGGCGCACAGAATCTCGAAGAACTGGACATTGACCTGATCGATGCTTCGAAACCGATCACGGTTGGCAATTTTGTTGATATAGATCGGAAACCATTCATTGAATAACGAAGACACATCGAATGTCATGCAGGTCCGGTTTGGCGGTGTCGGAGGCCAGGGCATTGTGCTCTCGGGCCGGCTACTGGGTAAGGCTGCGGCACTATTCGACGATAAAGATGCCGTTTGCACGCAATCCTATGGCCCGGAGGCACGCGGTGGTGCATCGCGCGCAGACGTGGTCATTTCGAATGACACCGTAGATTATCCGTTTGTCATCGCGGCGGATGTTCTGGCCGTTTTTTTCCAGGAAGCATATGTCATGTTTCGCAAAGGTCTCAGACCGGGCGGCCTGTTACTTGTCGATAGTGATCTCGTGCGTCCATCGGACGACGATGACATCTATCGCAGCGTGCCGGCAACCCGAACCGCGGAAGAACTCGGCAACCGAATGGCGGCCAACGTAGTAATGCTTGGATACCTTGTTGGAGCGACCGATGTCGTGAGTCGCGAATCCGTCGAAAAGGCGATTCGTACGACAGTCAAAGAAAAGATAATTGACTTCAATTTGAAAGCATTCGACTTAGGCCTGGGTATGGCGCAAAAAGATGGTGCGTCATGACGGACTCGGTTCTTATTGTCGGCGCCGGCGTCACCGGGCTTCATGCCGCCCAGGAATGCGCCGCCGCCGGCGCAAAGGCAATCGTCATTGAACAGGGCCCGATTGTAGGCGGTCGCCTGGCCGCCGCAATGACGAAAGCGACAGCGATAGGTGATCGCGCAGAAGGTGAAAAAGTCCCGCTGCTGGAGGCGCTTGCGAACAATGACAATATCGAGATAATTACTAACGCAACGCTCAAGAAAGTCGACGGCCGTCCCGGAGCACTTGAAGTTTCAATAGTGGAACGCGCCCGTTTTGTGACTGACGCGTGCACGCGCTGCAAACTTTGTCATGGCGTTTGTCCGGTCGTCCTGCCCAACGAATACGATGCCGGCCTGACGTTTCGCAAGGCCATCTATACGCCTATGCTTCACACGATGCCGGAAGCCTGGGTCATCGACATCGAAAACTGCCTCAATACGCCACCAAATTACCTGCCCTGCAATCGCTGCTCGGAAGTCTGCGAGGATGATGCAATTCATTTCGACCAGGCACTCACAAAATCCCACAATCGGCATGTAGGCGCTATCATACTGGCCCCGGGATTCCGCGTCGGCGATGCAACGGATTTCAAGGAATTCGGGTATGGCTCTCACCCGGATATCGTCACGTCGGCCGAGCTGCAGAGACTCCTCGAATCGCCCGGTCCGACTGGCGGATATGCTTCCAAACCATCCGATGAAGAGTATCCGGAAAGCGTATTGCTGGTACTGGACAATCCTTCTCCCTTTACGCTTTACATCGTCGCCAGCCAGGCCCACCAGTTGATTGAACAGGACATCGAGGATGTAGCCGTGCTGATTCTTTCGCAGCCAACGGGCACCGCCGGAACGGATGCAGCCAAATTGCTTTCTGAAATGGCAGGCATCCAGGCAAACTGGGGCACGATGCTGCAGGTCGACACGGCTGCCGAAAACGGACTCGCTGTCTCTTACGAAGACTTCCAGGCGGGCAAGTTGACCCGGCACTCGTACGACATGATCGTACTTTGCACCGACGTTGCACCAGCCGATAATCTTGCTGACCTTGCAGAAACAGCGGGAGTCAAACTTGGCAAGGACGGCTACCTAACGGTCACCGATGCGGACGGAGAAAAAGTTTGCACCGACCATCCCGGCATCTTTGTCGCCGGGTGCGCCAGTGGCCCTAAAAATATCAAGAACAGCATAGCGGAGGCGCGTGCGGCGACAAGAAAAGCGATCTCTCAGCTCGCTCCCGTGTCACTGGTTTCGGATACCGCTGGCGACAGTAGCGCCGAATCTGCCCCGCCCCCCGCGAATGAAGATATGCGAGCACAGATCGAGAAACTGCTTCACGCGTTGATTAATCAACCGAACGTTTAGATTCAGGCAGAGTCCCTGGCTACGATCAGGTCGATTGCGTGATAGGCCGACAGAATTGCGCCTTCCTGCCAGCCCTGCAAGATACTGAGGTGCTCTCCGGCAAAGAAAATATTCTCGTCCGGCGTCAACAATGTTGCGGGATTTGACGTACCCCATGCGCCAAGTTGAAAAGGAATCTTTGGCCAGGCAATGCTGATACCGCGTGCCGCCTGGCCATTAATTTCCGGGTGAAGATTGCTGCCTTGCGCCAAAGCGCCATTGATGCGCTGCTGCGGAGTCTGGCCGGCGAAATTGACTCCCGCAGAACCGCCAAAGATATAGGCACCGACGAGAATTCCGCTGGTTTGTCCAAGGCCATTGTTCGGGTACCAGATTTGCGTAATGTCCTGCGTTGTCCAGGAGATGCCACCGTAGATATTGTGGTCCTGCTCCCAGAAGCGCCGTGACTGAAATGCAATCTTTCCCGCCGCAGCGTAATTGAAGTTTGCAATTTCGGCCCGGTGGAGTGCGGAAAAATCATTCACGATATTCCTGAGAACGGTGGCTGGAATCGTGCAAATGCAATAGTCAGCGTCGAGCTGCGTCGGCGCTCCCAACCGGTTGTAGACGATTCGAACACCATTGGCGGTCTTCCGGATTTCCGTTACCTGTGCGTCCGCGACAAGGTCGTTTATCACCCGCGTTTCGAACGCCCTGGCAATTCGATCCATGCCACCAACCGGCTGCAACATTGTTGGCTGTTGCTCCAGGCCGTGAGCAAAGCCCTGCCGCTGTTGCCAGAAGGTTTCTGTTATCAAATCCTGCAGTGCCAGCGGGTTCACACGTTCACCGCGCTGTCGGCTGCCGACGTCTTCCTGCCCGGGGAAACCGCCCCGCGCACTGCCTGTGTAATTCAGGGACCCATCCAGGTCACCGAAATTTCGCAGCATCGCAATAATATTGATTTTATCGGCTGCGGTGAGCTCCGCATCCAGTGCGCTCTGATTGACCGCCATTGAAAGCAGTCGGGCGATATTTCCGCGGGTGTCTGCATGCACACGACGGGAAACTATCGGTTGCCCGCCGTGGCTATTCGCGGAGTGCATCAACGCCGCGCGATTGTCATTGGTAAACACCTCTAGCGCCACCCCGAACTCCCGGCAATAACCAAGAAGAAACTCGTGGTGATGTGCAATTCTGGCCGGACCCGCGTTGAAATAAAGATCATCGTCGAAGTCAAACATGCAGGTCTGCGAGGAGTCCGTTTCGTTGACGATATCACCGGCCCTGATCGTCCGGTTCCGGCCGCCTGCAGACGAAGTAGCCTCCAGAATCGTGCAACTGTAGCCGAGTCTCGTCAATTCGAGCGCGGTCGTCATCCCTGCGATACCTCCGCCCAGGATTACAACCGATTTCCCAACCCCGTTATTGACAGGCCAGTCGCCTGGCCGAGGTGACTTCAGCAGTCCGGGTGGCGCTGGCGGAGAAGGTGGATTTACGGGTTCGGGTGCTGCCGATGATGATCCACATGCACCAACCGAGGCCCCGATTCCCATGGCAGCCATGGTACGAAGCATCGCGGAACTACCCACCGCTCGACCGATGGATGTCAGAAATTCTCGCCGGGCCAGGCTTTTCTTCTTGTTTGGCATATCGTTACCCGCTGTCGATCCAGGACCTGCTATGGAGTGAAAATTGGCGTGCCGGAAGACTCAATAATAACTCAGGCTGCCTTACATGCCGCGATGCAGACATTGGACCCGGACAAGGCGATAGAATTCCCCGGTTCAGCCTGTTTGACCAGGACGGTCACTTGCACAAGAATGGTGGACGGTCGCTTTGATCAACCAGCAGGCCAACACGAAGAAAAATATAACCTTCACTCCAACTACCGGCGAGACTGACTATGCGACATATTCCTCTTCCCCGAAAACTTTGTGTTTTGCTGATCGCGTGCACTGCAGCCGTGCTTACTGCCGTAGAGGCGACAGCAGAACCCCTTTCACCGGAAGACATATTTGGTTTTCGCCCTGGAGATGACTACAAGCTGGCCAGCTACGAACAGATGGAGACCTACTACCGGCAGCTCGCCGATGAGAGTGAGCGAGTCGAAATGCGCGAGATCGGGAAATCCGTTCTCGGCCGGTCACTCTACGTACTCACGATTTCCAGTGCAGAGAATATTCGCAACCTGGAAAAATACCGTTCTATCAGTGAACAGCTCGCTCGCGCGCGGGTCGATCCTGAGACTGCCGAAGCTATTGCCAATGAAGGAAAAGCAGTCGTGTGGATCGATGGCGGCCTGCACGCCACGGAACTTGCTCATGGACAGATGACTTCATTGCTTGCGCATCGCGTTGCGACTGAGGAGTCGGCGGAGATGAACGCGATCAGGGACAACGTGATCTTTCTTTTGATGCCCGTGATGAATCCCGACGGACTGGAAATTGTCCGAAAGTGGTATGAAAGTCAGCTCGATACGCCGTTTGAGCAGACGAACCCTCCCGAGCTCTATCACCACTATGTCGGGCACGACAACAATCGCGACTTCTTTATGAACAACATGCCGGAGTCGAAAGCCGTTGCGCAGGTGATCTATAACGAGTGGTATCCGCAAATCGTCTACAACCAGCACCAGAGTTCGCCCGGTTACGCACGCATCGTTATTCCGCCCTACTCCGATCCTCTCAACCCGATTATCCATCCCGGCGTAACGACCGGCCTGAACGAAGTCGGCAGCGCCATGGGAAATCGCTTCGCACTGGAAAAAATGCCGGGCGCCATCTCGGACGTCGGATATTCGATGTGGTGGAACGGCGGCATGCGGACGGTGCCATATTTTCACAATATGATCGGCATCCTGACCGAAACAGGCCACACATCACCGTCACCCCGCTTCTACGATCCAAAAATATTTCCGAAAATGCTCGCAGCAAGGGCAAATCCAGGCGCTGTCGGAATAACCGTTGATGAAGAAACCAGCGGCATTCCCGATGCGCGCGTTCTTTACTCTTATCCATGGCAGGGCGGTGAATCGCACTTCAGCGAACCGGTTAATTTCATGATCACCGGTTCGGTGGCCGTCCTGCGGGCTGCCTCAGATTCGCGGCTAAAATGGCAGACCAATATTTACAGGATGGGTCGTGACGCAATAGAGGACGGCAAGACAGGCGTTAAGAACTACGTCATTCCTGCAGGGCAGAAGAATTACGACGAAGCAAGAAACCTTGTAAATCTCCTGCTGGAGAGCGGTATTGAAATCGATCGCGCGACTGAAACCTTTCGTTCCGGGAACAATCGCTACGAGCCCGGAACGTACATCATCAGTGCTTCCCAGGCGTTTCGCCCTTATGTCGTTGACCTTCTGGAGAAACAGGTTTATCCCGATACGCGACTGGACCCTGCGGGCGCGATAAAGCCGCCTTATGACATCGCCGGCTGGACCTTGCCGATGCAGATGGACGTAGTGGTCGAGTACCTGGAAAGTGATCTCGACGTGGATAGCGAACGTCTTGACGGGCCGGTTCCGGTGCTACCTGGCGAAGTCAGCGGCAACGCAAATTATGGCTATGCGCTCAGTCATGCGACGAATGCCAGCGTCAGGGCCGCCAATCGCCTGATGTCCAGCGGTGAGACCATCTACTGGGCCAACAAGTCTTTTCGCGCTGGTCGCACAACACACGAGGCAGGAACCTTTATTATCGAAGTCAGCGATCAAACGGCCGAAAGAGTAGCCGCCGCGGCCGCTGACCTCGGTGTCGATTTTATCGCTCTCGGATCAGAGCCTTCCGTTGAGAAATCCCGCCTCAGCTTGCCGAAAGTTGGCATGTACAAATCCTACGTGCCTGCAATGGACGAAGGCTGGACGAGATGGGTCATGGACGAATATGAGTTCGACCTCGTTTCGCTGACGGACAATGACATTCGCAATGGCGAATTGTCGGCACTCGACGCCATAATCATGCCGCACCCGGATGGTCGTGTGCAGTTCAAGAACGACGTCGGCGAAATACTTACCGGCCACTCCAATGGCAGCATGCCCGACGAGTACACCGGCGGCATCGGTCTTGAGGGGGCACTGGCATTGGAGCGATTTGTCAGTGACGGAGGAACAATGCTGGCATTCGGCAGCGCCGAACAATTCGTCATCGAGCAGTTCGGACTCCCAATTCGCAATATCGTTGGCAGCGCGGCTTCAAAAGACTTCTCGATACCGGGCTCGCTGATTCGTATCAAGGTAGATACAAACGACCCCCTGGGTTATGGCATGAGTTCGGAGACTGCTGCAAATTTCGTAGGTGGAGCCGCTTTTGCGTCGCTAAGTCAGGCTGGCTGCGCTGATGACCTCCTCAATCAGCGAAACTGCACCGAGGTAACACGGGGCGGCAGATCAATGAAGACCTTCGAAGAACCAGACATGTTTGACAGTATCGCGAGCTACGCGGAAGAAGACATCCTCATGAGTGGATGGGCCGCAGGCGCAGAATTCATCGCTGGCGAAACAGCTTTGGCACGTGTGCCGCACGGCGACGGAGAAGTCATCCTGTTCGGGTTTCGACCGCAGTTCCGCGGACAACCGCGTGGCACTTACAAGCTGATCTTCAATGCGCTGCTTAACTCAACCACCGATCAGCAGTAGGTTCCTGCTTTCCGGCTCAAAAGTGGGGCCCGAAATAAAATAGTGGGCAGGCAGGCCTTACCCAACAGGTCTGCGTCCCTGTACTTTGCGTCCAGGAGCATCGTTGCGTCCAGAGTCCGGTTACTCTGTTATCGACAGAAGGTCGCGGGACCGTGGAGACAATCGCGGCTCACACGCGCAGACGGTAGCCTGTTTTGAAAATCCACCAGACTGCGACAATGCATACCAGCAGAAAACCGCAAGTCATCATGACACTGAGTCCGACAGCGACATCGGCATTTTCATAGAAGCTCCAGCGAAATCCGCTAATCAGGTAGACGACCGGATTGAACAAAGTCACGGTTTGCCATACAGGCGGCAGCATGCTGATGGAATAGAAGCTTCCTCCGAGGAACGTCAATGGCGTGATTACGAGCGTTGGCACAATCGCGAGCTTTTCCCAGTTGTCTGCCCACACGCCAAGAATAAAACCGAAAAGGCTGAACGTCAGCGCCGTTAATACGAGAAACAAAAACATCCAGTAGGGATGAAGAATCTGTACGTCGACGAAAAAATTAGCTGTCGCCAGGATGATGCCGCCGAGAATGACTGATTTCGTTGCAGCCGCGCCGACATAACCAACAACCACCTCTACAACCGAAACCGGCGCAGACAATAGCTCATATATCGTCCCTGAAAATTTCGGAAAATATATTCCAAACGATGCGTTGGATATGCTCTCTGTCAGCAAAGACAGCATGATAAGACCAGGCACAATAAAGGACCCGTAACTCACACCATCAATTTCAGTAATTCGCGAACCGATCGCCGCACCGAACACGACGAAGTAGAGTGATGTCGAAATAACCGGTGACACGATGCTTTGAAAAAGCGTCCGCCTCGTGCGTGCCATCTCGAATTTGTATATCGCTTTTATGCCATGCCAGTTCATCGTATTCGCTTCACAAGGTCGACGAAAATTTCTTCGAGGGAACTCTGCTTGGTTTTAAGGTCACTGAAGTGAATCCCGGCCTGTCGAAGCTCATTCAACAGTGCCGTGATGCCAGTGCTGTTTGCCTGGGAATCATAGCTGTAGATGAGCTCATCAGGATCGGACCCCATTTGCAGGTCGAAGGCATCCAGCTGCCGTGGAATCTCCGGCAATGGGTCGTCGAGATAAAGAATAAGCTGTTTCTTGCCCAGTTCACGCATCAACCGGGCCTTCTCCTGAACGAGAACAAGCTCACCATGATTGATTACGCCGATCCGGTCAGCCATTTGTTCCGCCTCTTCAATATAGTGGGTCGTCAGGATGACCGTAACACCCGATGCCCGAAGCTCTCGAACAACCTGCCACATGTCCTGGCGCAACTCGACATCAACCCCGGCCGTCGGTTCATCTAGAAAAAGGACACGAGGTTCATGAGCCAGCGCTTTGGCAATGAGCACACGGCGCTTCATTCCTCCCGATAAGGTCATGATTACATTGTCTTTTTTATTCCACAGAGACAATGACTTCAGCACTTTCTCGAGATACGCCGCATCAGGCGGCTTGCCAAAAAGACCGCGGCTGAAGGCAAGTGTCGCCAGTACAGACTCGAAGGTTTCAGTCGTGAGTTCCTGTGGGACAAGCCCGATCAACGACCGTGTCCGGCGAAAGTCGGTGACATGATCGTAACCATTAACCAACACCCGACCGGACGAAGCATTCACAATGCCGCAGATGATATTGATCAGAGTTGTCTTGCCAGCGCCATTCGGACCAAGCAACGCGAATATTTCGCCTTCCTTGATCTCCAGGTTAATGTCTTTGAGCGCTTCAAAGCCGTCGTCGTAGATCTTGTTGAGATTTTCGACCTGCAGTACCGGAGACTCGCCGCTCATCAATACCCCTTCAACTCCCCACGCTCTGCTTTTTGTTCGGCGACCATTTTGCGTACGTCAGCACGCAGCTGCTCGGCATCATAGACAATGCCATCCTTGATCGTGTAGCGGATACCGACAGTTCGCTCCGGCTGCCCAGTTTCATCATTCAGGCGAACAGCCCCGGTACCATAAAGCACTTTGAAGTTTTCAAGCGGGTTTTCATTGACGATGATCAAATCGGCCAGCAGGCCCGGACGAATGACGCCAAACTGAATGTCTTCACCTTTGGGATTAAAAAGTGCCTCGGCACCATACATCGTTGCGGAGCGCACGACCTCAAGCGGGTGGAAGCCGGCCTCCTGCAGCATTTCCAGTTCGAGAATCGTCCCGAAACCGTAAAGCTGGTAAATAAACCCGGAGTCGGATCCGACTGTGACACGCCCGCCCATATTCTTATAGTCGTTCACGAACTGCATCCAGACCCGGTAGAAATTTTTCCACGCCACTTCGTCTTCAGTAGTCCAGTAAAACCAGTATGCACCATGGCTTTCACGATTCGGCGTAAAGAAATCCCATTGCGTCGGTAAGGTATATTCCTTGTGCCAGTCAGCATTGCGCACGCGCATGACGTCTCGTCCCGCCGAGTAAATGGAAAATGTCGGGTCAAGCGTGAAATCGAGCGCCTTGAATTCATCCAGCAATTCGTTCCACTTTTCCGAACCCTGTCCGGCGATCAACTTCCATTGGCGCGCTACCTGGCCAAATCGATGCTGCTCATTGTTGTAATTCATATCGACCGGCCACGGCTGCACGTCGTTATTTTCATACATTGCTTCGAACAGACCGTAGTAGTGTGTCAACGTCCCCAGGCCCAGGCGCGCCGAGTCCTGGGCATTCATCTGTGCAACGCCCATCTGGCTGAGGTGCGCGGTCGAGCCCAAACCGTGTTTCTTCGCCTCGTCCAGAAGCGCTTCCATAATGGCTGGCCGGTAAGAACCGAGTTTCAGGCCATCCGCGCCTTTCGCCGCGATATAACGAACCCATTCCCTGGCGTCGTCGGGCGTGAGTATTTTCCTGTCCTTGTATTCCTCCCCGGAACCTGGCCGGTGGTAGGAGAAGATTCTCGGGGCGACGATTTCGTTTCGCTCGCTACGGCCCTTCTCGGAGAGGGAGAATTCGTTGTCGCTGCTCGGCACACCTCTCACCGTCGTGATGCCATGCCCCATCCACAGTTTGTAGCTGTACTCGGCCTCGGGCGCTTTGCTACTGCCCCCGGTATGCGTGTGCATATCAATGATCCCGGGCATGACATACTGCCCATGTGCATCGATTTCCCGGATTGCATCGGTCGGTCGTTTATCTTCATCGATGGGAAGCCCCGGGTAGCCGACCGATTTGACGTCCACGATACGGTTATTCTCGATAACGATGTCAACCGGACCCATCGGCGGCGCGCCGGTGCCATCGATCAGCGTGGCACCTCGAATGATCAGTCGGCCGTACGGACCACCGCCTTCATCCGCGCCACGATCCGGCGCTGCGATCATTTTTGGAACGTCATCCTGCGCAGCAGCGACACCGGCAAGCAGAATTACGACGAGTGCAATGACTCGCTTATAAGATGACTTCACCCGGATCCCCCGATTTTCTCTGTTGTAGTTTCGCTATTTGCCCTTGCCCGTCCGAACCTGGAGCCGGTGAATCCGGACAGCGGAATTCGTCAGCCTGAGTTGCAGTGGTCCGGCAGAATACCCGCCTTCCTTGCGATAGACAGCGATCAATTTACCATCATTCCAGATACTGTATGTGTCGCCACGACGTGAAAATCCCAGCTTGATTCGACGACCCTTTTCGACCAGTAATTCCCCGGTCGCACGAACGATCCAGAAGCCTTTCTCAACTGTCTTGATGTAGGCGCGCTCGACTTCATTGGCCGGTGCGTTTTCATCCAGTGCGTGACCTGAGGCCATCCATATCCCGGTTTGGGAGCCCTGATCGAAATCGAGATAGACACCCAGGTAGCGTCCCTGGTCAAACGTCAGGTCAATCGAGACAATATAGTCACCGCTATAAGTCGCCTTGCTGACCAGGAACGTACTTGCTTCCGGATCGGTCTTGTCGCCATCGAACTTCGCAGTCGCGCCATGTAACTCGCCGCCCGTGAAGCGCCAGCGGGATGAATCGACCGGCAACCAGCTGTCGGCTCCGTCCAGAAGCAGATCGACGGTCGCGCCAGACGCCGACGAACAGGCCAGAATGACCAGAAATAGGGGCGCCAGAATGTGCTTAAATAGTTTTTTCATGAACACGAAGGTTACCTGATGAAGGCCCGGTTTGCCCTGTTTTGCATCCTGATGTCGCCTGTATTGTTTGCGGCGCCGGATGACGACTTGCCAGTCGTAGATGCCGATCGCCTCAACGCGACCCTGGATCATATGAAATCATTTGGCCGCAACGACGCAGGCGGCTCCGACCGCGTGGCTTACAGCGAACACAACCGTGCCGCACTGGAATATCTCTCATCACTGATGAAAGAAGCCAATCTCGCACCGCGAATGGACGTCGCCGGCAATCTCGTCGGGCGGCGGGAAGGAAAGATAGACGGACTTGCGCCGGTCGTAATCGGTTCGCACATCGATACAGTGCCGAATGGCGGTCACTACGACGGCATTGTCGGCGTAATGGCTGGCATAGAAGTCGCGCGAACGCTGTACGAATCCGGTGTCGAGCTGGATCACCCGTTGGAAGTCATCGTCTGGAGCAACGAGGAAGGCGGTAAAAATGGCAGCCGCTCCTACGCGGGATCGGTGGCCGAACGCGAGCTGGATTTGCCCGGCCTTGGTGACAAGACGCTCGGCGATGGAATGAAATTCCTGGGTGGTCACCCTGATCGCCTGCATGAAAATGCAAAAACCCCAGGCGACATTGCGGCCTACGTCGAACTGCATGTCGAGCAGGGAGCAATTCTTGATCGCGAAGGCATATCGATCGGTGTCGTCGAGGGGATCGTTGGAATCAGGCGCTGGAACATTACCGTTGACGGATTTGCGAATCACGCAGGCACGACGCCGATGGACCAGCGCCAGGATGCAATGCTGGTGGCGGCACTCGTGATCGCCGATATACGGCGAATCATTTTGTCCGAACCCGGACGCCAGGTCGCTACCGTCGGCAGATTGCAGGCCTTCCCCGGGGCACCGAACGTAATTCCGGGAAAGGTCGTGTTCAGCCTTGAAATGCGCGATCTGGACATGGACAAAATTGGTCGTCTGTCCGATCGCATCTTTGCCTCGGCGACCAGCATCGCGGAAGAAAATGACACCAGAATTTCCTTCGAACAGTTCTACCTGTCACCAGCGGCTATTACCGATGACAGCATTAAGACACTGGTCAACGAGGCGGCTGATACCCTGGAGCTGAGTTCAATGTATATGCCGAGCGGTGCCGGGCATGATGCTCAAAGCCTGAAGGACATTGCGCCCATCGGCATGATCTTTGTACCAAGCAGGGATGGCGTCAGCCATGCGCCATCGGAATTCACCAGTGAACAGGAAATTACCGACGGCGCCAACGTGCTGCTGAGAACCGTAGCCGGAATGGATAACCTGTTTAAGTAAGCTTGTCGCTGTACAGGACTGTCAGTTTGCCGAGTAGATTTCAACACCGCCAACAATGGTACTGACAATGGGCAGATAACGTATTCTGTCAGCGTCCATCGTCATGAAATCTTCACCGACGACGGTAAAGTCGGCCAGCTTGCCAACCTCGATCGTACCCTTCAGGTTCTCGTCAAACGTCTGATATGCCGGTGCCCAGGTGTGCAGGCGCAGTGCTTCCTCGCGACTGACTGCTTCCTCCGGACCATAGACCGCGCCGTCCCAGCCTTTTCGCGTCACGCCCGTCCACAGCGTTACCCGCGGACCATAGGGCGCGCCATCCGATCCCCAGCTGACCCAGACTCCGGCATCGAGCAAGGATTTCGTGGGATTCATTGTCGACTCACGATCACCGGCAAGAGATTCGACTGCAAATGCGCCGAGACCAACCGTAAATGCCGGCTGACTGGCAACCCCGATTCCCTGCCGCGCCATTGTTGCGATAATCTCGTCAGATGGTTTGACCGCCACGTGGTGCAAGTAGTGACGATGATCTTCCCGCGGCAGCTCCGTGAGAATCCTGTCGAGCTGTTCGACGACCATTTCTACTGCGCCGTCACCCATCGTGTGAATTCCGAGTTGCCAGCCAAGTTCGTGGGCTCGTCTCGCGACCGGGTAAAACGCCTCGGCCGGAATTCGTATGGCACCTGTATAGTCGGGACGGTCTTCGTAACCTTCGGTGGACCAGTAGGCGGGCGCGCTCAGGCCACCGTCGATGCTCATTTTGATCGCGCCAATTTGCAGCCGCTCGTCGCCAAAGCCAGTAATAAACCCCAATCCCTCGAGCTCGGCGATCGCGTCACGAATGCTCAGGTCCAGATCATCGTAAGCGTCATATCCGGGGCGCAACCGGATCTGCAAAGTTGCTCGCGGCAGGTGCTCCCCGTCGCGCTCGTAAAGGGCCTGGAAGTAACGTAGCTGGTCCGGCCGGACTCCGGCGACATTGACACTGGTCACTCCGGAACTCGCGAATTGCAGTAGCAGTGCCTTCAGGTTGTCTATTCCCGCCTGCTCGTCCGTCGGCGCTTCCGCCGCAGATGGAGCCACACCGGCGGCAAGGCGACGCGCCGAATCATAGAGCCGTCCATCCGGCTCTCCGTATTGATCGTGTCCGATGTGTCCACCGCCCGGAAAAGTCGTAGTGCTGTCGATACCCGCAATATCGAGCGCCATTGAATTGAGGACAGTCGTATGCGGTCCGCGAGTGAGCAGGACCGGGTTACTCGTGGTGCCAACATCGAGATCGGAACGAGTGGGAAGAATCTGGTTAGGCCAGATTTCCCGGCTCAATGCACCAACGATTGGCTTGCCGGGCCCGACTCTTTCCGCCTCGCGTGAAATCGCCGACTGCAATTCCGCGATGGTTCGTGCCTCCCGGACCCACACGGGCACTTCGCTGATCAGGCCTCCTTCCCATTCCATCAAGGCGCCTCGACCAACCTCCGCGTGCACATGGTTATCAAAGAGGCCGGGCAACATGGTATTGCCATCAAGGTCGACCAGTTCCGAGCGACTATCCGCGAATTGCATCACCTCGGCCATGGTGCCGACCGCAACAATGGACCCATCGCGAATGGCAACGCTTTCCGCGGTAGGATTGCCCGGAGAACCGGTATGTACCCGCCCGTTGATGTAGACGACATCCGCCGACAGGCCGGTCACATTTTTTGCCGCTCCATCACAGCCCACGATAGCAGCCAGCAATATCAACAAAAATAATCTCACGACGTTACTCCTGTCCTGATCTGCCGAGAGCGTGCCCGGAAATCGCCTTGCACCGGCCAATCAGGCTCGCCACATGGTCCAGATACCGATAAGAATGAAACCGGCACCTGCTATATATGAAAGATACCTTGGATCGATGTACTGCGAGACCAGCGAACCTCCGATCACTGCCAGACCTGTTGACGTCATCAACGCCAGGGATGCGCCAACAAAGATCGTCATCAGGCTAACCGACTGCTTGGTGGCAAAAAGCATTGTAGCCAGTTGTGTCTTGTCTCCGAGCTCGGCGAGAAAGACCGTGGCGAATACCGCCATAAATAATTTCATATCCATTTCTTATTTACCCGCTATCAACAGCCCGACCGCCGCGCTTGTCTGAAAATATTAACCAAATGCCATAGGTTAGCAAAGGCAGCACAAATACAAGCAGGAACCCCCAGGTGATTGTGCCATATCCATCGGCAACCAGATTGGTAAGCCCAATCGCATCGGCCAGAATCATTGCGGTAAAAAGAATAAGTAACGCGACCGTCGGCCGCATTCGGTTCGGCATAACCAGTCCTTTTTCAGCGAAGGTCCGATCCAGCCGCTCATTGACGCCGTGAATCATGGCGGCACCCGTTTCGACAAAAGTGCCAAACAACACGATCGGGAACAGGTAAACAAAAAAGCCCGCCCCTTCGAGCGCGCCCATCAGGACCGATATCGGCAGTGGCCCGTCATCGCCAGCCGCTACCAGCAAATCGTATTGCCCGATCATTGCAATAAAAAAGAGCATTGCCGGGATCATTGCCAGCGGCCCCGCGAGCAGGCCGGCAACGACTGCTTCACGGCGACGATGTTGATGACGGATACAAAACAGAATTGCCGGAATCGTAGCCATGTTGTAACCGGAATACGCGATGCCACTCCTGAACCAGCCTTCTCCCGGCTCTGCCGCAGCGAGATTTGCCGCGATGTCGGCGCCATGCTGGACCAGGTGGAGCGCCAGGAAACTGATGTATGTGCCGTAAAGGACGAATGACCACAAAGCCAGGAACCGTTCGACGGCCGGAGTACCGTAAAAGACAAGCAATGCGGTGAGCACCATGATGGCCGCCGTACCGACGAGTTGCGGAAAACCGAAAGCATCCTGCAGGATGCTGCCCGCAGCGGCCCCGACGACCGAGATCACCAGGATCATCATCAATACGTACAGAATTTCATAGAGGGGCCAGGCTGGCCCGAGAAGACGGCGACAAAAACTTCGGTAATCGAAAAGCTGGAATTTCCTGGCGAACTCATAGGCCGCCATCAGGACCACGCTGAACACGACCATCGTTACCGCCATGCCCATCAGACCGCCAACGGGGCCGTGTCCGAGAAAGAATTCAACCAACTCCCTCCCGGACCCGTACGCACCGCCAATAACCGCTGATTGAAATATAAATCCTGGCAGAACGTAACGTTGGAACCAGTTGTCCTTCATGCTTTTCCTGATTCGATAATTTATCCCCAGAGTTCCGGAGTGAATACGTCGACCACCCCGTGCTTGTAGTGCATTGCGTGTTCACAATCCTCGGATTGGAGCAACGGACCATCGATATCGACATAGCGGCAACGCTGTGCAATGACGAATGACGGAGCCATTGCCAGCGATGAGCCCAACATATTCCCGACCATCAGTTCGAATCCCATATCGAGCGCTTTGTCCGCCAGTTTCAGTGCCTCGGTCAACCCGCCGGTTTTATCCAGTTTGATATTAACCATCGAATAAAGCCCGGCCAGTCGATCAAGATCTGCCGTCGTTGCGCAGGACTCATCGGCACACAGAGGCAACGGAGATTCATAACCACGCAGTGCCTCGTCGGTTGACTTCGACATTGGCTGCTCGATCATTTCAACGCCCAGGTCTTTCAGCGGCACTGCGTATTGCTCCAGGTCAGCAACCGTCCAGGCCTGGTTAGCGTCGATCACGATTGCGGAACCTGGTGCGCCGGCACGAATCGCCGAAATTTGCTCCAGCGGATCACCGATCCCGACTTTGACCTTGATGATCGGGCAATCGCTATGCTGCTCTGCATCTTTGCGCATGTTTTCGGCATCGTCGATGCCGACAGTATAAACAGTGGTCACCGGCCTCGGCTCCCAGCCAATCAATTGCCATATCGTTTTCCCTGATCGCTTCGCCTCAAGATCCCACAATGCGCAATCGACAGCATTCCGTGCGCCACCTGCCGGCAATAGTCTCTGGAGTTCATCCCTGGAGATTCCCGAGGCAATTTCCCTGGCAATGCTTTCGATCTGCTTGCGAATTGAAGCCTGCGTTTCACCTGCATACGAAACGCCAGCGGCTTCGCCCCGCCCGGCCACGTTTCCATCAGAAATTTCACAGACGACCGTTTCCGAATGCAAATGCACGTCGCGTGAAATTTTAAATGGCTTGTGCAGTGGCCAGTTCTTTTCAATTACAGTTACGGTATGAGGCACGCCTGGCTCCTATTTAAATATGTCAACGATGTGATCAACCAATGGCCCAACACCGGTCGCCACGGGATCCACGGAAGGAAGTCCCGTTTCAGCTGCAATGCCGGCCAGGTAGTCAGTGCGTTCCTTTACCGACATTTTGGACGTATTGATGCTGACACCAACGCAGCGAATCGCCGGGTTAGTCAACTTCCCGGTAGCGATGGTCAATTCGATTAATTCAGGGATGGTCGGAATCGGGAATTCAGGAAATGCATCAATCGCAGTTCTTCCGGCCTGGTGACACACAACGAAGCCGTCCGGTTGAGAACCGTGCATCAGACCAAGCGTCACAGCCGCATAACCCGGGTGATAGAGAGACCCCTGCCCCTCGATGACGTCCCAGTGGTCGTCATCTGCATCCGGTGAAAGCACCTCCGCCGCGCCCGACACGAAGTCCGACACGACCGCATCGATCGGCATGCCGGCGCCGGCGATCATGATGCCGGTCTGCCCGGTTGCCCGGAATTCTGCATTCATTCCCCGGTCAACCATTTCCTTCGCAACCGCCAGCGCAGTGTATTTCTTGCCGACGACACAGTCGGTACCCACCATGAGGAGGCGCCGCCCACTGCGCTTCACGCCCGTACCTACCGGCAATCCTGCCGGCGGTTTCCTGATGTCGATCAGCGATACGCCAGCTTTTTCTGCTGCGTCCGCAAGGCCCGGAATTATGCGAAGGGAAGAATGCGTACCGGCTACGATATCGAGACCGGCCTCGACGGCCTCAAACAGGCTGGGCACCCAGTGACCCGGCACTTTGCCACCAACACCCGCGACTCCCCAGATGAGCGACTTCGCGCCCGCACCCGCCGCTTCAGCAGGCGTCATCTCCGGCAACCCCAGGTCGACTCCGCTCCCGGGTAATCGCAATTGTGCGATACAGGATTCCGGCCGCCAGTGGGCAATACCAATGGCCGTTTTCGCGTGACTTCGTTCCGGTTCATCACCAAGAAACAGGAGATACGGTGCTTTTATTTCTACCTGCATACATTTTTCCTTTTAATAGTCGTTTACAGGATTCGGTCCAGCGCTTTTTCAAGCGTCTCCACGGTGCGATCAATGTTGTGCAATTTATCGAGACCAAACAATCCAAGGCGAAATGTCCTGAAGTCATCCCGCTCATCGCACTGCAGCGGAACACCTGCGGCAATCTGCAGACCCTGTTCAACGAACTTGCTGCCATTATTAATACCAGCGTCATCTGTATAACAGACCACAACACCCGGTGCCTGGAAACCATCTGCTGCAACGCTTTGGAAACCTTTGGCGCTCAACATTGCCCGAACCCGGTCGCCGAGTTCCTGCTGTTCCTCGCGAAGCTTTTCAAACCCATAGGACGCTGCTTCGTTCATAACGTCGCGACAGGCGCGCAATGCATCCGTCGGCATCGTTGCATGGTAAGCATGGCCGCCACTTTCGTAAGCACGCATAATGTCGTGCCACTTGGACAGGT
>JAHEFD010000150.1 GCA_024640345.1 Woeseiaceae bacterium
AATTCCGGCTTCGACCTCAAGCACCTGTTCATAGGCTCCGAGGGCGTGCTTGGTCTGATTACACGAATCGTGTTTCGCCTCGACGTTCGGGCGCAAAGTCACAACGTTGCACTGTTGGCCTGCGAAAATTATGCCGCGGTCCTTGCGGTCCTGAACAAGGCCAGGAAGGGATTGGGGAGCGCGCTTTGCGGCTTCGAAGTCATGTGGAGCAATTTTTTCGACCAGGTTGTCGAACCGGTTGGCAAGCTATCTTCGCCAATCGGGGCGGGCCACCCGTTTAGCGTAATTGTCGAGGCCATGGGCACTCAGCCGGGCCTTGACGATGATGCGTTCGAATCAGTCATGACCGAAATGTTCGAATCGGACCTGATTGTCGATGGGGCTGTTGCCAAATCTGGCTCTGAGAGAGACGCTATCTGGGCAATACGTCATGAGGTTGAATGGGTCGTAACGGATGCATTCGTGTTCGACGTCAGCCTGCCGATCGCCTCGGTTGATGAATATGTTGAGACGATTACGGAAAAAATACAGGCAGATATAGTGGATGCCCGGATCGCGGTTTTTGGGCACCTGGGTGACAACAATATTCATATATCTGTATTGACCGACTCGCGGACTGCTGAGGTAGCTCGCGTAGTGGAGAATCACATTTATGAGACGCTCATTCCATATCACGGCGCGATCTCGGCCGAGCACGGCATAGGGCTGGAAAAAAAGGACTATCTGTCGATCAGCCGAACTGAAGCGGAAATAGAATTGATGAGAACGCTTAAGCGGTCGCTCGATCCCGCGAATATCCTGAATCCGGGCAAGGTTATCCCGTCAAACTGATCAAGAGGCGAATCGTTCACGATTTTGAAGTAGAGTAATCAGGTACGTCGACAAAAAATAAATAACGATAACGTGAGGAGATCATGCTCCCGTTCGATGACGTCATTCGGCTAACCATCATAGGTATCTCGCAGGGGTGCGCTTATGCATTGATCGCCCTGGGCTTTGTGCTGATATACAAAGCGACAGAGGTGGTCAACTTCGCCCACGGCGACTTCATGATGTTTGGTGGTTTCGCAGTGCTGACATTTTCCGAAGGCTTCGGTCTTGGATTCTGGCCGGGGCTCGTCTGTGCCTGCCTGGCGATGGGACTCGCCGGCTACCTGGTGGACTCACTTATCATGCGCCGGATCATAGGGCAGTCGCAGGCCAGTATTTTTATTCTCACGGTAGCATTTGGCTTCGTATTGCGTTCCGCTGCAGGGATGATCTGGGGATGGAGCCCCTTGTCGCTCGATACGCCTTTTGACGGAGAAACCAGTTTTAGCGGAATCACTGTCGGCACCGAACGGTTTGCCATCGTTGGTGCAACAATCGTTTTGTGTTTCGCGTTGTACGCTTTTTTTGCTCGAAGCCGGCTGGGCGTTGCAATGCAGGCTTCGTCGCAGAATCAACTTGCTGCCTACTACATGGGTATCCCGGTGCGTCGCCTGGTTTCACTGGTGTGGGCGCTTGCGGCTGTCATCGCGACCATTGCCGGAGCGTTTATGGCACCGGTGACCCAGCTGGATACAAGCACTGGTTTCCTGGGAATCAAGGCATTGTCCGGCGCAATCGTGGGTGGTTTCGGATCGATTCCCGGCACGATTCTGGGCTGTCTCCTTATTGGCGTCATCGAACCGTTCTCCGACTACTATTTTCCGGCGATCAAGGGCGTATCGGCCTATATCGTCATGTTGGTCGTGCTTTTTGTGCGTCCCGACGGACTGGTCGTGCAGACATTCAGGAAGAAGGTCTGATGCAGATCGTCTTCAAAACCAGCTATGACCAGGACATCAACCTGCTGTCCAAGACCGGTGAATACATCCGCGTCACCCTGGTCGTATTGTTGATGCTTGCCGCGCCGCTCTTCCTGGATGCCTATTACCTCTCCGAGCTCGGTCTTTTGCTGGTGTACGTCATTGCAGGAGTGGGGCTGATGATTTTGACCGGATTTACCGGCCAGGTTTCGTTCGGTCATGCAGCGTTTCTCGGAATCGGTGCGTATTGTCATTCGATATTATTGACAGCAGGCGTGCCATTCACCGTTTCCATCATTCTGACGACAACGTTCACCGGGCTGATTGGCATGATGATCGGTCGGTCGGCATCGCGAATGCATGGTTTTTATCTTGCAGTTGCAACGCTCGCGTTTCTTATCATTATCGAAACTGTTCTTGGCGAGTGGACCAGCCTGACGGGAGGCTATGCAGGACTCGCCGTGCCGGAACTGCAGATATTCGGCTATTACCTGAGTGAACTCTGGCAACAGTATTACGTGGATCTTGCGCTGACACTATTCGTTGTATGGGGCGCCGCCAATCTTTTACGCAGCCCGACTGGTCGCTCGTTTCTCGCAGTCCGTGATTCCGAGCTTTCGGCGCGCAGCCTGGGCGTCAACGTTGAGTGGGTAAAGATCCAGTCATTTGGTGTCAGCGCAGCTATCACCGGGCTTGCAGGCGTTTTGCTGGCTCATCACTTGTCCTACCTCGCACCCGAAACCTTTGGCGTTCTCGAATCGCTCAAGTTGCTGTTGATGATCGTCGTAGGCGGGCTTGGCAGCATCCCCGGCGCAATCTTTGGCGCGATCTTTGTTTCCCTGCTGCCGGTGATATTAAGCTTGCTGCGGGATGTTTTGCCCGAGGCGATGAGTCAGCAAGCCGGGCTGGAGCCAATGTTTTTTGGCCTGATAATCGTGTTATTTGTCGTTTTCGAACCGGACGGTATTAACGGGCGCTGGAGAAAGCTGCTGCACTTTTTTGAGACCTTTCCTTATTACAGGAAAGCCTCATTCGTCAGACAAAAGAGCTATTTGAAGACGGAGCGAATGCGATGAGCTCGCTCGTTGTCGAAAATTTGTCGATTGAGTTTGGCGGCGTCCGCGCGGTCGATAGCGTGTCTTTCGAAGTCGAGCCAGGCGAGACTTTCGCCATCATCGGCCCGAATGGCGCCGGCAAAAGTACGATATTCAACCTGATCAGTCGCATCTATGAGCCGACGGGAGGATCGATCCACTACGGGGAGCGAAGCCTGCTGGATGTGCCCGCACATCGTGTCGTGGACCTGGGTATTGCCAGGACTTTTCAGAATATTGACCTGTTCGAGCAGGCAACCGTGCTGCAGAACCTCCTGGTCGGGCGGCACAGCCGGATGTCCAGGAACCTGGCTCGCGATTTTCTGTTCGTCGCCGGCGCGCGATCCCGGGAACGAGAGCATCGACGCAAGGTGGAAGACATTATTGATCTTCTCGAGATCGCTCAATACCGGGACCAGCGGATATCGGATCTGCCTTATGGTGCGCGAAAGAATGTGGAACTCGCCCGGGCGTTATGCGCCGAGCCGACGCTACTTCTGCTCGACGAGCCTGCATCCGGCCTGAATCAGGAGGAGACTGACGACGTATCTTTCTGGCTGGACGACATCAAGCATGATCTTGGCGTAACGCTGGTGATGGTAGAACACGACATGGGCCTTGTTGGTCGCGTCGCAGACCGCGTGATGGCGATCAATGACGGCAAGTTGCTGGCGATAGGTACGCCTGAAGAAGTGCGTGCAGACCCGGCGGTACAGCAGGCCTACCTGGGAACAGTGGCATGAGCGTTCCATTGCTCGAAATTCGCAACGTTGAGACTTATTACGGTCCCATCATGGCGATCAGGGGTGTCAGCCTGACCGTGAACGAAGGTGAAATCGTGGCCGTGCTGGGCGCCAACGGCGCGGGCAAAACCACCTTGCTAAAAACTGCCTGCGGCGCGCTCGACTGTCGCAAGGGCAGGGTGCTTTTTAGAGGAGAGGAAATTCAGTGTCGCGATCCCGACAGGGTGGCAAGGCTGGGTATCTCGCACGTACCAGAAGGTCGCGAAGTTTTCCCTTTCCTGAGCGTGACAGAAAACCTGATGATGGGTGCCTATACCCGGCACGATAAGGCAGGGGTGGCCGCCGACCTCGCGACGGTATTCGAGTATTTTCCGGTGCTAAAGGGAATTCGCGGTCGTATGGCAGCCTACCTGTCTGGTGGACAGCAACAGATGCTCGCGATCGGCAGGGGATTCATGGCTCGTCCAACGCTGCTGTTACTCGATGAACCTTCCCTGGGCCTGTCGCCCCTGTTGGTCAAAGAAATATTCGAGATAATCACCCGGCTCAACCGCGAGCAGAACATCTCGATTCTCCTGGTCGAGCAGAATGCCAATGTCGCGCTGCAGGTTTCAACCCGTGGCTATGTCATGGAAGTTGGCGGAATGGTCATGGACGATGACAGTGACCGGTTGCTGGAGAGCGAGGATATAAAGGAATTTTATCTCGGCAAGAAAGACGAAGGCGCGCGGGGGCTGCGTCGATGGAAGAAGAAAAAGACCTGGCGCTAGGATATGGCAGACGACGAACAAAAAGCTCAGGCCGGGCGGAATAGCCGAGATCGCAATTTGCTGGTCGACGGGTGCGACACGCTGCCAAAGCTCTTCCTGAAAAAGGCCGCAGAGCGCGGTGACAAAATTGCGATGCGCGAAAAAGATTTCGGGATCTGGCAAACCTATAGCTGGTCGGACTACCGCGATCGCGCCATGGAGGTGGCTTACGGGCTGCTGGCACTGGGGCTCGAGGCAGGAGACGTCGTATCAATTCAGAGCGAAGACTGTAAGGAGTGGGTTTTTGCCGACCTGGGCATCATGCTTGCCGGCGGTATCGTCAATGGAGTTTATCCGACCTACCAGCCCGTCCAGGTTGCCTACACGCTGAATGATTCGAACTGCCGGTTTCTGTTTGTTGAGGACGAGGAGCAACTGGATAAATACCTGGAAGTGGAATCCGGGTTGGCGAATATTGAGAAGGTCATCGTCTTCGACTGGAAAGGTCTGCGCGGTCTGCAGCACGAAAAGGTTATACCGATCGAACGGCTTTATACGATGGGTCAGGAATTCGGCCGCGATAACGCAGGTCTTGTAGAGAGTATCGTCAGTCGGGGGAGGGCGGACGACCTGGCGCTTCTGATCTACACGTCCGGAACAACCGGAATGCCCAAAGGCTCTATGATTCCACAGCGTTACCTGATGTTTCAGACCACGCTGAC
>JAHEFD010000065.1 GCA_024640345.1 Woeseiaceae bacterium
GTGCCTCAGCCATGACTTTCGTCAGCGCTGCTGTCAGCGTCGTCTTACCATGGTCTACGTGACCAATCGTGCCTACATTTACGTGTGGCTTCGTTCTCTGAAATTTCTCTTTGGACATGACTGATTTCCGATTCTTATCCTGTAGTTAAAAATAACTGCACTCGCGACTGCAGCCGCTCCTACGAAGCCTTCTTCATTACCGAGTCGGCAACACCCTGCGGGACTTCGCTGTACTTCTCAAATTCCATTGAATAAACAGCCCGGCCCTGACTCATTGAGCGCAAGTCTGTCGCATAGCCGAACATTTCGGCCAATGGTACTTCGGCACGGATGACCTTACCTGACGGTGAGTCCTCCATGCCCTGGGGCAGACCACGACGACGATTGAGGTCACCCATTACGTCGCCCATGTAGTCTTCAGGTGTTACCACCTCAACCTTCATAATTGGCTCAAGCAAGACCGGTTTCGCCTTCAATGCGCCATCCCTGAATGCCATCGATCCTGCGATCTTGAACGCCATTTCACTGGAGTCGACGTCGTGATATGAGCCGTCGTACAACGTGACTTTGGCATCAACCACCGGGTAGCCGGCGACGACGCCATTTTCCATCTGTTCCTTGACACCCTTGTCGACAGCACCAATGTACTCTCGCGGCACGACGCCACCGATAATTGCGTTGACGAATTCGTACCCGGCGCCCGGCTCCTGTGGCTCGAGCCTTAAATAGACATGACCGTACTGACCACGCCCGCCTGACTGACGAACAAATTTTCCTTCCTGCTCGACGGTCGAGCGAATGGTTTCGCGATAGGCGACCTGCGGTTTACCGACATTCGCCTCTACCTTGAATTCACGCCTCATGCGATCAACGATAATGTCGAGATGAAGCTCACCCATTCCCGAGATGATCGTCTGTCCCGACTCTTCATCGGTTGCCACGCGAAAAGAAGGATCTTCCTTCGCGAGCTTCTGCAGGGCGATGCCCATCTTTTCCTGGTCGACTTTCGTCCTGGGTTCAACAGCGACGGCAATGACCGGTTCCGGAAACTCCATACGCTCCAGCGTAATTATCTTCTTGGGGTCACAAAGCGTGTCACCCGTTGTGACGTCTTTCAGGCCTACGGCCGCGGCGATGTCACCAGCCCGGACTTCCTTGATTTCCTTGCGATCATTGGAATGCATCTGGAGGATACGGCCAATTCGTTCGCGTTTTGCCTTGATAGGGTTAAAAATCGTATCGCCGGAATTCAGGACGCCGGAATAGACCCTGAAGAACGTAAGGTTTCCTACAAACGGGTCAGTCGCGATCTTGAATGCCAATGCAGCAAAAGCCTCATCGTCTTTCGGCGGCCGGAAACCCTCGGAGCCGTCATCCAGAATACCTTTGATCGCAGGCACATCCGTGGGTGAGGGCATGTATTCAATAACACCGTCAAGCATCGCCTGAACGCCCTTGTTTTTGAATGCCGACCCACACATCGTGATGACAATTTCGCCTTTCAGCGTGCGCGCACGCAGACCCTGACGAATCTCGTCCTCAGTTAATGCCTTTCCCTCAAAGAATTTATCCATCAATTCATCATTGGCTTCGGCAGCGGCCTCGACCATCTTGTCGCGCCATTCCTGGCAAGCTGTCTGCATATCTTTCGGGATATCACGAGCGTCATAGGACATGCCCATGTTGCTTTCATCCCAGTAAATCGCTTTCATCCGAATGAGGTCGACCACGCCTGCAAATTTTTCTTCAGCCCCGATTGGCAATTGCACCGGGACGGGATTCGCGCCAAGCCTGGATTTAACCTGTCGCACGACACGAAGAAAATCGGCGCCGGCACGATCCATTTTGTTCACGAAAATCATGCGTGGCACTTTGTATTTATTGCCCTGGCGCCAAACGGTTTCAGTCTGGGGCTCTACCCCACCTACTGAACAAAGCACCGTAACCGCTCCATCGAGGACACGTAACGATCGTTCTACCTCGATCGTGAAGTCGACGTGGCCCGGGGTATCAATGATATTGATGCGGTGCTGATCGAATTGCTTGTCCATGCCAGACCAGAAGCAAGTGGTAGCAGCGGACGTAATGGTTATGCCTCGCTCCTGCTCCTGCTCCATCCAGTCCATGACCGCGGCCCCATCATGTACTTCGCCAATCTTGTGCGATACACCGGTGTAAAAAAGAACGCGCTCGGTCGTCGTCGTTTTACCGGCATCAATGTGCGCCATGATGCCGATATTGCGATAGCGCTCAATGGGTGTTGTACGTGCCACGGGAATATACCTTGGTAGTTGCTTAGCAACGTTACCAGCGGTAGTGCGAGAAGGCCTTGTTGGCTTCCGCCATACGGTGAACGTCTTCCTTCTTCTTTACCGCAGTGCCGCGATTATCCGCCGCATCAATCAGCTCATGCGCCAATCGGTGAGCCATGGACTTTTCGCTGCGCTTTCTCGCCGCGTCAATCACCCAGCGCATAGCCAGCGTTTGACGACGAGCGGGCCGGACTTCGATTGGCACCTGGTAGGTCGCACCACCAACACGACGGGATTTCACCTCGACAGCAGGCTTGACGTTTTCAAGCGCCTGCTCCAGGACTTCGAGAGCCTTGCTCTCTGCATCCGTCTTCTTCTCCTCGATCCGGTCGAGCGCTCCATAAATAATGCGCTCGGCGACAGACTTCTTGCCGTCATTCATGATCATGTTCATGAATTTCGCAAGCAGGTCACTGCCATATTTCGGATCAGGCAGAATGGTGCGCTTCGGCGCTTGTGTTCGTCTTGACATGGTTCGTCTCTGTTATTTTCGTGTCGTTGTCGACTGGTTCTTTGCCTGTGAGAATTGTTATCTGGCGCAATCAGTGGCCAGTAACTTCATTAATTCACATGGCTTTTCTGATAGTTATGATTTCGGACGCTTGGTTCCGTACTTGGAGCGACCCTGCCTGCGATCGCCAACGCCCGCACAATCGAGCGTGCCGCGTACGGTGTGATAACGCACACCCGGGAGGTCTTTTACTCGACCGCCACGAATCAGCACCACCGAGTGCTCCTGGAGATTATGCCCTTCGCCACCGATATAACTCGTTACTTCAAACCCGTTAGTCAATCTGACTCGAGCAACTTTGCGCATTGCCGAATTGGGCTTCTTTGGCGTTGTTGTATACACGCGAGTACAAACGCCGCGCTTCTGCGGGCTTCCCTCAAGTGCAGGGACCGTACTCTTGGCCGCCTTCAGTGATCGCGGCTTGCGTACTAGCTGGTTCGTTGTGGCCATAAGCCTTCTCTTTAGTCTGTAAATTAGTTTGTTAAACGCAAAAAAAACAGCGCGCGATTTTAGCGCGCGCCCGACAGCCGAACTGTCCATAGTCCAGCTTGTGGGTCTGACGGCTCTCAGTTAAGTCCCTGAAACTTAAGGACAACTCGAGAAACTCTTCGCCGCCTTTTCCTTTAATTGTAAGGCCCGCAAGTCGCCGGCCCCTGGGTTAAGGGCGGGCATTGTATTGATGCTTCAGCTTGGCTGTCAAGCAGGGAAAACGGGAACCGGGCAGGGTCTCTCTGACCCCGCCCGCCCACATTTAACTCGCTGTCAGCCCGCTGCCGGCGGCTCCTCGCCGTCGACAACTGTTTCCAACTCGGCTGATTCGACGACCGGCGCCTCCGCCATCACTTCTTCTTCAGAAGTTTCTTCTTCTATTTCAGCGGCTTGCGACTCCAGATCCAGTTCCTTGAGCTGATCGGCAAGATCCTGCTCGCGAGTCCTGCGACGCTCCGCATGATGGGCATAACCTGTTCCCGCGGGAATCAGGCGACCCACGATGACATTCTCCTTAAGTCCCCGGAGGTTATCGCTCAGGCCGCGCACTGCGGCTTCGGTCAATACACGGGTCGTTTCCTGGAAAGAAGCCGCAGAAATGAACGACTCGGTTGCCAGCGACGCCTTCGTGATTCCCAGCAGAACCGCCTCGAAGACCAGCGGGTCCTTGCCACTGGCTTCCAGCTGCTCAATGGTCTCGTAGGCCCGTGCCCGGTCGATCTGTTCGCCGCGAAGATAACTACTGTCACCCGCATCGACCACGATCACCTTGCGCAACATCTGGCGAATAATCACTTCGATGTGCTTGTCGTTGATTTTCACGCCCTGCAGTCGGTAGACGTCCTGGATTTCACGAACCAGGTAATCAGCAAGGTTTTCAACGCCTTGCAAACGCAGAATGTCATGCGGATTCGGTTCACCATCGGCGATGACCTCACCACGAACAACCTGTTCGCCCTCGAAGACGTTCAAATGACGCCATTTGGGGATCAGTTCCTCGTGATGCTCGCCATTCTCTTCCGTGATAACCAGTCGGCGCTTGCCCTTCGTTTCTTTACCGAAGCTGACAGTACCGGTGTGCTCAGCCATGATCGCCGGTTCTTTCGGCTTCCTGGCTTCGAACAGGTCGGCTACCCTCGGCAGACCACCCGTAATATCTCGAGTCTTCGATGATGCCTGCGGGATTCGGGCGATAACGTCACCGACCGATACCTGTGCGCCGTCACCCATACTGAGAATAGCGCCGGTCGGCAATGCATAAACCGCCGGAATCTCGGTGTTGGCAAAGAAGAGGTCGTTGCCATCTTCATCGACCAGCTTCGCAACCGGACGCAGATCCTTGGTCGACGGACCACGAGTTTTCGGATCGAGGATGACGATGCTGGTCAGGCCGGTAAATTCGTCGACCTGCTCCGACACCGTTACGCCATCAACGAAATCCTGGAATTTCAGCTTACCTGCAACCTCGGTGACCACCGGGTGGGTATGCGGATCCCAGTTTGCAACGACCTGGCCTTGCTTGACCTCGCTGTTGTCCTCGACGTTAATCGTCGCTCCATACGGAAGCTTGTAACGCTCCCGCTCGCGACCATGCTGATTGGTTACGGAAATTTCGCCTGAGCGTGAAACAGCGACAAGATAGCCTTTTTGATGCTTGACCGTCTTGATGTTGTTCAGCTTCGCGGTACCGTTATTCTTGATTTCGATGCTGTTCACTGCAGCTGAACGAGAAGCTGCGCCACCGATATGGAAAGTACGCATCGTTAACTGTGTGCCGGGCTCACCGATGGATTGTGCGGCAATTACGCCAACGGCCTCACCGATATTAATACGGTTTCCACGGGCCAGATCGCGACCGTAGCATTGCGAACAGACACCGTAGCGAACTTCACAGGTGATCGGGGAGCGAACCAGCACGTGGTCGATTGACAGTTCCTCAAGACGGGCAACGCCCGCTTCGTCGAGGATCGTGCCCGCATCGAACGCTATCTTGTCACTTCCCGGGACCAATACCGGCTCGGCCAGGACGCGGCCAAGAACCCGATCGCGCAATGGCTCCACAATGTCGCCACCCTCAACGAGCGGTGCCATCGCGACGCCATTTCGTGTTTCACAATCGACCTCTGTAACAACCAGGTCCTGCGCAACGTCGACCAGGCGACGGGTCAGGTAACCGGAGTTAGCGGTCTTGAGTGCGGTATCAGCCAGGCCCTTACGAGCTCCGTGAGTCGAGATGAAGTACTGAAGTACGTCCAGTCCCTCGCGGAAGTTGGCGGTAATCGGTGTCTCGATAATCGAGCCGTCCGGTTTGGCCATCAGGCCTCGCATGCCGGCAAGCTGCCTGATCTGTGCTGCGGAACCACGAGCACCGGAGTCGGCCATCATGTAGATGGAGTTAAACGACTCTTGCTCTACTTCCTTGCCTTTCGAATCGATAATCGTTTCGCTACCCAGCTTGTCCATCATGGCTTTCGCGACCTGGTCGTTGGTTCGTGACCAGATATCGACAACCTTGTTATAGCGCTCGCCCTCTGTAACCAGGCCGGATGAATATTGATCCTGGATCTCTTTAACCTCGGCTTCTGCGGTAGCGAGGATTGAGCCCTTGCTTTCCGGCACGACCATGTCGTTGATACCAATGGAGATTCCGGCCGTCGTTGCAAAGCGGAAGCCTGTGTACATCAGTCTGTCGGCGAAAACGACGGTCTTCTTCAAACCGAGGTTTCGATAGCAGGCGTTGATGACGTTCGAAATCGCCTTCTTTGTCATATCGCGATTGACGAGGTCAAAACTCAGGCCTTTCGGCAACAACGTCGACAACATGGAACGACCAACCGTTGTATCGACAAGCTTGATGCTTGAAGCTATCTCGCCTTCGTCATCCTGCTCATGCATTGGCACACGGACGCGAACCCGGGCCTGCAGATCGCAAACGCCGTTCTCATAGGCACGGCGCGCTTCATCGATATCGCAGAAGTCCATGCCCTCGCCCTTTCCGTTTACGGTAGAGCGAGTCATGTAGTAAAGACCCAGCACGACGTCCTGTGAAGGAACGATAATCGGGTCACCGTTGGCCGGTGACAGGATATTGTTCGAAGACATCATGAGCGCCCGGGCTTCAAGCTGCGCTTCAATCGACAATGGAACGTGAACAGCCATCTGGTCGCCGTCAAAGTCGGCATTGAATGCAGTACAAACGAGCGGATGCAGCTGAATTGCCTTGCCTTCGATCAGCACCGGCTCAAATGCCTGGATTCCGAGTCTGTGCAGTGTCGGCGCACGGTTCAGCATGACCGGGTGCTCGCGAATAACCTCTTCGAGAATATCCCAGACTTCAGCGCCTTCACGCTCTACGAGTCGCTTGGCTGCCTTGATCGTCGTCGCTTCTCCACGCAATTGCAGTTTCGAGAAAATGAACGGCTTGAACAGTTCGAGCGCCATCTTCTTCGGCAAACCACACTGATGCAGCCTGAGTGTCGGACCCACCACGATGACGGAACGCCCGGAGTAATCCACTCGTTTGCCCAGCAGGTTCTGCCGGAAACGACCCTGTTTGCCCTTGATCATGTCTGCGAGTGACTTCAACGGACGCTTGTTGGTGCCCGTTATCGCACGACCTCGGCGGCCGTTATCGAGCAGCGCGTCAACAGACTCCTGCAGCATGCGCTTTTCGTTGCGGACGATAATGTCAGGAGCATTCAGCTCCAGCAGGCGTCGCAAACGGTTGTTCCGGTTGATAACGCGTCGATAAAGATCGTTGAGATCCGAAGTCGCAAACCGGCCGCCATCCAGCGGCACAAGAGGACGCAGGTCAGGTGGTAGTACCGGCAATACCGTCATAACCATCCACTCAGGCTTGTTACCTGACTCAATGAACGATTCCAGCAATTTCAACCGCTTGGACAGTCGCTTGATCTTCGTTTCAGATTTGGTCGCACCGATGTCTTCACGAACCTGCAACACCTCGCGTTGCAAGTCGATGGTCATCAGCATTTCACGAACTGCTTCCGCACCCATCCGGGCATCGAATTCGTCGCCATACTGCTCGATCGCATCGAGATACATTTCGTCGGTCATTAGCTGGCCGCGCTCAAGCGGCGTCATGCCAGGCTCGACAACGACGAAGGCCTCGAAGTACAGAACCCGCTCAATTTCACGCAGCGTCATGTCCAGCATCAGGCCAATTCTTGATGGCAACGATTTCAGGAACCAGATATGTGCAACCGGGCTGGCGAGATCGATATGCGCCATACGCTCGCGTCGAACCTTGGTCTGAGTGACCTCAACGCCACATTTCTCACAGACGACACCGCGGTGCTTCAGGCGCTTGTATTTACCACACAGGCACTCGTAGTCTTTGATCGGCCCGAAAATCTTTGCACAGAACAGGCCATCGCGCTCCGGCTTGAACGTTCTGTAGTTGATGGTCTCAGGCTTCTTGACCTCACCGAATGACCACGAACGGACCATGTCAGGACTGGCCAGACCGATTCGAATTGCGTCGAAATCGTCAACCGGATTCTGGTATTTAAAAAGCTTCAGAAGATCTTTCATTATTCTGTCTCCAGCTCAATGTTGATGCCAAGAGATCGAATCTCTTTTACAAGAACATTGAAGGACTCGGGCATGCCCGCATCCATTTCATGCTCACCATCCACGATGTTTTTGTACATCTTGGTCCGGCCCTGAACGTCGTCTGATTTGACCGTCAGCATCTCCTGGAGCGTGTAGGCGGCACCATAGGCTTCGAGTGCCCAGACCTCCATCTCTCCGAATCGCTGCCCGCCAAATTGCGCCTTACCACCCAGCGGCTGCTGTGTGACAAGACTGTAAGGACCGGTTGATCGCGCATGCATCTTGTCGTCAACCAGGTGGTTGAGTTTCAGCATGTACATATAGCCAACGGTTACTTCACGATCGAAAGCCTTGCCGGTCCGGCCGTCAGTCAGCTTCGACTGTCCGGTTTCCGACAAGTCTGCGAGCGCGAGAAGTCCCTTGATCTCGTCCTCTGTTGCACCGTCAAATGCCGGCGTCGCCGTCGGCACACCATTAACCAGGTTGCCTGCCAGCTCCAGCACTTCAACGTCGTTCAGTGACTTGATGTCTTCAGTGGTTCCGCCCGTCTTGTTGTAGATAGTCTCGAGGAACTGCCTGATTTTCGCCGCCGATTCCTGTGCTCTTAGCATTGCGTTGATCTTGTGACCAAGACCTTTCGCGGCCATTCCGAGGTGCGTTTCCAGAACCTGGCCGACGTTCATTCGGGACGGAACGCCCAGCGGATTCAGGACGATATCAATCGGCGTTCCATCATCCAGGTAAGGCATGTCTTCGACCGGCACGATCGATGAGATAACACCCTTGTTACCGTGCCGACCGGCCATCTTGTCACCCGGCTGGATTCGCCGTTTGACCGCAAGATAGACCTTGACCATTTTCAGGACGCCCGGTGCGAGGTCATCGCCCGCGGTAATTTTTTCTTTCTTCTCGTCATAGCGACGATCGAACTCGGCACGTTGCGCTTTCAGGCGCTCTGCTGCTGTCTCAAGCTGCGTATTCGCATCGTCATTCTTGAGCCGGATTTCAAACCACTGCTCACGCTTTAACTCATCGAGATAAGCCTTGGTGATTTTGCTGCCCGATTTCAGCTTGTTGGGGCCACCTTCAGCCAGCTTGCCCGTAAGCATGCGCTCAATACGCTCGTAGATATCTTCCTCGAGAATCCTGAGTGTATCGTCGAGGTCCTTACGAACGGCTTCGAGCTCTGATTTTTCAATCGACAGCGCGCGGGTATCTTTTTCGACACCATCCCGCGTAAAGACCCGAACATCGATGACGGTGCCATCCATGCCTGGCGGTACGCGCAGCGAGGTATCTTTAACGTCAGATGCCTTCTCGCCAAATATTGCACGGAGCAATTTTTCCTCAGGTGTGAGCTGCGTTTCGCCCTTCGGCGTCACCTTGCCGACGAGAATATCGCCTGCATTCACTTCGGCACCGATGAAGGCAATTCCGGATTCGTCGAGCTTGGCCAGTGCGGCGTCACCAACGTTCGGAATATCCGACGTAATTTCCTCCGAACCCAGCTTGGTATCACGTGCGACGCAGGAAAGCTCTTCGATGTGGATCGTGGTGAACCGGTCTTCCTTGAGCACACGTTCCGAAATCAGGATCGAGTCCTCAAAGTTGTAGCCGTTCCAGGGCATGAATGCGACCAGCAGGTTCTGGCCCAATGCCAGTTCACCCATGTTGGTCGACGGGCCATCTGCAAGCACGTCACCCTTTGCAATCGAATCGCCGGCTTTAACCAGCGGCCGCTGGTTGATACAGGTGTTCTGATTGGAACGCGTGTACTTGGTCAGGTTGTATATATCCACACCGGATTCCGACGCGTCGGTCTCGTCGTCATTTACACGGACAACAATACGTGAAGCATCGACGGAATCGACCCAGCCACCTCGTTTGGCGACAACCGTAACACCGGAGTCAACGGCAACTGCGCGCTCCATACCGGTTCCGACAAGCGGTGCCTCGGAACGCAAAGTCGGTACTGCCTGGCGCTGCATGTTCGATCCCATGAGAGCACGGTTGGCATCATCGTGCTCAAGGAACGGAATCAGCGAGGCCGCGACAGATACGATCTGACGGGGTGATACGTCCATGTAATTGATCGCAGACGGATCGGCCAGCGTAAACTCATTTTTATGCCGGACAGCAACGAGTTCCTCTTCAAACCGACCCTGCTTGTCCAGCTCCGCATTTGCCTGTGCGATGACATACTGGCTCTCTTCGATTGCGGACAGGTACTCAATATCCGACGTTGCCTTGCCGTTCGCCACCTTGCGGTACGGAGTCTCCAGGAATCCGTATTCGTTGGTTCGTGCGTAAACAGCCAGCGAGTTAATAAGGCCGATGTTTGGACCTTCAGGCGTCTCAATCGGGCACACGCGACCGTAATGCGTCGGATGTACGTCGCGAACTTCGAAACCTGCACGCTCACGGGTCAGACCACCAGGCCCAAGCGCTGAAACGCGGCGCTTGTGCGTTACTTCTGACAGCGGGTTGTTCTGATCCATGAATTGTGACAACTGGCTTGAGCCGAAAAATTCTTTAACGGCCGCTGCAACAGGTTTGGCGTTGATCATTTCCTGCGGCATCAGGCCCTCTGTTTCCGCCTGTGTCAGCCGCTCTTTAACCGCCCGCTCTACACGAACAAGCCCTACACGGAAGGCGTTCTCCGCCATTTCGCCAACACTTCGAATACGCCGGTTGCCGAGATGATCAATGTCATCCACCGTGCCATAGCCGTTGCGGATGTTAATAAGCGTCTGCAATACGTCGAGGATGTCATCATTGTCGAGAATACCGATGCCCTCTGACGTGTCGCGACCAACCCGACGGTTGAATTTCATGCGTCCGACCGCTGAAAGGTCGTAACGATCCGGGTTGAAGAACAGGTTCTGGAACAGATTCTCGGCCGCTTCCTTTGTGGGCGGCTCGCCCGGGCGCATCATGCGATAGATTTCGACCAGCGCTTCCAGGCGCGTGGTCGAAGGGTCGATATTCAGCGTGTTCGAAATAAACGGTCCGCGATCCAGGTCATTCACATACAGGCACTGGATCTGGTCAACACCTTTTTCGATCAACTCCTCGACCAGTTCGACTGTGAGTTCAGCATTCGCGGCGGCCAGCAATTCCCCGGTCTCTTCATCGACTATGTCGTGCGCGAGAATCTTTGTTTCCAGGTACTCGACAGGAACGATCAGCTTGTCGACAGAAGACTTCTCCATTTCGCGAACATGTTTCGCCGTAATGCGCTTGCCTTCCTCGACGATCAGCTTGCGACCAAGCTTGATGTCGAATGCAGCCGTCTCACCCCTGAGGCGCTCCGGCACGAGACCCATACGAATCTCTTTTGCTGACAAATAGAAGTCGTTCTTGTCGAAGAAGATGTCCAGCATCTCTTCGTTATTCAGGCCCAGCGCGCGCAGGATGATCGTGACTGGCAATTTTCTGCGGCGATCGATACGTGCAAATACAGCGTCTTTTGGATCGAACTCGAAATCGAGCCAGGAGCCGCGGTACGGGATAATTCGGGCGGAGAACAGGAGCTTTCCGGACGAATGGGTCTTGCCTTTGTCGTGATCAAAGAAAACGCCCGGAGACCGGTGCAGCTGAGACACGATGACACGCTCGGTGCCATTGATCACAAACGTACCGTGGTCGGTCATCAGCGGCATTTCGCCGAGATACACTTCCTGCTCGCGAATATCTTTGACCGGCTTCGGCGTTCCGCTCGCTTCCTTGTCATAGATCACGAGACGAACTTTGACGCGAATCGGCGCCGCGTAGGTTAAACCACGCATCTGGCACTCTTTGACATCAAACACAGGTTCGCCGAGACGATAACTCACGTATTCAAGTGCTGCGTTGCCGGAATAACTGACAATCGGAAATACGGTCTGGAATGCAGCATGAAGTCCGATGTCATCGCGGTCGTCTATCTCTTTGTCCACCTGCAGGAACTTGCTGTACGAGTTCAGCTGGATAGACAGCAGATACGGTACGTCCAGAATTGTCGGACGTTTGCCGAAACTCTTGCGTATGCGCTTTTTCTCTGTGAATGAATAGGCCATTCGAGTATGTCCTCAATTGAGGTAGCTTCAGCCGCCAGTCAAGCGTCGAGCTACCACGATTTTAAAATCTTTCCCGCACGAACAAATCGTGCAGGTGCGCCAACGCAGCCAGCGGAAAATCCGCAGGCTGCGACTGGCAATTCGGACGCGGGAGTCGAAACTCCCGCGTTCCTCATCTGAAGGTTCAGCACCAAGCTCTTATTTGAGCTCGACTTTTGCGCCTGCTTCTTCAAGCTGCTTCTTGAAGTTCTCAGCGTCGTCCTTCGATGCGCCTTCCTTGATGGTTGACGGAGCGCCTTCAACCGCATCCTTGGCTTCTTTCAGACCAAGTCCGGTGATCGTGCGAACAGCCTTAATGACGGCAACCTTGTTGTCGCCAAAGCTTGAGAGAACAACGTCGAACTCGGTCTTCTCTTCGGCAGCTGCGCCAGCATCTGCACCGCCGGCAGCGGCAGCAACAGCAACCGGCGCTGCAGCTGATACGCCCCATTCGTCTTCAAGCATCTTGACGAGCTCGACGACTTCCATAATGGGCTTTGCGCTTAATTCTTTAAGCAGGTCTTCGTTTGATAATGCCATTTCAGTTCCTCTAAATTTTTCAAACCTGAGTCAGGTAATTAGTTATTTCGTTTCCAGTCTTATGCCGCTTCCTGGCTAGCACGCGCGGACAGAGTCCGTGCGAGCATTGCCGGGGGCTCAGCAAGAGTCCGCACCAGCTTGGACAGTGGCGCCATCATCACACCAAGCAACATTGCACGTGCCTGATCGAGCGTCGGCAAATCTGCCAACTTCGCAAGATCAGACGCCGGCATCAATTGCCCGCCTGCAGATAGCGAAACCGCCTTCAGAGCCTCATGCTCCTTGGCGAAGTCCTTGATAACCCTGGCAGCAGCACCTGGATCGTCCTTTGCGAACGCGAGCAGAATCGGCCCCTTGAGCGTGTCTTTCATACACTCAAATTCGGTGCCTTCGATGGCCCGGCGTGCCAGCGTGTTTTTGACCACACGAAGGTATACGCCGGCGCTGCGTGCTTGCTTACGCAACTCCGTCATTTCTGCGACAGACAAGCCCCGGTATTCTGCTGCAACAGCAGAAAGTGACTCGCCCGCAACCGCGTTCACCTCTTTGACAAACAACTTCTTGTCTTCGAGTCTCAGTGCCATATATTTCTCCTGGCTTACGGTTACACACACAAGCAAGGGTTAAACCCTTGCTCCCCATTGCATCGCTTCAATCATCCGTCAAATAGTCTTGACGGCGATCTCCTGCGATTGTCGACAGTGGGCAACCGCTGCCAGATTGCTCTGACTCAAGTTACACCATCTGCGCAGGTATTCATTAAGGTCGGTATTCATCCCGACCACCTGCGGTCTTCGACGATCACCGGGCTAAATCCCGGCACTTACCTGCGACCTCACGGAAAAGCGAGATCACAAATTCTTTGCTCAGACGTCTATTGTCGTCCGATCTACAGAAACGCCCGGTCCCATCGTTGAGGACAAGGTCAGTTTCCTGACATATACACCCTTGGCTGATGCCGGCTTGGCCTTCTTGAGATCCGCCAGTAACGTCGCCAGGTTTTCCTTGAGCGCGGGCACTTCAAAATCGACCCGGCCAATAGGGCAGTGAATAATGCCGGCCTTGTCCGTTCGGTAGCGAACCTGACCCGCTTTTGCGTTCTTCACAGCCGTTTCGACATCCGCGGTTACCGTGCCAACCTTCGGGTTCGGCATCAGGCCACGAGGTCCGAGAATCTGGCCAAGCGTTCCGACCACGCGCATGGCGTCGGGCGTCGCAATAACCACATCAAAGTTCATTTCGCCGCCTTTGATGGTCTCCGCAAGATCTTCGAATCCGACGATATCGGCTCCGGCTGCTTTTGCTTTATCAGCATTTTCACCCTGGGCGAAAACAGCAACCCGAACGGTCTTTCCGGTTCCGTTTGGCAGTACCGTGGAACCACGTACGACCTGGTCTGATTTCCGCGGATCGACGCCAAGATTGACAGATACATCAATGCTTTCGGCAAACTTGGCAGTCGCCAGTTCTTTCACAAGCCCGAGAGCCTCATCAATAGCGTAGACCATGCTGGAATCCACTTTCTCGCGCGAACTCTTTTTTCGTTTCGACAGGGTAGCCATTAGTTCACTCCCTCTGTCTCGATACCCATACTTCTGGCGGTACCGGCCACGGTCCTTACAGCGGCATCCATATCAGCGGCCGTGAGATCCGGCATTTTTGTCGTCGCGATCTCTTCCAGCTGGGCGCGATTTACCTTGCCAACTTTGGTTGTATTCGGGACACCTGAGCCCTTCTTGACGCCTGCTGCCTTGCGCAGGAGCACAGCTGCGGGCGGGGTCTTCTTGATGAACGTAAAACTACGATCACTGTAAACCGTAATAATTACCGGAATCGGCAAACCTGGCTCGGTTCCCTGGGTTTCTGCATTAAACGCCTTGCAGAATTCCATGATATTCACACCATGCTGACCCAGCGCCGGACCGACGGGCGGGCTCGGGTTTGCCTGGCCTGCAGGTACTTGCAGCTTTATGTAGCCGCTAACTTTCTTAGCCATACCATTTTACTCCTCGAGTTCAAGCGGCTTTTCAGGCCTCCTCGTCTTTGATTGCGGTAAAAGGGGTCGGATCCCTTCTTTCCAGTGCCAACAAGACGATTGTTCGCACAAACCATTCAAAAAAGGGATCCGACCCCTCTCTTTCTAGCCTTTTTCAACCTGGCTGAAGTCCAGTTCAACCGGTGTTGACCGGCCGAGGATTTGAACTGCAACCTGCAATCTGCTTTTTTCGTAATTGACCTGCTCTACAACACCGCTGAAGTCGTTGAACGGGCCGTCTATTACCCGGACCACCTCGCCTGGTTCGAAAAGTACTTTCGGCCGTGGCTTGTCGACGCCTTCCTTTACGCGATTCAGGATCTGGTTTGCTTCTTTTTCTGTAATCGGTGCCGGCTTGTCGCTTGAACCACCAATAAATCCAAGCACTTTCGGCACTTCCTTTACGAGGTGCCATGTCTCGTCATCCATTTCCATCTGAACGAGGACGTAGCCAGGGAAGAACTTGCGCTCACTGCGCCTCTTCTGCCCTTCTTTCATTTCGACCACTTCTTCGGTCGGAACAAGAATTTCGCCAAACTTGTCTTCCAGCCCCATCAATTTGATGCGCTCTTCGAGCGAGGACTTAACCTTGTGCTCGAAATTGGAATAGGCATGGACTATGTACCAGCGTTGCGACACGCGTTTCCCCTTAATCCCTTAACGTTCCGCCGATTTATCCCACTAACTGGCGCGTCAGCCAGAGCAGCCCGGAATCAAGCGCCCAGAAAAACAGCGCCATTATCAGCGTAAAAACGAAAACGGCTATCGCCGTCTGCGTCGTCTCTTGTTTTGTCGGCCAGATGACCTTGCGAATCTCAACCCGGGACCCCTGGATGAACGCCCACAGGCGAAGTCCCTGCGCACTCGTCATCGCAATGGTGACGCCAGCTATCAAACCGCCCAGTACCAACAGCACCCTGAGTGGCAAGGACCACTCAACCAGGTAGTAATACCCGTAAAGCCCGCCAATGAGTACGGCAGCCGCAACCAGGAGCTTGATAATATCGAGTACGCCCGACTGGCTGGATTCTTGTGATGTTGTTGTCACTTTCTCTCTCTTTACCTTCGCAAAGCTTCATTCAACATTGCGACACTTTGCCTTCGCTCTTTTGTTTTGCCTGAGACCCGCGCAAATTCAGTTTCGTTCAGCTCCGAAAAACACATTCTCGCTATCGCACTACTTCCAAAACATCTTCAATTGCAATTGCGCTCGAAGTGCTCTTTAGCCATCGCCCTGCCAAGAACGTATCGATCGCCTTCTGCGTCTTGGCAGGCCAGGAGGGAATCGAACCCCCAACCTGCGGTTTTGGAGACCGCCGCTCTGCCAATTGAGCTACTGGCCTAGTTCGTAGTGGCGCCAATTCCAACGATTAGCGCACTGTCAATAATTGTCGGAACCGTCCGTTTTCTGTTGCTGCGCTTCTGTCAATCGCGGCCGAAGTGCGGGCTATCTGCCACCCGACCTCGACCGTATTGATCGCCGCTTTCCGTACTTGCTTATTCGATAACCTTGGCGACGACACCGGCACCCACGGTTCTGCCACCCTCACGGATTGCAAAGCGCAGGCCATCTTCCATCGCGATCGGTGCAATCAGGTCTACCACCATCTGCACGTTATCGCCCGGCATTACCATCTCGGTGCCCTCCGGTAACTCGCAAGCTCCCGTCACGTCTGTCGTCCGGAAGTAAAACTGCGGACGATAACCCTTGAAAAACGGCGTATGTCGACCGCCCTCTTCCTTCGTCAGGATGTAGACTTCAGCCTCGAATTTCGTGTGCGGCGTGATCGAGCCCGGCTTCGCCAGTACCTGCCCACGCTCAACTTCCTCGCGCTTCGTACCACGCAACAGAACTCCGACGTTATCTCCCGCCTGGCCCTGGTCCAGAAGCTTCCTGAACATCTCAACGCCCGTACAGGTCGTCTTCGTCGTGTCCCTGATGCCCACGATCGCGATCTCATCGCCAACCTTCACAATGCCACGCTCGATTCGACCCGTTACCACCGTGCCACGACCCGAAATCGAGAATACGTCCTCAACCGGCATCAGGAAGTCACCGTCAATCGCACGCTCCGGCTCAGGTATATAACTGTCCATCGCCTCAACCAGCTTGATCACCGAAGGTACACCAATATCCGAGGTGTCCCCTTCGAACGCCTTCAGCGCTGATCCCGTTATGATCGGCGTGTCATCGCCCGGAAACTCGTAAGTCGACAGAAGATCACGTACTTCCATCTCTACCAGCTCCAAAAGCTCCGCATCATCAACCTGGTCTGCCTTGTTCAGGTAAACCACGATGTACGGCACACCTACCTGGCGCGCCAGCAGAATGTGCTCCCGCGTCTGCGGCATCGGACCATCAGCCGCCGAACACACCAGGATCGCACCGTCCATCTGGGCCGCTCCCGTGATCATGTTCTTCACGTAGTCAGCATGTCCCGGACAGTCAACGTGCGCGTAGTGACGCTTCTCACTCTCATACTCCACGTGGGCCGTCGCAATCGTGATGCCGCGCTCTCTTTCTTCCGGCGCATTATCAATCTGATCGTAGCCCTTAACTTCTCCACCGTGTGCCTCAGCCATGACTTTCGTCAGCGCTGCTGTCAGCGTCGTCTTACCATGGTCTACGTGACCAATCGTGCCTACATTTACGTGTGGCTTCGTTCTCTGAAATTTCTCTTTGGACATGACTGATTTCCGATTCTTATCCTGTAGTTAAAAAATAACTGCACTCGCGACTGCAGCCGTTCCTACGAAGCCTTCTTCATTACCGAGTCGGCAACGCCCTGCGGGACTTCGCTGTACTTCTCAAATTCCATTGAATAAACAGCCCGGCCCTGACTCATTGAGCGCAAGTCTGTCGCATAGCCGAACATTTCGGCTAATGGTACTTCGGCACGGATTACTTTGCCTGACGGTGAGTCCTCCATGCCCTGAGGCAGACCACGACGACGGTTCAGGTCACCCATTACGTCGCCCATGTAATCTTCAGGTGTTACCACCTCAACTTTCATAATTGGCTCAAGCAAGACCGGTTTCGCCTTCAATGCTCCATCCCTGAAAGCCATCGATCCTGCGATCTTGAACGCCATTTCACTGGAGTCGACGTCATGATATGAGCCGTCGTACAACGTGACTTTAGCATCAACTACCGGGTAGCCGGCGACGACGCCATTCTCCATCTGTTCCTTGACGCCCTTGTCGACAGCACCGATGTACTCTCTCGGCACGACACCACCGATAATTGCGTTGACGAATTCGTAGCCGGCGCCTGGCTCCTGTGGCTCGAGCTTTAAATAGACATGACCGTATTGACCACGCCCGCCTGACTGACGAACAAATTTTCCTTCCTGTTCGACGGTCCGGCGAATGGTTTCGCGATAGGCGACTTGCGGTTTACCGACATTCGCCTCTACCTTGAATTCACGCCTCATACGATCAACGATAATGTCGAGATGAAGCTCACCCATTCCCGAGATGATCGTCTGACCGGACTCTTCATCGGTTGCCACGCGAAAAGAAGGGTCTTCCTTCGCGAGCTTCTGCAGGGCGATGCCCATCTTTTCCTGGTCGACTTTTGTCCTGGGTTCAACCGCGACTGCAATGACCGGTTCCGGAAACTCCATACGCTCCAGTGTAATTATCTTC
>JAHEFD010000151.1:0-4269 GCA_024640345.1 Woeseiaceae bacterium
TGGGCATCCTCGCTCGCGAAGGATACGAGGATCAGCTCACGGTCGCCTATATTTCAATGATGAGCCACATCAACGACCTGGTAGAACGTCACCAGAGCGATGCTCGGCCGACTCTTGTATGTGCCGCTAGAGACACGCGGTTATTTGCCGCTGTTCCGCTCCAGAACGAAAATCACTCCACCCTGAACGGTTCGTTTAGGGCAGCCGCTCCTGCCCATGGAGCGGTGCCCATTCAAGCATGATCAGATGACATTGGGCCGAAAAAGCGGTATGGAAGGTGTCGCCGAGGAGACAGGCATAGCGCCAGCCCAGATTTGACGGTCAAAAACTGACGCTATGCCCCAAACCGTGCTTCCGCACAGCTCGTCCATAGTCTCACCAAGACGGGTCAAAATCCAGCCCTCATCGGCCTTACATGCCGATGAACCCCAGTGCCCGGATGTTTCAATGTGCTCGTTGCCACTGCCAGGTTATTGTCTGTCGTCACTGCGACCGCGGTAACGTCTATTGCGCGAATGGTTGTGCTGATCTGGCGCGATCCGCCTCGCTGCGCCGGGCAGCCAAACGCTACCGCTCAACGCGCCGTGGCCGGCACAGTAATGCCGATCGACAGCGCCGATTCCGGGCGCGACAACGAGAAAAAGTAACGCATCAGGGTTCCCCTCCGCTCATCGGCCTTGTTCTACTGCTATTGGCATTGAACACCGGGGAAAGTCATCACGAATACAGGTGCGATCGCACGGAGACAGCCATTTACTGCCATGTCTGTCACTGCGAATGCGATTCCTTCCTCAGGCGTGACTTTCTACGACCCCATTGAAGGAGATAACCATTGACGATCAGCAAGGCACTCGAAGCGAAGATTCTTCGCTATCACTTTGTCGAGCACTGGGGCCCGCATACCATTGCTGCCCAGCTCGGCATTCATCACTCGACGGTCGATCGTGTGCTGTCTCAGGCAGGCATGCCCAAGGCCGAACGCGCACCAAGGACCTCGATCATTGATCCCTACCTACCGTTCATCATCGAGACCTTGGAGCAATACCCCACGCTCACGGCCACGCGGCTGTATACGATGGTACAGCAACGCGGCTACCCGGGTGGCTCCAGCCATTTTCGCTCGCATGTGGCACAACTGCGTCCGCGCAAACCGAGCGAAGCGTATCTTCGACTCAGAACGTTGCCTGGCGAACAGGCACAAGTCGATTGGGGCCATTTTAATTACGTTCAGATCGGCCGTGCGAAGCGACCGCTGATGGCCTTCGTGATGGTGCTCAGCTGGAGTCGCCAGATCTTTCTGCGTTTTTATCTCAATCAACGCATGGAGAGCTTCCTGCGCGGCCATGTCGCCGCCTTTGACGCCTGGGGCGCACTGCCGAGGGTGCTGCTCTACGACAACCTCAAATCAGCCGTGCTCGAGCGTCGTGAGGATGCGATCCGCTTCCATCCCACCCTGTTGGCCTTGTCCGCGCACTACCACTTCGAGCCCAGACCGGTCGCCGTCGCGCGGGGTAACGAGAAGGGCCGCGTCGAACGCGCGATACGCTATATCCGCGACAGCTTCTTTGCCGGGCGTCAGTGGACCGATATCGATGATCTGAATGCGCAGGCCAACGCCTGGTGCGCAGGCGCCGCCGCCCACCGACCGTGCCCGGAAGATCAGTCCATGACGGTCCGTGAGGCCTTTGCGCAGGAACAGCCACAGCTGTTGGCGTTACCGGACAACCCCTTCGAAACCAACGAGCGGGTCGAAGTTAGTATCGGCAAAACGCCGTATATACGCTTTGATCTGAACGACTACAGTGTGCCGCACACCCATGTGCAGCGCACCGTGACGGTCATGGCCTCGCTGACCCGTGTGCGTGTGCTCGATGGCAGCGAGGTGATCGCCGAGCACCCGCGTGGCTATGGCAAGGGCGAGCAGATCGAGCATCCGGCGCACATCGAAGCGCTGCTCAGCGCCAAGCGGGCCGCACGCCATCACCGCGGACAAGACCGACTGGCGCATGCCGCACCGTCCAGTCGTGCGCTCTTGCAGCAGGCCGCACACCGCGGCACCCCGCTCTCCAGTGCCACCGCCCAACTCGTGCAACTGCTCGACGACTACGGCGCAGCCGAACTCGAGCACGCTATCGCAGAGGCGCTCAGGAACGATGTGCCCCATCCCAACGCCGTACGGCAAGTCCTTGAACGGCGCCGCGAGCAGCGCGACCGCTTGCCACCGTTAACGCTCACGTTGCCCGACAATGACAAGGCGCGAAACATCGTCGTCCGTGCGGCATCGCTGGCGCGCTACGACCAACTCAACGCCGACACCGACACCGACACCGACACCGACACCGACACCGACACCGACACCACAAATGATACGGAGCAAGCCGATGACAACACCACCTGATCCTTGTCCTATCCTGCGCGACGAACTCCTGCAGCGCGCTGCTGCACTCAAACTTCACGGTCTGGTTGCCCACTGGGGTGAGTTACCCGAGGCAGAACTGCACTGGGTACACAGACTCCTCGAGTGGGAGCACGTCGAGCGCAAGCGTCGCGGACTTGAACGTCGACTGAGCGCGGCGCACATCGGCCGCTTCAAGCCACTCGCCGACTTCGATTGGAGCTGGCCGGCGCAGTGCGACAAGGCCGCGGTGTCAGGGCTCATGACCCTCAGCTTTATCAAGGAAACCGCCAACATCATCCTGGTCGGCCCGAACGGTGTTGGCAAGTCGATGATCGCGCAGAACATCGCCCACCATGCCGTGATGCAGGGCCATAGCGCGCTGTTCGTCAACGCCGCCCAGATGCTGGGAGATCTGGCCGCTCAGGACGGTGACAACGCGCTGCGGCGTCGCTTGAAATACTATGCGCATCCGGACGTGTTGATTATCGATGAAGTGGGTTACCTCTCCTACGGCAATCGCCACGCCGACCTGCTGTTCAACATCATCAACCGCCGTTACGAACTCAAGCCAACCCTCGTGACCACTAACCGACCGTTCGCCGAATGGAGCGAGGTGTTCCCGAACGCGGCCTGCGTCGTCTCCATTGTCGACCGACTGGTGCATCACTCGGAGATCATCGTGATCGAGGGCGAGTCCTATCGCATGAGAGAGGCAAAAGAGCGGGCCGCCAGCAAGAAGAAAGCCGTCAAACCACGACGTAACCCCACGAAACACGCGGCAGTGAAACAACCCACGTAAAGGAGCTTATCATGACCATGAGTGTGACACGTCTGACGACGTATTGGAGCATCGATGAGGCTGCCACTGCCATCGACTTCCTCGATAGACTCCGGGATGCTTTATGGGAAACCTATGGGGAGCAAATCACCGAGATGCATCGTGAGGCCTACGACAATCGCTTCCAAGACATCAACCAGTGCGAACTTGGCTTTGATGACGATATCCCATTCTAGCATCCAAGATGCCTCTACAGGATGTCCGTCACGTGAGGCAGTCGTTGTCTCGTGCCGCTACTTCCAGGCGGCGGCGAATAACCCCGCTTTTACGCCATCAACAACACCTACTCACAGAGTTCGTTTCATTCCTTATGAGCAGCAATCCCTAACTCTGCCAGATCGCCATCCTTTTCAATAGTGTTCCCGGTGTATTTATCGGCTCAATCCGACACGACTGAAATCCGGTATGGCACCCCGGAATCGGGTTGACGCTTGAGGCCACTGGTGAAAATGTATCCTTGGTCAAGCGTATATTCGTAGTTCCGGAACCACGGGTCGACGGCTGGCGGCGCAGGTGGAGCGAATCTGGAGAAGACAGAATTATTTTGGTAACAAATTACGGCTACCTGTAAAAGATATCCCTGGTCCGGTCATCCGTAATAGCTGGAATTTGATCTGTCAGAGAGTGCGAGGACAAGAATTACCGGATTCGATCGGAAAAGTTCGTGGTTTTCTGAACTAACAGAAGCTGAGTTGCGGTTTTTGATGCAAGAGGGTTGTTTAGTCTAAAAAAATAGCAATCAGCTAAAGGGGTGCTTTCCACGCAACCCGGCAATTTGCAGAAAGCGCCGCTGCTGTACGGAGGAGATACTAAAGAGCTGCCTTCATGCGGCTTTTTATGGGTGTGAATAGTTCACATGACCATCGTTAATATGTTACCGACACTAAAAAGCTCTCCCTGTAATCTGTAATCACGCAGGAATCAACCAGGCGAGGAAACCACATGAGATCGTCAGCCGCATTCCAGCTCTGCCGAGTGGGGTGGAGGCAAGTCGTGAGCGTGTATGCCCCGGTCGTATTGTTTCTATTATGCT
>JAHEFD010000151.1:4279-5013 GCA_024640345.1 Woeseiaceae bacterium
AGTTATCCGTTACGAGGGTAGATGGCGAGTACACGGTAATGATTGTAGCTGTAATCGATGCTCCAGAGACTTTTGTATATCAGGTAGTAACTGACTACAAGCATATCTATCGAATTAATCCTGCAATTACCAGCTTTGATGTCCAAGCCACTGATCGTGATGGAGTGGTAAGGTTGCAACATCATTCGAAACACATCGTTGGACCGTTCCACTTTAGTATCGACTGGGGCGGAGATATTGTAGAAACTGAGCATGGACATCTTAAGATTACTACGATTCCGGATATCAGCAGCTTTGATTCGGGTTCTGCCATTTGGGTGATAAGCCCGCGAGGAGATCGTACCTGGGTGCTTCATGAATCAAAACTGAAGCCGAAATTCTTCATTCCTCCTGTAATTGGCGATTACTTTGTTAAACGACATATGATCGAGACGACATTGGCCACCTTTACTAGAATTGAGTGCCATGCACAGATCATGTTGGCGAGAGCGATGGAAAAGGAACCAGAACAACTAAAAGGGCAAATGCAAAAAAAAGAGGATTGTATCCAGCGCCATGAATATGAAGCCAGTCTAGTAGCAAGAAACCAATGAACCCGAAGTATCAGCACAAACCTACTACAGATAGCTAGATAAAGATTCCGCATCGGTGGCTGATTAGGGTGCGAGGAATAATTAGATCCAGGGGTAATCCATTGCTCCAGCGCCGTTGGCATTCATCGCTGCAAACTGCCC
>JAHEFD010000152.1 GCA_024640345.1 Woeseiaceae bacterium
CGAGACCTTCATACTGCTTCAGGAGAACGAGCTGCTCATCATACACGGGGGAGTTCGTCATGACGGTGAACTCCGGTCCGTGGTGAATGACGACTTTGCCGTCGAGGATCTCCATGACGGCTGAATCGCCGGTCGCATCGGCCAGCGAAAGGTGAACCGGCGCATCGGCAGGCTTGCCTTGGTGGATGAGCTCAAAGGGCTGCACCTGGAATGTCTCGGCGGCTTTCACCGCCTCGGCCACGGTCGCGCAGTTGTCGAGGAAGTACTGGGTCCAGAGGCCGGCGGCCATTCCCGGGCGCGACGGATCCCGTTCGCCATACCTGGTTTCGGCCAGATAGAGCACGTTGGCGTTCAGGCCCGCCTCATTCATACCATCGGTGGTCGAGGCGTCCCAGACGGTCGCCACGACGCTTCCGTATTTGGAGGTCCACTTGAGCGGGTTTTCATCGACCAGGCCCTCGCGGGCAATGCCCCTGGGCATCACGTGGAGCTTGGTTCCCATCTTCCCGGTCCAGTCCATGTTCCGGCCGATCAATACGGGTTGGCCTGCTACGGACCACATCGTTCTTGAACACATTAGTTTTCTCCCAGTTCTTTCAGGTTTCGCCTTTCAGTGATACTGCCCGCTCGAAAGCGGACAGCGTCTTGGTATCGTCGTACTCCGACATACGGATCACGCAAACAGCGCCTTCAGGTCGACATGCTGCCAGTCGCCGTTCGACGGGGGCATAGGCCTCGGGCTCGATCACCCCGATCGGCGTGTCGCCATTTTGGTTGCGTGTTTTAGCATGCTCTTGTGCTTGTTGTTCGGCACGACCGTTCGGAACGGTCTTGCCCCGGTTTCAGATACCTGTTGTTACTCGACGATCGGGTTGCGGATAGCGACGCCTGCGTCGATGCGTTGCACGACCGAGTCGTCCACCACGACCTGGCCATTGACGATGACATAGGGAATGCCGGTCGAGGGCAGGGAGTTTTCCCCGGCCTTCGACGAAGAGTTGTTCGTCACCGTTTCGGGATCGAAGATCGTGATGTCGGCAACGGACCCTTCCTGAAGCCGTCCGCGAATCTTCATTTGCGGCGCATGATCCTCGATGAATTTGGCCGGGCCGTAGGTCATTTTGCTGATCGCATCCATCAGGGACAGCGAGTCGTTTTCCCGGACCATGCGCAATATCTTGGCATGGGTGCCCGCGCCACGTTCATGGCCATTTCCGGCACCGAACGGCTTGTCCCAGTCGCCGGTAAACCCATCTTCGAACTGGTAGGGCATCGCGTCCGAGCCGACGATTGTCGTGGGGCGGGAGAAGGCTTCCAGCACCTCTTCCTGCCTGATCGAGTAAACAAGAAGGCCTGTGCCCGGTGCGTTCGCCTGCAAATCGCGAAGATCCTGATCCGACGCTAGCGGCTCGCCGGTTTCGGACAGTGTAATATCCTTGGCTTCAATCCCGAAAACGCTCTTCCAGTCGCCCTTGAGATAGTCCGCATCGGCGTAGCTCCCGCCGTAGAGATAAGGATAGAATTCACCAATAACTTTCTGTCCCTGCGCCTGCGCCGCTTCGATCAGGTCGAGACACTTGCCGGTAAGCCGCAGACATTGGCTCGGAATATGGTGCACCAGCATCGGTACGTCCTGCGTCCGCGCGACGGTCAGCATCTCTTCGATACCGAGATACCCGCTGGGTGGCACATTGCCGATATAGCGGGCATGGGTGGTGATAAAACTGTGGTACTTCTTGGCAAGTCCGGCGACCGCCATGACTTCAGGGCTGCCGGCAACCGTGTAATAGCCAAGCGGGTAGGAAATGCCGAGTGCCCCCTGTTTGAGACCTTCCTCGACGGCGTCCATGATGACCGGCTCGTCCAGCGGGTCGTACAGCTTGGTCTTGAAGAGCGCGCCATCCCGCATCGCCGCGCCCATGGCCCCGGTGTAGATCGGGTTGTATCCCGGTTCCACGCCGTCCAGCACCTTCATGCGAACAAAGGCGTGGCTGACAGAGGTGCCATAGTTGAGAAGGGCATCCTCGGCTTCCCAATAGTCATAAAAGGCATCGACCGACCCCGCGCCCAACTCCAGATCCATGGGCGTGGTGACTCCGTCGCGCGCGTATAGCCGGAAGGCATACGGCTCTTGCCCGTGGCTGTGGAAATCGATGAATCCTGGGGCCACCACGTGGCCCGTCGCATCGATCTCTCGCGCACCGTTCAGATCGTCGGTCGAGATCTCGGTGACGAAGCCGTTGTTGATGCCAACATTGGCCACTTGGTCGAAACCGGTCTCCGGGTCCATGACACGGCCGTTGCTGATGACGAGGTCGTAGTCCTGCGCCAGCGCACCGGTTCCCGTCACGAGAGCGACGGAAAGGCTCGCTGCAATTGCTAAAGCCGATGTTTTCATTATCTTCCTTTCCACGATTGATTGAGAGGTGTCGGTCGGGTGCGCGGCCCAATGGGCCGCGCGAAGATTTTCTATCAAGACGGCTACTTACTCCGCCGGAAGCGCCTGCTTGGCGCCACTGGCATCCAACGATGGATACAGCCATCTGGGTTCATTTTCTGCCCTTTACTCTAAGTCGACTTCTTCAAAGTTAATTGTCCTGCGATGGGTATTGCATCCGTCTGACACACCGGTTGCGGTGTATCGCTTCTTCGGCCTATCTCTTGAAGGCTTCATAAATGAAGTTGCTGACCACTGGGGCGAAGCTGACATTCAGTGCCCAGTCCTGTCCGAATTGGTCATTCTGATCGAGGTAGTAATCGATGCCGACGTCGATCTTGACTGGCGTATTGCCGAACTTCACCACTTTGCGGACAGACAGGTTGAGCGGCAAAGTCCAGTCTTCCGTTTCCCAGTCATAGGCAAACTTACTGTCAGTGTAGACGGTCCAGGAATTCTTGAGAAACAATCCGGCCTGCAATTCCAGCACCGTTCTGGAGTAGTCGTAGTCGCCGTCGATATCCCACTGATGCTGCGGAAAGGCACCAAGATAACCCTTTTCGGCGATGTAGAAGACTGCCGCCTCCGGGCCGAGGCGCCACTGCTCTCCGGACACGTCACTATAGGTCGGAATTGTACCCTGCAAACCTCCGACAACTATGAGCTGCCCGCTATCTAGTGGTATTGTGCGCCCGTAGGCGATGTCGAATCCGACATCCGCCCAGCCACTCACCGTGTCAAAGCTATTGGTTGCCGTATTGAAGACTGGCTGATCCCAGACATAGGCAATGGCAGGTCGAATGAACAGGTTGTCGGTTGAGTTCATGGGAAAGGGCAAGACAGGCTGGAACAGGAGCGTGTTCGAGCTTTGATCGCTTGCGCCGGGCAGACTCCCCTGAAAATTAGTGCGTGTATATTTCAAGTTTAGTGTCGACAGAACACCGTTGGGATTGGCCAGCTGTTTCGATATGTCGTCGGTCGAACTCTGTTGGGATGCTCCGACGTCATCGGAACCGATGCCTGTAGCATTCTGCGAGACGGGATCGTATCCGTTTCTGGTCACAGTTTCCGGGAACCGGAGCAAAGGTGTGGACCCTTCACTGTTGTCCATAGGCTGAGCCTCGGCCGGCAAGACATTCAGTGCAGATGCCAGAACACCGATCGTAACAGTAAGAAAAGGCTTCATTTTGTATCAGTCTCCATGTTCAATTACGTGGTTTGAGTTAATCCGTGTGCCGGGGTTTCTCCGGGTATTTTGTATCCAGACATTTGCGGTGCCCTCATGACCAAAGCGGTGAATGAGTTGCGCCCCGCATGTTTCAGGCCGCCCGAGGTGGGAGCCTTGGTCGAAATGAAGAGGGGCTGAACGATATCTTCAAAACCCGACACACTGCTCTGACCCGGTGCGATGCCGTCGAGATCGATAACCGGAACGATTGTGCGAGAGATCAGGTTCCAGTCTTCACTGCACAGATCAACCGGGCCTTCGGAGGACCGGATTTCATTGCTCTGCATGTCTTCAACAAGCTTGTTGAGGTCGTCGGGGCTCATTGGTTAGGCTCCTCTGATTGGTCCGGTATCATTGCTTGTCCCCATGTCGGCCTCCTTGTCTCAAAGAAAGGAGGCAGAGCGTCCAAGAAAATTCTCGGGGCAACTCAATGAAAACACTATCAGAGGTTCTCACAGATTCTTATACCGTGGAGACCGAAAAACTCAAAATACTGGATTATAAGGTATAGTTAGCTTCAAGAGGACAGCAGATGCAATCCAAGTCGAATCCACGCTATACACGCGGTGTTATGCTGCAGCAGTTCGCCCGACCGTTCGTGGAGCGCGGCGGCAGTATCGAGTCGGTGCTGCACCGGAACGGTATCCCTGATGCGGCACTGCGGGATCCAAAACGCCTTGTCGAAGCATCCGCCTTTTATGCTGCGCTGGAAGATATGGCAGACGCACTGAAGGATCCATATTTCGGTGCCACCGTGGCTCGGAACGCGGCATTCGAAGGTGTTCCTTCACTGCGCGCGGCTGCGAGCACTGCTATAACCCTCGGCGATTTCCTCATTGGGGCGATCCTCGAGGTTGATCTGCAATTCGACAATGTGGCCTACGATCTACGAGTCAGTCCGGGAGCGGCGGTCTTTCAGATCCAGCGGACGCGACGGGTGGAGCGACCGACACCTCAAGCCGACGCGATTGGCGTTGTCTTCTACACGACGGTGATCAAGCTGTGCTTGGGGGCGCGCTTCGACCCCCAGAACCTGCTCGTCTTGGCCCATTCGTTCGACGGTGTGCCAAAAGGCCATCTGCCCGCGCGGGTCCTTGCGCAAAGCAAGGATGTGGCATTGGCCATCAGCTTTCCGCCCGATTGGCTAAAGGCGCCCTTTCGGCTTGAGTGGCGAGCGAGGAGCACTGGAGACTATCATGCAAACCAATCACTGCGACCCATACTGCCGCTCGCCATGGTGCGAGAGGTGCTTCAGAGCAACATTTCCTCAGGCGAGTACAGCATTGCGGACCTAGCATCAGCCTGTGGTCTGACCCCTAGAGCGCTGCAGCGACTTCTTG
>JAHEFD010000153.1 GCA_024640345.1 Woeseiaceae bacterium
GATCAGCTTTTCATCGTGATGAGCCTGCCGACAATGGTCGATGACCTGGTTGAGGTGCATCAGGTCAGCCTGTTTCTCGGTGAAAATTATCTTGTCAGTTTCTGCGAGGCCGATTTTTCACTTTTTCAGCCAATCGTTGCCCGGTTGAATACAGCTGGCGGTCGTATGCGGTCCCGCGGCACGGACTACCTGCTATACAGTTTACTCGACTTGATAATCGACCAGGCGTTCCCGCTGCTCGAGACATTCGGCACGCAGCTTGAAGAGGTTGAGGAATTAATTCTTGGCGCCGCGGATCGCGATACGCTGGCGCAAATCCACCTGCTCAAACGCGAGCTGATTTTACTCCGCCGTAACCTGTGGCCACAGCGCGAAGTCATCAACGCGATGCTTCGAGATGAGAGCGCGCTTATTCGCGAAGATACCGATGTGTATTTACGGGATTGCTATGACCACACAATCCAGGTCATGGATTTGCTTGAGACCTATCGAGACATGGCCGGGAGCATGCTGGACATCTATCTTTCCAGTGTCAGTAATCGAATGAACGATGTAATGCGCGTGCTGACAGTCATCGCGACCATCTTTATTCCACTGACGTTTATCGTCGGCGTATACGGTATGAACTTTGACAGAGGCGCCGGTCCGTTGAGTATGCCGGAATTAGGCCAGCCGCTGGGCTATGTGTCCCTGTGGATTGCGATGATCGCTTTGGCAGTCGGGATGGTGTTGTTCTTTCGAAGCAGGAAGTGGTTCTAGCGGGCGGGAAGATATCAACCGGGAGATCGATCCTCGCTTCTCCTGAATAACAATGTTTTTGCCTGCGGATTGCGGCAGCCTGGTTCGGGACTCTGCAATTCGACAGACTATGACCTGATCCTGACACCGCATTTCAGGCCAGTTCAGGTGCGAATGATATGCTGATAGTGTGCATTGACATGCCTGCAGCTTGACTTGGTAATCCGGAGGCCGTACAACCTGACGATCTGATCTACTTTCAGAGAAACAAGCAGAATAATAAGCAATCTCGAAAGGAGGAACTAATGAGCTCAAAAGAAACGAAGTCCCGGAGAAGGTTTCTGGGCAAAGTACTGGGTGCGGCAACGGCAGCCAGTTTGCCACTTGCAAAGATGAGCGCTGCCGGCGCGGCCGAGCGAAACGAACACGATAAATGGCTCGACGGGATTACGGGCAGTCACAAGTGTCTGTTTGACTTTCCGCAGCATAAGAGAGGCGCCGGTCTTGTACATATATACAACTATATAGGTACCTACATGGCCGCCTACGGCGCGGAGGTTTCGGATATCAGCACGATCGGCACTTTCTATAGTGTCGGCGAGAATTCGAGTATCGCGATGGCGTTTAACGATGCAATGTGGGCCAAGTACAAGTTTGGCGAGTACATGGGCCTGGATGACCCACAAACCGGCAAGCCAGCTGTCAGGAATTTATTTTACAAGACACTTGATGGCGATGAGCTGCCCCGAGTGGGAACCATTGGACCATTCCCGGATGCATCCATATCAGCACTGCAGGCCAATATGGGCACCGTATTCCTGCTCTGCAATAACGCGTCCACAGCAGTGGGAATGGATCTGCAGCGGCTCGGTTTCGGTGCCGCTGCGGAAATCACCGCCGAGCTAAAGGCGAATATCTTGCCCGGCGTCCAGGTTGTGCCGGCGCTGGTGATTGCGATCGAAAAGGCACAAGCTGAAGGAATTGCCTACAACAAGCAGTAGCCGACCAGGTTCTGGCAAAAATCAAGGGGCGTCCATCCGGCGCCCCTTTTTCGTTATCCCGTTAAATGCGGCGGGCAAACGCACCGCCGGGATTATCAGGATGCAGGAACAATAAGCTGGTGGTTCTCGTCTGCAAGACCGACCAACACGCTGCCGCCTTCCTCATCGACTCTGAGGACACCGTAGCGCGCACGGTCGAAGAATCTCGCATGGCCCTCCTGGAAGAAAAATGACTCCGCACCGATGGACAATTCACCCGCGGTGGTGACAAGTTTATACCGGAGCCTTGTCTCGTTTTCCGAGAGTGGAGAGCCGTTGTCCATACGGGCGAAACTGCCGACGTTGTCGCCGTCGAGCGTAAGTACCATCGTACCTTTTCGCTCTCGCGAGGCAGCTCCGTCCAGGCAAAGATACTGACTCCTGGAAATAAGGCCGCGCGTTCTCTCCCGAACCGGCACTGAGCTTACGTAGCCGAGCTTGCAAGACGTATAGACGTATGAATCGGGGAAGGGAATTCCAGTCGCCAATTCCTGTAGCGGATCAACAATGAAATTCGCCGCGTTCTTCCCAAGCGGCATGAATACGACAGACACTGTCTCGTCGCACCTGTTAATGATAGTCAGGTCGCCGCCTGCGTCTCTGAAGCCCGTGCATCCCTCGAGATGAGAAGCTATTCCGGGTAATGATCCGGAAAGCTCCATACCCGCATAACGTAGTCGCATGAAGTCGCCCTGCATCAGCGAGCGCGGATCAACCGGACGAAGCTGGAGCAAAACCTGCCGCCCGTTTTCGACCACCTGTTGCTTTCGCCAGGTCTCGTAATTGGTCACACCAAGGACAAGTGCGAGGCCTGCTATCACGAGCCAGGCGAGCGGACCTTTCATGATCGGAGCCCTCCGCGAGAGCGGCGGGTCATCAGCCACCACGCGAGCACGAGCGCGGCTCCTGCGGCCATGAGAACCTCCGACTTGACCAGCAATGACACATCCATATCGTAATAGAAGCGCCAAATGTAGCTGGCCTGAAGTAACGTGCCGAGTAACGCGAGTGGCCGCGAGCCGAGCACGAATGCGAGCATCATCACAGTCAGTGCCGCCGCGCCGCCCGGCGGCAGCAACATGCTTACTATGATTGCGACCGCAGCAAAAACAATCAAACGTGTTCGTACTTTGCCTGTGTTCGTCCGCTTCCAATGAATGGCAGCAAGTGACAGAAACAGCGCGATACCCAGAGACTTTGCGAGCCAGGAACCAGCCTCAATGGTTTGCTCGTAGAGACCGATTGATGCAGCGGTACCGTACAAAAGATCGAATATGGGGAACACAAGCAGCAGGACAATTCCGAGTGCGTGCAGGTCCCGCTCGGGAGGCCTCAGGAAAAGTAATACTCCCAGTGCACCAGCCAGCGCGGCGACGGCAAGAAAATAGGGTATTTCGCTGTCTACCAGTGTGCTGGTAAAAAAAACTGCTGTCAGCAGTGCGGCCAGAAACTGCAGTGTCCGATTGGGGGTCGTCATAATGATGATTGCCGTAGCAGCGAGGCCAAGCATGAACGCTGGCCACGACCTCGACCACTCGGCAAATGAGCCGAACATCGACAGCGCCACGCCGGCGGCCGCGATTGCAGCGCCGAGCTGAGCTGTAAAAATTCCACCGCTGGTTATTCTCAGTAGCGACAACCCCGTAGCCAGGTAGACGAATCCCAGCACGATCATTACGACCATGGGGTGCCTGGGTTCAATAAGGGAAATAATTGCTACACCCAGGGAGATTACGGCGATCGCTGTTACCCAGGCACCGAACCCGACTACGAGGCGCACATACCAGTTTGTCGCGAGTGCGGAGCCAGGTTCTTTGTGCTCTCGTAGCAAAAAATCGCGAGCAAGGTTCTCGTCAATTCCAAGTTCCGTGCACAACTGTCTGCAGTCAGTCATCGGAACCTCCGGAGGAGATGTGTCGCCGAACGCTGGCGAGAGACTTCAAGGTGCCGGCGGTCACTGCTGCGCACCAAAGCACCAGCAACACCAGGCTTGGCAAAATTCTTGACGCCACGTCCCAATCAAAACCGATCGTCTCGTTCAACAGTCGTGCACCGACGGTCATCAGGAAAATCGCGAAAAATCCCGCGCTGATCGCAATGACGCCGGAATCAGGCAGCACCCGAATGTAGACAACAGATAACGCAGCGACAATGGCAATAAAGGTCAGTACTCCAAGTACCTGGGCGTCAGTCCCCATGATGTATTCAATAAATGGCATGAAATCGAGCGGGTATCGGATGGCAGGGACAAAAACGATCGCGACCGCGCCGAGGGCGAGCACATAACGTGTCCAGTCTGCCTCCAGCCAGCTGGCCCCGGAACGAACCGCGAGTTCACGCATTGCGAGGACAGCGGCAGTTACGAGGGCAATCAGACAGGCGAGTTCGACAGCGGACAGCGTCCCCGCCGGAATCAGCGTCTGAAATGCGTACAGCGAAAATGCAAGGCAGGAGATGATTAACCACAAGAACCAATGTGCGGCGCTTCGGGAGGCGATCACCCAGGGTGCAATCAACAACGCCCACATCGCGAAGAGCTCATAGTTATCGGCGCCGGTCTGATAAATCTGGCCGATTACTGCGAGCAGGGTGCCGGTCAAAACGGATGCGCCGATCAACAGCGCCTGGCCGGCGGCACGATCCAGTTTGGCGATAATCGCTGCAACGACACTGACGAAGATGCCGCCTTGCAGGATGGCGAGCTTGGTCACCGGCTTCAGGTTGTCCCAGTTGTAGGCGAAGAAGAAGATGACACCCGCCAACAGGTGGACGACGCCAAGCGCCAGCAGCGCGCGTAATGCCCATCGAGTCCAGTACTCGGTATCCCGGCACAGGTAGACAGCGTCGAGGTATTGACCCGCCGGGATTAATCCGTGGCGTCGCAGAACATCGACCTCTTCGGCGTGAAGGGTTTTCGTCTGAATTTCCTTATCTACAGGGCGCGTCATAAGGCGTCTTCCCGGATCCGGCTGCCGTCGTTCCAGTCAACAATCCGATTGACTACTCCGTGCGGTTGGCAGTCAAAACATTTATACAGCGGGGTCCTGACGATGCCAATTCGCATAAGCACCTACCTGCGGCGAGAGTGGTATCGACAGATCTGCTGTTGATAGCGGTGCAGACTCAGAAATATCATTAAACTGTGAACATGGATAACAAAAAACTGGAAGGGTTTGGCTGGAGGCCGTTCCTGGAACAGCAACTCCTT
>JAHEFD010000066.1 GCA_024640345.1 Woeseiaceae bacterium
GTGACCGGCCAGCCGGTTTTCGGGTCCAGGATATGGCCGTATCGAATACCGTCCTTCAGGAGAAAACGCCGTGCGTCTCCACTGGTCGCAAGGCCACCGTTTTTGAGTCGAATGATTTTGTTCGCGATGCGGCCGTCGGAGTCGGGCGCTTCGATGCCCACCTGCCATCCGTTTCGATCGGCCGGGGCGCCCGTCGCGAAGATATCGCCGCCGAAGTTGACCAGGCACGGGACGTCGGTCTGCTCACGCAGCAATGCCGCTGCCTTGTCGACGGCATACTCCTTGCCGATTCCGCCAAGGTCAATCTGCATGCCCGGTAACAACGTCAGCAGCGGCCGGGACCAGTCAACCCGGCGCCATCCGACTCGTTCGAGAATCTCTTTGACGACCGCAATACTCGGTAGCTTGTCACTTCCATCGAATGTCCACGCTTCGCGAAGCACGCCGGATGTAACATCGAAACGACCCTCGCTCATTTCTGTCAACGTCGCGCCGAAGTCGAGCAGGTTGGCGGTTTCGTCATCGACCTGAACAGGCTTTCCGTTGCTGCGATTGACGCGGTCAATGATGTTGCCGGGAAGATAGCGGCTGAACTTGTCCTCGATCCTCCACGCTTCGGCAGCGGCGGTCTTGACCAGTTTGCCCGCGAGCGCCTGGTCGACAGACTCAATCAGCAGTTCACACGGGCTGCCCATGGCAAGGAACGAGCCCTGGAAATGACCGGGCTTTTTCGCCAGCTGGAAAGAACGTTCGGCTTTCGCCACGCTACAGGCCGAAACGATATCCAAACTGTAAAATGATCGCGTCCAGGTCCGGGTAAATATTCCGGCCCTGCTGGTTCGTGCCGATCAACAGATCGCCAGGCACAGAACCGTCTGCCGAATACATTTCAAGTCGCGCGTTCCATTCATTGCCGGTTTCGGTTTTCCAGCCGTACTTGACGCCAAGCGTGATCGCATCGAATTCACCCAGGCGATAGTCGGCTGACGCATTGACGGGCAGGGGGCTGCCACCGGCCAGGCTCGTGCGATAGAAGTCCGCGTGAGTCTGCGTGTAATACCGCACGTGTGGTTCGATATAGCTGTTGTCACTGATGGGCCAGCGATAGCGGACGTCGAGCGTGTGAGAGTCGATGTCCCAGTCGTCCGTCATGTAACGATAGGACGCATCGAGAACCTTGCCGCCCATGTAGTACTTGGCCTGGCCGAACAGGCTGTGCTTGGTTCTCTGGTCAGGCCTCTTTTCATAGAGATACTGGTGAGATGGACCATCGACGCCCGGCGTGGGAACGCGATCCAGCGGATCGCCCGTTACCGGATCCACAAGGCTCACGATTTTGTAGGGATCGTTCAAATAGCCATCGGAATTGCTGTATGAATAATTCAGCTGCACGAGCAGGTTGCGATTAATAATTTGCGTTACGCCGAGTACGAGGTCGAGCACGTCCTTCGACTGGTCACCCAGGCGGTTGGAGAGATCGCCGACATCGAGCATCGCACTCAGTGGCGTTGGCGTGCCGCCCACAGGACTCTGGTCGTCCCTGGAAACCGCCAGCCCCAAAGAGACCGTCGTGTTGCGTTCATTGAAGTCACGGGCGATCTTGAAATTGGCGCCGATATGCAGGTAGTCGTATTCAGTCGACATCGACAAGCCGCCGCTGACCGTGTTCAGGCGACCCCAGGGCTGCTGCCAGTTTGCTGACAGGGCGACCCGCGTGTCCAGGAACGATTCGTTCAGGGGAATTTCATTGGCCGGTCGAGTGGCGACTGCACGTCCCGATGGGCTCGTGAAGGTCTGTGGGCCGTCGAATGGCACCGCACCAACCGGCGTAGCGCCGGTCAGCGTGTCCACGCCCAGGGTCAGCGTAAGAATCCTGTCGTCAACGAAATTTCGCAGCGCCAGCACATTGAGGCTGACGTCCTGCACCCGGTTATCGCTTTCACCGTAATAAAGCAGTGCGGTGTCGAATTCCCATGCAGGCTCTTCCTGTGCATGCACAGGAGTCAACGTGGTTGTGCCAAGGAGCGCGCAGGTTGCGGATGCCAGCGTGGCGGCCGCCGATTTCGGTTTAATGGTTTTCATAGTTGATCGGGCCGCTAGTTGCAGCCACAGCCTCCGCCGCCGAATCCACGACCACCGCTGGAGGCCTCTTTACTGAAGTAGATATGCTCGTCGATAGCCACTTCGAGCGGGTCAGCAATCAACTGCATTTCGTCTTTTGCCAGGACATCGCGTTCCCAGGGTTCGACGCCCATCGATGAGCAGCCCGCAAGTGCCAGGACGCCGATAATCATGATCAGTTTTCGCATTTCTTAATTTACTCCGTACCGGTCCTGAGTGCTTCGACCAGGATCGATTCATATTCATCCTGCTTCTTGACCTTGAAGCCCAGGTGCCGGGTTGCCAGTTCCCCATCACGACCAATGACATAGGAGCTTGGCATCGCGATGACATCGTAGAGCCGGGCGAGCTCGCCGTCCGGGTCGTTAATAATTCTGAAGTTTGCCGGGTAGTCGTCCAGGAAGGCCTTTGCTGCTTCGGGCTCTGCATCCATGTTGACGCCGATAATGACCAGGCCATTGCTGCCATACTTCTCCTGCATCTGGTTCATCCAGGGGAAGGAGCGGCGGCAAGGTACGCACCAGGACGCCCAGAAATCCAGCAGGACCACTTTCCCGCGGTATTCGTCCAGGTCAAATGGCTCGTCCGCGGGCATTGCCGCGCCGGCGAAAAGGACAACGCTTGCGATCAGTAACAAGGCCGCTTTTCGGGCCGCCTTACGGGGGTCAAAACTCATTCAGCTATCTCCGGGCAAGCGGCCATTATTCCGGCCACCAACGGCGATTAACAGTAGGGTTATCCCTATTTATGACCCCCGGGGTCCGCCCGAATTCAGTCTGATGCTGGTACGGACACAATCCCTTCGCGTCGTTTGTCAGCGGCACCGTCCAGGCCGTCCGGGTCGACGACGATGATGTGCAGGCCGGAGTTTTCCCCCTCGCTTTCCTGCACCTTGTAGCCGCGTTCGCTGAGGTCGCTGGCAATGTCCTTGCCCGGCTCAACGCCGATCTCGACCCGCACGGTCTCGCCACGGGCGACGATGTTGGGATAGTCGACGGCGGCCTGGGCCGACATGCCCCAGTCGAGCACACCGACGATCGTCTTGGAGACATAGGCCGGGATCGAATTGCCGCCCGGCGAGCCGGTGACCATGACGAGATCGCCGCCGTCATCGAAAATCATGCTCGGTGACATCGACGAGCGCGGTCGCCGGCCCGGTGTGATCGCATTCGCCAGCCGTGATCCATCCGTCGGTACGGCACGGGCGAAATCAGTCATCTCGTTATTGAGCAGGAACCCGGCGGCCCAGCGGGACGAGCCGAAAGGCGCCTCGACGGTCGCGGTCATGGAAACCGCGTTTCCTTCGCTATCGATGATCGAAAGATGCGTCGTGCCGGCCGCTTCCTCGGTGGTATCCGTTCCCCACAGTGCGGCAGCAGATTCATCGTCGAACACCAGCCCGGGGTCGCCCGGCGTCGGTACGGCGCCCGGCGCGAAGCGCTCGGTAGCGCGGTGCTTCAGGTAGACCGGATCCAGCAGGTCATCCAGCGGAATGTCGATTTCATCGGGGTCGCCGAAGTAATGGTCGCGATCCGCGTACGCCAGTCGTTGTGCATCGACAAACGCCGCGACCTTGTCGGATTGGCTCGTCGCGTCAGCGGACAGATGGTCATAAAGACCCGCGATCATTATCTGGGCACCGCCCGACGACGGCGGGGACGATGTACAGATGCTCAACGCCCGAAACGGACCGCAGATGACCGGCCTGACTTCAGGCTTGTAAGCGGCGATATCGGCGGCGGTCAGCGTGCCGCCATTGGGCTCGGCCTGTGCGGCTGCGGCAATCGCCTCGGCGATCTCGCCTTCGTAGAACGCGCTGATGCCTTCTTCGGCAATCCGCGTCAGCGTCGCGGCGTATTCAGGGTTTTTCAGCAGGTCGCCGGCTTTGAGCGGTTCGCCGCCGGGATAGAAATAAGCGGCGGTCGCAGGATTCTTCGCCAGCTGGCTGAACTGCGCCATCCTCGGCAGGTAGTCGGCCAGTCGCGGAGATACCTCGAAGCCTTCAGTCGCCAGGCGAATGGCGGGTTCGAATACGTCCTTCCATGGCAACTTGCCATGCTGCTCGTGCGCACTCTTGTACAGGGCGACCGCGCCCGGCACGCCAACGGCCTTGCCGCTCTGCCAGGCTTCCATGAATTCCATGACGACACCATCACGCATGAACATGTCGATTGTGGCGCCGGCGGGGGCAACCTCGCGCCCTTCATGGAATGTGAGCTCGCCGCCCTGACGTTCGTACACCAGCATGAAGCCGCCACCACCAATACCGGAGCTCTGTGGTTCGACCAGGCCCAGCACGGCATGTGCGGCGATCGCGGCATCGACCGCGTGTCCGCCCTTTTCCAGCATCTCGATCGCTGCGGCAACCGCGTGCGGATTAGCGGCCGTTGCCATGCCGCCCTTGTCCCAGCCCAGCTCGGCGGTCGGCGCTGCCGTGGTGGACTCCGGCGCGGGCGGTTCGGCAGGCGAACAGCCAAATACAAACAGGACGGCAATCAGCAGGTGGGTGCGTTTCATATAAAGGCCTTGGTAATCGATCTCGAATTTCAGGAGCGGGCCAATATACCGCATTAAATGGCCGCTGCCCGAATCGGCGGGCTGCCTTAGGTATAATTCCGCATAGTGTGATTTTCGGCCGCTTGTTAAAGATGCCACTTGCTGGTTACGAGTACCCGGTTACTCCGCTTTTCGAAATGAATCCCTATGGCGAGCCGGATCCCAGGCGGGCACCAATTCCTGAGGGTCGAATATTCACTGAAGCGAAGGCGCTCGACGCGCCGGCGGTTACCTATACCGTGTCCGCCCGCAGCAAGGCACCGGAGGTGCCGGTTTTCGCCTTTCTGCGGCGCCAGTATGGAAATCTCCCGTTACGCGAAATCGACAGCCTGTTCGGCTTTGTCGAGAAATCGACGCTCTACGGTGGGCGGATGTTCGTCAAGCGCGAGCTGTCCGATCGTGATGTTGCCCAGCTCAATAACGCCGGAATCGGCGTACGGCTCCCGATGTCAAATCACTACGTGGAGCGAAAGGAGTATGAAGCCAGCAGGTCGCTGCTCGAGCGTTATCACAGCAACATCAATTCCGTCATTATTACGAACGATGATCTTGCCCGCTGGATCCGCCAGGACTTTCCGCGATACAAGCTCGATGGCAGTGTCATCAAGAACCTCAAATCGCATCGAAAGATCGAAGAGGCGCTGGACATTTACGACTCCGTCGTCCTGCCAATGCGACTCAACGAGGATCTCGAGTTCCTGGAACGTATCAAGGAGAAATCCAGGATCGTCCTGTTCGCAAACGCGGGATGTGCGCTGACCTGTCCATCGAAACTCTGCTATGCGTCCATATCGACACTGAACAAGTTCGAAGGTGGCGAATTCAAGTGCTCGCAACCGATCAAGAAGCGAGACCTGCTGGGGATGGTCGATTTTCCGTTGCAGCCCTATGTCGATATAGGGATTCACCACTTCAAATTGCTTCGGGCCAGACCGAACAGCATGACCGGTTTTTGATGCGCCCCTGTCACCCGGGATGACCGTCGAACCGCCGGGTGCTGTGATAAACTGCTGCGCCACTGGGGCGGTGTCACTGCGCTCGCCGGAATAGACAATAACAGGCCAAAAAATTATGCCGCTTTTCAAACGTACACTGAGTGAATTCCTGTTTCGGCGATTTGTGCTCAAGCACTACGGATCGAACATGCTTGTCGACCTGCAGCTTGGTGCCAAGAAGGACACGATCGACTACGTGAAACAGAATATGGCGGACGCGCCCTATTTCGAAAAGCACCAGCAGCTGGTCAAACACGTTGTTCATGAGGCCAGCCTGCCGGGCCTCTACATGGAGTTCGGCGTTGGTCGTGGCAAATCCATCCGCTGGATAGGCGAGTATGCCGATCGGGTCGTTTATGGATTCGATTCCTTTGAAGGCATTCCGGAATACTGGAATGGCAACCCGGTCGGCGCATTTGCACAGAAAAAACTGCCGAAGGTTCCCGACAACGTTAAATTTGAAATCGGCATGTTCGACCAGACGATTCCCGGGTTCCTCGAAAGAGAAACCGACCCGATCGCGATGTTGCATGTCGATTGTGACCTGTATTCCTCGACTGTCACGATTTTTGAAATGCTGGGATCGCGCCTGCAGCCCGGTGCGATCGTATTGTTCGACGAGTACTACAACTTTCCACGCTGGCAGCAACACGAATTCAAGGCCTTCCAGGAATTTGTCGAGAAGTCGGGGGTCGAGTACGAGTACATCGGCTACTCGGTTACCGGGCAGCAGGTGGCAGCGCGAATTCTCGCCAACCCCCTTTATTCCACCCGGAAAAAAGGTTCGAAACGCCCTAAATAAGTATAACTACTTAGCTGATTTACCATAACAAAGTCGCCGCAAATTGGTCTTTAGTATGCGGGGTCCGTACGCTACACTTTGTCGCACGCACCCGCGGAAATATAAAAATAAGACAGGGGCAGCGTTTTGCGGTTCAGTCCAGAAATATCCGATCAGCATTCGCGCAGTGTCCCTGTTGCGCTGTGCGCCCTTATGCTCGTCGCAGCGGGTATCAAACTTGCTGTGGCGTCCGGCTTTCCGCCGACAGTGGCAAACGATGCTGTCGTTGTCGTAAGGGGCGGCACGGCCACGACGCTTGTTGGTGGATCGTCGAGCGTTCTGGATAACGACTTTGATGCTGAAAACGACCCGCTAAGCGTTACGCTGACGAGGAACACCCGGCGGGGGACACTCTCGCTCAATTCGGATGGAACGTTTCTCTATCAACACAGCGGTAACAGGAGAAACAGCGACGAGTTCAGGTACATAGCCTTTGATGGCACGGGATTTTCGGCGGAGGCACGGGTGCTGATAAGCATCGTCGACAGCGGGCCGACGGCGCCGCAAATTGTCGGACAGACGCCGGTATCGGTAAACGAGGACTCGACCCTGGCCATCGACATCAGGAGCCTGAAGGTCGTCGATCCGGACAACAGTTTTCCGGGAGACTTTTCGCTCGAGGTTGGTGACGGCGAAAACTATTCGCGAATCGACACGAGCATCACGCCGACGCCAAATTTCTATGGCCCGCTGTCTGTTCCGGTTCGCGTTCACGACGGGACCTCGTTCAGCAACCAGTTTGCACTTGTTGTCGAGGTGCTGCCGCAGAACGATGCGCCGTTTGCTATCGGCGGGCCTGCGGACCAGGAGACCGTTGCCAATACGCCTTACGAAATTTCTTTAGCCGGGTATTTCGACGACATTGATGTGGGTGATTCATTGCAGTTTTCTGCCCAGGGATTGCCGAAGAGCCGAAGCCTGGTGATCGACCCTCTTACCGGCGTTTTGTCCGGCACGCCGGCCAGCGGCGATGCGAGGAGCACCGCATACAACGTGACGATTACAGCAACCGACTCCGGCGGCCTGAAAGCGACCATCGATTTTGGTCTGATGATCTATCCCGATAATCGGGCCGACCTCGCCGTTACGGCCGGTGTGACTGTCAATCCGGTGACCGTCGGGGAAAGCATGCAGTGGAACATCGTCGTCCAGAACCGGGGCCCTGCCGACCTGGATTCCGGCGAGCTGGTTGCCAGGTGGAGCACCAGTGGTCCCGTGTTGTCTCTCAGCGCACCGCAGGATTGCACGATTTCCGCGAATAACTCGAAAGACCCAATCGTTCGTTGTCCTCTGGTTTCTCTTGCTGCGAGCACGAGCAAAACCATCGCGGTACAGGGCGTCCAGAATAGCGATGGTGACAATTCCTTGCTGGCAACAGCGGTTTCCGACGATCCGATCGTCGACAATAACTCTGCCCTGGTCGGGTCGCAGGTCGTGGCCGGCTTCAGTGAAGGCCCTACACAGATCCTGAGCGCGAAGGGCAACGGCGTTTCGAGCGGCGACCTGAACGGTGACGGTCATGAAGATCTTGTCGTGACGGCCGAGCAGACGATCATTTTCTTCAACAGTGGTAACAGAACTGTTATCACGCCGGGAACCAGCCTGGGAGCAGGCAGCGGCGGTACTGCCGTTGTCATCCTTGACTGGAACGGCGACGGTAGCCCGGACATCGCCGTGGCCGGAGTGCCGGGGTTGGCGGGACGCATCTATCTCAATGGCGGAAACGGTAATTTCACGCAGACGCTCGACCTCAAAGTGCCGAATTCGGGAACCGTTCTTGCCGCCGCGGGCGCCGACTTTGCCCGCGACGGGTTCGCCGACGTGGTCCTGACGGGCACGGGCGGAACGTATCTCCTGCGCAGTACGGGCCAGCAGGGATTCTCGTTAACGTCGCTGCCAGCCGGTGCCGGAATCGATGTATCGACGGCGGATATCAATAACGACAGCTTCGTCGATATCATGGTCGTCGAGTCGGCGGATCGAACAGTCCGCCTGTTGCGCAACTCCGGGGATGGCAGGAACTTCGCCGCGCAGGGATTGCAGCGCGGCAGCGTCGCCGGTGTGACGGGTGCCGATCTCAACGGAAACGGGCGCATCGACCTGTTGCTGGCGATCGACGGCGCCGACCTGGCGATTCCGGAAAGCAGAATTCTCTACCAGGGTTCGGACGGTTCGTTCCCGTCCGGCGTAAAGATCGGGGCATCGCCATTGAGCAAGATGCTGGCCGGTGATGTAGACGGCGATTCGCTGCCCGATATCGTTGCCCTGAATGACGCCGGCGTGCATCAATTGTATCGAGGCAGCGAAGCAGGCGGATTCGTGCTGCAGGCGGAGCAAATCGTCAGTGCCGGAATGAGCCGGGGCACTATGCTCGACTTCAACAATGACCAGTCACTCGACCTGGTCATGGCAGGGCGTAATTCGAACGTCGTGGAGATTCATGCGAACAACGGCATCGGAAGACTCGGGCGCGGTGATCGCGATCCACCCGTAATCCGGTTGAATGGCGAGTCGCTGGTGACGCTGGCGGCCGGCGCTGCTTACGAGGATCCCGGCTTTGTCGCAACCGACGCGATCGATGGTGACCTCACGGATTCCGTCGTCACCACGGGAAGTTTCAATACGTCGGTTGTTGGCAGTTATGCGCTCAGCTACGCCGTGTCTGATCGTGCCGGAAACCTGGGCACGGCAAAAAGAACCATCAATGTCGGGATCAACGAGGGCGTCGGCGGTGGTGGCGGCGGCGTGTTGTCTCTGCTGTTTCTTGCACTGCAGGCGATGCTGCTGCTGATATCGATGCGGCGCAGAAGCGTCGCACCGGCAGTCTGACACTGCATACAAGCGGTGTCGCGCGTTGCTACTGGAGTTTCGGTCCGTTAAGCAGTGCGTCACGAACCAGCTGGAGGATTAACCTGACCTCCTTGTCGGTGATCGCGAAATGCGGCGTAAACCGCAGCGACCGTGCACCACCATGTATGACGCCGAGACCCTGTCGACGCAGGTAGTCCTCAGTGCTGTTATCGCCGTGGCATTTGTACCGTTGATTAAGCTCGCAACTCAGCAATAGTCCGGTCCCTTGTGTCCCCGTCAGCGCGTTGCCCAGTTCCTCGGCAATTTTCTTCAGCCCGGCGACAAGTGACCGGCCCTGGCTGCGAATATTTTCGCGAAGTGCCGGCGTGAAACAATCGAGCACCGCCATTGCGACGTCGAGACCACGTGGATTCGTCGTCATCGTGTTGCCATACAAGCCGGTTCTATAGATTGAAGCGGCGGTTTCCGATAGCGCGAGAACTGACAGCGGGAATTGACCGCCGTTAAGCGACTTTGAATAGGCTTCCATATCCGGCTCGTCCAGTCCCTCGAAGCCGGGATAATCGACGATGGACAGCACGCCGTGGGCGCGCAGCCCGGCCTGGATAGAATCGACAACCAGCATGGAGCCATGTTCTTTCGTCAGCTCTCGCGCTCGTTTGTAAAATTCGACGCTGATCGCCTGTCCGGGATTGCCTTCGCCCATGACGGGTTCCATGAAAAAGGCTTCTATGAAGACGTCGTCCTTTTTCGCTTTCGCAAAAGCGGCTTCCAGGGAATCAATGTTGTTCGGCTCAACCGTCAAGAGGTAATCGCTGTCGCGGTAGGAAGCGAGGTGCTTGCGGTAGTTTCGAAGGGTTGACGCCGAATATCGTGCCGGTCGGTCAGTACGACCATGGAAGCTGCCTTCCAGCGTAATACCGTGAATGTCGAAATCTTCGTAACGCGCACCGGGGTCCGTAAGGTTTTTCGTATTGATGTCTGCAATGCGCGATGCCATCGTGGTCGCTTCCGACCCGCTGTTCAGGCAAAGGAAAGTCTTGTAAGGCGTTCCTGCTTCGCTGGTGTGGCCAATTTCCTTCTTCAGATGACGAATGAACTCCAGCTGGCTGATGCTTGGCGTCATGATATTGGCCATCACGTGCGGCTTATTCATGGCGTTGAGCACGGCTTCGGGGGCATGGCCAAGACCAAGCATGCCGTAGCCACCGCAGTCGTAAATGACCGCACCCTTGAGGCTCACAATCCACGGACCCGCCGCCGCAGCAGCGACGTAGGGATTTACGGCATCTTCTGCGTAAAAATTGGTGTACCCGTCCTGGGCCTCAGCGGTCTGGTCGATCTCGCTCAGCTCGAGGAAGTCCGGATTCGTGTTTCTGGCATCCTTAAATACTTCGTAGGCTCGATCGATCGCTGTGGCCAGCGTCGCGTATTCGTCGAGAAGGAAGTCCTCGATGACATCGTCCGACAGGCCGGTCGTTATTGCCGGGCCGCCAAATCTTCTCATCTCGTTGAGTTTCGAGATCAGCACTTCGTGAGCAGGTTTTTTGGAGGATTTGGACATGGGGATACCGACGGTTGCAGGCAGTCGCGCACTATATCAAAGGATTCATGGGGCAAGAATCGTGTCATGCCACATCGTGATACCGGCCATAAAAAAACCGGGCCCGGAAGCTCTCCGGGCCCGGTTTATAAGGCCTTTTAGAAGTCGCCCAGCGCCAGTGCTGTCAACTTGGGTCCTGTCTGCAGCATGACATATTGCTTGCCTTTATGGACGTAGGTCGACATGCCGTAGTTCACGTTGTCGGGGATCTCTATGTTGCCGACAGGCGCACCGGTCAGCTTGTCCACAAAGAACAATGCCGGCGTGCCGTCACTTTTCTGGCTGGCGTACATGAAGGCAGTTTTGGTAACTGCCATCGCTGCATTGCGGCCGGTACCCGTTGTCGGAATGTTCATACCCTGGAGCGCCGGGAGATTAGCGACGCGATCAGGCGTTTCTCCAATCGGCAACTGCCACAGGTGCTCACCCGTGTTCATGTCGATCGCCGTAATGTGGCTGTAAGGCGGTTTGAACATCGGCACTCCGTCCGGATGTCGAACCTGGTCAGACCGCAGTGATGCAAAGTCGGAGAAGGTTGAGCCGGTCGGTTTTGCGATGTCTTTGTCGCGCTCTTCACCCGATACGATGATTCGTGACGAACAGGCGGCCCGGGTAGACACGTACAGAATACCGGTCTCGGGATCGGCGACGGACGGGCCGTCAATGTTGGTGCCACCGCCGTCACCCGGGCACCAGTAGGCGGCACGGTATCCCTGGTCGTTGTCACGATGAAGGGGCGGGTTAAACAGTGGACCAATCTTGTGATCTTTCAGTGCCTCGATGGCTCCTTCGCGCATCGCCGGCGTGAAATCGACGAGATCATCATAGGTCAGGCCCTGCATGCCGTAGGCGGCCGGCTTCGTCGGAAACGGCTGTGTTTCCGCCAGCTTCTCGCCCGGCACGTCGGATGCGGGCACCGGCGTATCGACGATTGGCCAGATTGGCTCGCCGGTCTCCCGGTTGAACGTGTAGGCGAAATTCTGCTTCGTCGTTTGCACAACAATAGGTGTTTTCTTGCCGTCGATGTTCACGTCCAGGAGGACGGGCGCAGTCGATGTGTCGTAATTCCAGATGTCATGTTTGACGAGCTGGTAATGCCAGACGCGTTTACCGGTTTTGGCATCCAGCGCTATCAGGCTGGTGCCGTACAGGTTGTCGCCCGGGGCAAAGCCGCTGTAATAATCGATCGTTATGCCATTGGTCGGGATATAGACGATGCCACGTTCCTGGTCAGCTGCCATCGGTGCCCAGGAGGACACGTCGCCGGTCCATTTCCAGGCATCGTTTTCCCATGTCTCGTGTCCGAACTCGCCTTCACGGGGTATTACATGAAATTTCCACAGGAATTCGCCGGTGCGCGCGTCGTAACCAAGAATGTCGCCTGGCACATTTTCGACGCGGGACTGGTAATAGCCCTGTTCATGAGAGTTCCCGACGATCACCACCCCGTTGACAACGATGGGTGGTGACGACGTGGTGATGTAACCGTTCTTCAGGTCCATGCCCTCGTAAGGGTCATGCCCGTAGGGCAGGTCTGACAGCAGGTCGGTCAGCATGTCGACGACGCCGGTTTCCGGGAAGCTCTCGATCCCGACAGGTCGGCCCCAGTTTTCCAGTGGCTCGCCGGTTTCTGCGTCCAGAGCGGTCAGGAAGAATCCGGGGGATGAAATGTAAATAACGCCACGACCGTCGACTTCGGCGTAAGCCACGCCTTTGCCGTAGTCGGCACGCATTGAATAGTCATAACGGGGTGTCTTCGGCTCACCGTATGACCAGATAAGCTCTCCGTTCGCGGGGTCCAGCGCAACAACATAGCGGCGCGGGCCGGCGACGGTATACAACTTGCCGTTGATGTAGCTGGGAGTCGATCGACCACTTTGTGCACCGAAACTGGCGCCGTCCCAGACCCAGGCTTCCTCGAGATCTTCGAAGTTTTCCAGGGTGACCTGGTCAGCCGGGGAGTATCTCGTGTGGGCGGCATCACCGCCAAGATAGCCCCATGAGCCATCCTCGGTTCCGGGCGCCGGCTTGATGGAGCCAGCCATCTTTGCGTCGCCAGAGGGCGCCGGGTCCTGCGAACAGGCGGCGATGGAAAGGGCCAGTGTCACGACACTCGCGATTACGCCGAAACGGACAGTCTTCGACGCCAGGATTACAGTATTCATTTAGCTCCCCCACATTGTGTTCCCGTTCGGTTGCCGTTTCTTGGACAGCATGGCCGGACCGGGTGTTCGATAATGTTGACGGAGAATTTTACGACAAATGACACCGGCATTGGAGAATAAAACCCGGTTTGTTACAGTCGCTTAGCTGGTCAGGGTCGCTCCCGGGAACGTGTTTCAGGTGAAATTGCTTTGTGGTCTGCGGCCGGGGCAATGATTCTCATCCGGCAAAACGAGAAAGCTGCATCAATGCAAGCCGATTGGGGGAACCAGGATGTATGACGCTTTTCTGGCGTTGATTACCCACATTAGTAACCTGATGTGGGGGCCGTGGACGATGTTTTTCATCGCCTTCGTTTCGGTATACCTGACCGTTCGCACCGGATTCTTCCAGGTCACCAGCTTCGGCTACATCATGCGCAATACTTTCGGCCGCATGTTCGATCGAGGCGGTGATCGGGAAAAAGAGCGCATGACGCCCTTCCAGGCGACTGCGACGTCGCTCGCCGGAACGGTCGGCATGGGTAACATGGCAGGAGTTGCGACCGCCCTCTCGATCGGCGGACCCGGCGCGATTTTCTGGATGTGGGTTCTCGCTTTTTTTGGAATGATCACGAAGGCGGCGGAAGTCACCCTGGGCGTACATTATCGCGAGGTCGACGGGAACGGACGCGTGCATGGCGGCCCGATGTACTACATCAACAAGGCATTGGGCTGGAAGTCACTGGCAGTGCTGTTCAGCATCGGTGTCACGATCAATTGCTTCTTCAGCTCGTCACTGCTCCAGGCACATACCGTCGGCAGGGCGTTTGACGCCAGTTTTGGCTGGAATCCCTACCTCGTAACCGGGGCCATGGGGATCGTCACGGCGACGGTTGCCATCGGCGGAATCCGTCGTATTGGCCGGGTGTGCGAGATGCTCGTGCCATTGATGACGGTGATCTATTTGCTTGGCGGGCTGGTGATATTGATCGCAAACGCGTCGCATTTTCCGGCGGTCATTGGCGAGATTTTCGCCTATGCGTTTGAGCCGGCGCCGGCGGTCGGCGGCTTTGCCGGGGCGACCGTGATGGCCGGCATAAAAATGGGCATGGCGCGGGGCATGTTGTCGAATGAAGCCGGCCTGGGTACGGCGCCGATGGTGCATGCAAACGCCGAGACGCCACACCCGTTCAAACAGGGTCTTTGGGGCGCGGCAGAAGTTTTTATCGATACCACGGTAATGTGCACGATTACCGCTTTCATCATTCTCTCGTCGGGCGTCCTGGCCAACGGCAGTACCGGTATTGAAATGCTTCTCGAAGCATTCGCGACCTATTATTCACCGGAAGTCGCGAACGCCTTCATATCGGTAGCGATTCTGACCTTCTGTTTGTCGACCCAGATCGGTTTTTTCGTCTATTTTGAAACTGCACTGGTCAGCCTGCTTGGCGAGAAAGTGTTTTACTATGCACGGTGGATCTACTTCCTGCCGGGTGTCGTCTTCGCAGGAATCACTAATGTCGATCAACTATGGGCGTTGGCCAATATTTCGGTTGCAGCAAGCGCCCTGCCAAATCTCGTCGCGCTTCTGCTCCTGAGTGGGGTGTTCATTACGCTGATGAAAGATTACCTGTCGAATGAAAACAGGCATTCGACGGTGACAACCGATCAATACAGGCAATACGTACGCGTGGCGAAAAAGCATTTAAGGAGTCCCAATACTGATGTCCCCGAATAAACTTGATGAGACCGCCAGTGGTGTTTACATCATTTCCGCAACACCTTTCTCCGATAACGGTGCGATCGATTTCGACAGTACCGATCGCCTGGTGGATTTCTATATCGAGAATGGCGTATCCGGTATTACCGTCCTCGGAATCATGGGCGAGGCGCAGAAAATGGCACCCGAGGAGTCGGTTGCGTTTCTAGAGCGGGTAATGAAACGGGCTGGCAGTACAGTGCCGGTGGTTGTTGGTGTTTCGGATCCGGGCCTGGATAACATGGTTCGACTCTCTAAAACCAGCATGGAGCTGGGCGCGGCAGGCGTAATGATTGCGCCGTTGGTCGGCCTCGCCACCGAAGAAAAGGTCTACAACTATTTCAGCCAGGTGTTCGCGGCGCTCGGAGACGATATCCCGGTTTGCTACCAGGACTATCCGCAGGCAACGCGAACGGAAATCTCGGTGCCGCTTTTCAACAGGATGGTCGCTGACTTCGATCAGCTCGTTATGCTGAAGCACGAGGAGTGCCCGGGTCTGTATAAGGTATCGAAAGTGCGGCAGGCCTCGGACGAGGGGCTGCGCCGGGTGTCCATTCTGTGTGGTAACGGTGGATTGTATCTGCCACAGGAGCTGGCGCGTGGCGCGGATGGGGCCATGACCGGGTTCGCTTTTCCTGAAATGCTGGTTGCCGTCGTTGCCTTGTTCCGGGCAGGGGAAGTTGATCGCGCAGAGGACCTTTTCGATGCCTATCTGCCGCTGGTCCGGCACGAGCAGCAGCCGGGCTTTGGTCTGGCTCTGCGTAAAGAGACCCTGCATCGCCGCGGAATTATCGCGAGTCCTAAAGTGCGTGCACCGGGCCCGTCACTGACAGCGACGGATCGGGAAGAATTGAGGCGACTCATTGTTCGGGTAGAAAAGAACGTGGAGAAACTGTAGTCATGGATCTCGGAATAAAAGGAAAGCGCGCGCTGGTACTGGCATCCAGCCAGGGGCTTGGGCTCGGCATCGCGACCAAGCTCTGTGAAGAAGGCGCGGATGTGCTGCTTTGCGGGCGCGTCGAGGAGAAGCTTGCGGCAGCGGCCGGCGCGTTAACCGCTGCGGGGCCTGGAAAAGCCGGCTATGTAGTGGTCGACTTGTCGGATGCCGATGCTGCGGCAACATTGTATTCGGCCGCCAGGGAAAAGCTCGGCGGGGTCGATATTCTTGTTAATAACACCGGCGGCCCGCCACCGGGAACTGTCGATACCCCGGACTCTGATCTCTGGCGAGCGCAGATCGAAACCATGTTGATTCGAGTGATCGAGATTACCAATCTCTGCGTGGCCGACATGAAGGCGTCCGGCTGGGGGCGGGTTCTCACCATTGCCTCGTCCGGCGTCGTTCAGCCAATTTCCAACCTGGCCATGTCAAATACGATTCGTTCATCGCTGGTTGGGTGGAGCAAGTCCCTGTCCAACGAGGTCGCATCGCTTGGCATCACGGTCAACATGCTTTTGCCGGGAAGAATCCGTACGGATCGATTGAAGCAACTGGATGCGGCCGCCGCGAAGAGAACAGGGAAGACCGTAGAGGAGGTGTCCGCCGCCGAACAAGCCTCGATTCCCGCCGGGCGTTACGGGACGGTGGAAGACTTCGGTAATGTCGGCGCCTTTTTGTGCAGCGAGGCAGCGAGTTACGTGACCGGCGGATTGATTCGTTGTGATGGAGGTTCGATCAGAGGTGTCTGACTTCGACTTGAAAATTTCCAATGGAACCGTTGCGAACTCTGCCGAGACGTTTCGTGCCGATATTGGTATCAAAGACGGAAAGATCGTCGCTATTGGCAAGAAGCTCGGTGCTGCTGACCGCGTGATTGACGCAAAGGGCAAGTATGTGTTGCCGGGCGGGATTGAAGCGCATTGCCACATCGAGCAGGAGTCCTCGAGCGGACTGATGACCTCCGACGACTATTACTCCGGCAGCGTTTCCGCCGCATTCGGCGGCAATACCTGCATCGTTCCATTCGCTGCACAGCATCGTGGTCAGACGCTCAAGGAGGTACTGGAGACCTACCATGGTCGTGCGGGGCCCAAGTCCGTCATCGATTATTCGTTTCACCTGATCATTTCCGATCCCACGGATGACGTTTTGCACCGCGAATTGCCGCTGGCCATTGCCGACGGGATAACGTCATTCAAGATCTACATGACTTACGACCGGCTGATCGTCGACGACGGCCAGATGCTCGATATTCTGGCGGTGGCGAAAAAGAACGGCGCCCTCACGATGATTCACGCGGAGAACAACGCGATGATCAAGTGGATGAGCGACAAGCTCGTCGACAGTGGTCACGGTGCGCCGAAATATCATGCGCTGAGTCACCCGCGGACTGCAGAGTCGGAAGCCATTAATCGTGCGATCTCGCTTGCCGGCTTCCTCGATGCACCAATCTTGATCGTGCATGTGTCCTCGGAAGCGGGTGCCCGGATCATCGCCGAAGCGCGCTACGAAGGACGAAAGGTTTTCGGGGAAACCTGCCCGCAGTACATGTTCCTGAATATGGAGCAGATGGACCTGCCGGGAATGCACGGTGCCAAGTTGTGCTGCAGCCCGCCGTTGCGTGACAGGGCGTCCCAGGAAGAAATATGGCGTTGCCTGCAGAATGGAACGTTCCAGGTGTACTCGTCAGATCATGCGCCGTATCGTTTTGACGAAAGCGGAAAACTGCACGCCGGGCCGAAGCCCGATTTCCCGAAGATCGCAAATGGTCTGCCAGGAATTGAAATGCGCCTGCCTTTGCTTTTTTCAGAAGGCTTCATCAAGGGACGCATTACGCTGAATCATTTCGTCGCACTGGCGGCAACCAATGTTTCGAAAATATACGGAATGGACCACTGCAAGGGTTCGATCACGGAAGGCAAGGATGCGGACATAGCGATCTGGGATCCGGAGATAACCCGCGTGGTCACTGCGGCAGA
>JAHEFD010000154.1 GCA_024640345.1 Woeseiaceae bacterium
ATCCATATATAAAGGTGGTGTTTTTCGGTGAAGGCGAAGGCGAAGAGATGCTGCGGGCGCTGGCACGAAAACTGGGGCTCAGCGCAACCGTGCAGTTCGCGGGCTTTCGTCACGACCTCGATGACTACCTGGCAGCGTTTGATCTCATGGTTCACCCGGCGGAAAGAGAAGGGTTGGGAGTCGCGATGTTAAAAGGGGCCGCTGCCGGTTTGCCGGTTATCGCATTTGACATACCCGCGGCAGGTGAGGTTGTCCTGCACTCCCGGACTGGTGTGCTGGTTCCCCGTGGCGATCTTACGGGCCTGCAAAATGCTATTGAGCTCATGATCGACGAGCCGGAGTATCGCCACGAGCTCGGAAGGGCTGGCCAGCAGAGAATGCGGAATGAGTTTTCCGTCAGAACAATGGTAGAAAGTCATATTGAGTTGTACGAGCAGATTTTGCATGAGTGACACAGAATCCATCGAGGCGCTGGCCGATAGTGTCGTCCGAGCGCTGATTGTCGCGGGAAAGTCGGTGGCGACAGCGGAGTCGTGTACCGGTGGCTGGATAGCAAAAGCGATAACCGATATCAGCGGCAGCTCGAAATGCTTCGGCCATGGCGTCGTCAGCTATTCCAACGGGGCCAAGGAATCAATGCTGGGCGTGCAGGCGGCGACACTGACAGAGCACGGCGCGGTCAGTGAGCAGGTCGTGTTCGAAATGGCGGCCGGAGCCTTGGGCAGAAGCGGCGCTGATCTTGCTGTCGCAGTGAGCGGAATCGCGGGGCCTGATGGTGGCACGGAGGAAAAACCCGTAGGCACTGTCTGGCTGGCCTGGGCGGTTCGATCTGGCAGTGGTGCCGAAATCCAGGCAGAAGTAAGGCACTTTCCCGGCGATCGGCAGGCAGTGCGCGTGCACACCGTATTGGTGGCGCTGCGAGGCATAAAGGAACGACTGGATGGATCACGGGCCAACAGGAGATAGTCGTGCTGTGACAGCGACGCAGCGGTACGTTTTTTCCGATCCTGTTTGCCAGGGAGACCCGCCATGCGATTCAAAAGTTCGAAAAACCACAGTCACTGTGGCACTGTCTCGCTACCCATGATTCGACCTCGCATACTCCAATAGTGGCTGATAAGAAACTGTTTTTTGCATTGTGGCCGGTTCACCGGCAGCGCGAGGTATTGCGTGATGCGATCAATCCCGTCCTGTCGACGGTCGAGGGGCAAACGGTCGACCGCCGAAACTGGCATGTGACGCTGGTTTTTATCGGCAACTTTCCAGAGGAAAAAATTCCGGGTTTGATGGCCGCCGTGGATAGCATCAGGCCGGTCGATATCCGGTTGCGATTTGACAGCCTGACTTTCTGGCAACGGCCCAAAATTGCCTGCATGCACACCAAGATCATTCCGCCGGAGCTGGAGCGGCTGGTGGCGGACCTGCAAGAGGCCCTGGTTCCTTTCGGTGTAGTGCCGGAGGAGCGTGTTTACCGGCCGCATATCACGGTATCCAGGAAAGTCAGGGCGTTCCAGGAAATCCGGCTGGCGCGGCCAGTGGAGTTGCAGTGGTCTGACTTCGAGCTGGTCGAGTCCGTGTCGGTTCGCGGGGAAGTTCAGTACCACCCGTTGAAACAATAGCTTCGGTGTAATTCTTCACAGATTGCTCAATTAGTCACAGAGCGTGTGACTGTCGCGCCGCCCTGATTAATGGAATAATCCCCTATTAACTTCTCACCTCATCAATGGCTCGAAAATAATGGATGAAAATCGAAAAAAGGCGCTCGCCGCCGCTCTCGGACAAATTGAAAAGCAGTTCGGCAAGGGATCTGTCATGCGCCTTGGCGATGGTGGTGTCATCAAGGACATGGAGTCGATCTCGACAGGATCCATCGGCCTCGATACAGCGCTGGGCATCCGTGGCCTTCCCAAAGGGCGGGTAATCGAGATTTACGGTCCGGAATCTTCCGGTAAGACCACCCTGACGCTGCAGGTCGTGGCCGAAGCGCAGAAGCTTGGCGGCACCGCTGCATTTGTTGACGCCGAGCACGCACTCGACCCGGCATACGCCGAGAAACTTGGCGTGAATGTCGATGAATTGCTGGTTTCCCAGCCAGACACCGGCGAACAGGCGCTGGAGATCACCGACATGCTGGTACGGTCAGGTGCTATCGACGTCGTCGTCATCGACTCCGTGGCTGCATTGACGCCGAAAGCCGAGATTGAGGGCGAGATGGGCGATTCGCACATGGGGCTTCAGGCACGGCTCATGTCCCAGGCGCTCCGGAAGCTGACAGGCAACATCAAGCGATCCAACACGATGGTGATTTTCATCAACCAGATTCGTATGAAAATCGGCGTTATGTTCGGCAGCCCGGAAACGACCACTGGCGGTAATGCGCTGAAGTTCTATTCATCGGTTCGCCTCGACATCCGTCGTATTGGCGCCATCAAGAAGGGCGACGAGGTCATCGGCAACCAGACGCGGGTCAAAGTCGTGAAGAACAAGGTTTCGCCGCCGTTCAAGCAGGCGGAGTTCGAGATTCTTTACGGGGAAGGCATTTCGCGCGAAGGCGAGATCATCGATCATGGTGTGGAGCAGGGCATTATTGACAAGGCCGGTTCCTGGTATAGCTATGGCAGCGATCGAATCGGCCAGGGCAAGGAAAATGTCCGCATATATCTCAAGGAAAATCCGGACGTGGCCGCCGAAATTGAAGCCAAAATTCGCGCAGTGCTGATGCCGCCGACTGAAAAGCCAGAAGCAACCGATGGGGCAGCAACGAAAAAAGGCGCGGACGAGGCGGTTGCCAAGCAGGCCTGACGCGCCGCCGGCACTAACTCGCTCGCTGCAGGATACGTTGGGGGTCAGAGCCAGGCTCTGACCCCTTTTGTCATCGAATGCCGGAAAGTCCAACGCCCGGTCCGCCTGCTGTTTTCAAGATGGGTCGTTGATCGTTGCGAATTGATTTTTGGTGATTCGCCCGGAATATTGCTTGCTGAATCCGCCTGCCGGTGATTGTTTATTTTCATGTCAGAAAGCCCGTCAATTAATGAGCTGAACGCCGATCTCTTCCAGGCAGACGAGGTCGATCGATTCGCGGACCCGAATGAAGCCCGGAAGAAGGCGATGGACTACCTTGCCCGGCGCGAATACGGGTTCGAGGAACTCGTCAGCAAGCTTGCGACGGCCGGATTCAATGGCGACATTGCACAAGAGGTTGTCGGCGTTCTTCGCGACGAGAACCTGCAAAGCGATCAGCGTTTTGCCGAGAGCTTCGTCCAGTCGCGTATAGGCCAGGGAAAAGGGCCGGTCCGGATTCGGCAGGAGCTGAAAGAGCGCGGGATACGATCGGACATCACCATAGGCGCCTTGCAGGATGCTGCCGAGGACTGGTTCGCCCGTGCCGTGGAAATTCGTGTGAAAAAATTTGGCTCGGAGATTCCGCCGGATTTCACGGAAAAGGCCCGACAAATGCGCTTTTTGCAATATCGCGGCTTCGAGCAGGAGCACATTCAGTCTGCCGTTCAATCGAATGGTGAAGACTAGCCGTTCCCTATAAACTACCGCTTTTTGCAGTAGCGGCGTCTGCCGTGACAACCAGCGGGCACAACAGTCACCCAATGAAGCACATGACCAGCAATGAATTGCGTAGCGCGTTCCTGGAGTTTTTCCGGGACCGTGGACACGAGATTGTCGCGAGTTCGCCGCTCGTTCCCGGAAACGATCCGACGCTCTTGTTCACGAATGCCGGCATGGTGCAGTTCAAGGACGTCTTCCTGGGTGAAGACAAGCGCAAGTACAATCGCGCAGTGACCTCGCAACGTTGCGTTCGTGCGGGCGGCAAACACAACGATCTCGAGAATGTTGGCTACACGGCACGACACCACACGTTTTTCGAGATGCTCGGAAATTTCAGTTTTGGCGATTACTTCAAAGAGGACGCCATCAAGTACGCCTGGGAATTCCTGACAGAAACGCTGGGCCTGCCTGCCGAAAAACTATGGGTCACGGTTTACGAAGAAGACGACGAAGCCGCCGACATTTGGCTCAAGACAATGAAAATTGATCCCGATCGCTTTTCGCGCATGGGAGCCAAGGATAATTTCTGGGCAATGGGTGACACGGGGCCGTGTGGCCCATGCAGTGAGATTTTCTATGACCACGGCCCGGATGTCGAAGGTGGCCCGCCCGGATCTCCCGACGAAGAAGGCGATCGCTACGTCGAGATCTGGAATCTCGTCTTCATGCAATTCGACCGGGCAGCGAACGGTGAAATGACGCCGTTACCGAAGCCCTCTGTTGATACCGGCATGGGTCTCGAGAGAGCCGCTGCCGTGATGCAGGGCGTTCACAGCAACTACCAGATAGACCTGTTTGCAAACCTGATCAATGCAACGGCCCGGCTGATTGGTGTCGCCAACGATGGATCCAGTTCGCTAAACGTGATTGTCGATCACATACGGGCTTGCTCGTTCCTGGTTGTCGATGGCGTATTGCCGGGCAATGAAGGCAGGGGCTATGTACTCCGGCGCATCATTCGCCGTGCCATAAGGCACGGCAAGAAACTGGGCGTGACCGACACTTTCTTCCACAAGCTGGTTGGACCGCTTTGCGACGAGATGGGCGATGCCTACCCCGAGTTGGTCAAGGCAAAATCTCATGTAGAGAAAGTGCTGAAGAAGGAAGAGCAACGCTTTGCAGAAACGCTCGATCAGGGAATGGAGATTCTGGAGTCTGCTATTGAAAATATGAAGGGCAGGGAATTACCCGGTGACATCGCGTTCAAGCTTTATGACACCTATGGTTTTCCTGTGGACCTGACCGCCGACATTGCCAGGGAACGCGGATTGACGGTCGACCAGAAGGGGTTCGAATCGCAAATGGCAGCGCAGCGTGATCGTGCACGTGCCGCCAGCAAGTTTGGCATTGGTGACGATTCCGGGATCAAGACCGAT
>JAHEFD010000155.1 GCA_024640345.1 Woeseiaceae bacterium
GAGCGAACGCTGATTCTGTTCGAAGCGCGGAGGCCGCCGGCAGGTGAAATGCCCGTCATCCTCGCAGCGGGCGCGAGCGGCATTCTTTTGCACGAAGCGATCGGCCATGGAATGGAGGCCGACTTTAACCGCAAGGGCACCAGCATCTACTCTGACATGCTCGGCAAGAAAATAGCCGAGCCATTTGTCACCATTGTTGACCAGGGCACGATTCCCAATGAGCGCGGTGCGCTCAACTATGACGATGAAGGCAACGAGTGCGGTCGCACCGTGATGGTCCATAACGGCGTCCTGCGATCCTATTTGCACGATTCAATCAGCGCGAAGCAATACAATGTTGCCGCAACCGGGTCCGGGCGCCGCCAGTCATACAAGTATTCGCCGATGCCACGCATGACCTGCACCTTCATGGAAGACGGGCCGCACACCAAAGATGAAATCATTGCCGCCGTTGATCACGGCATCATTGCCGAAACCTATACGAACGGCCAGGTGCAGATTGGTGCAGGTGACTACACGTTCTACGTGAAGAATGGCTGGCTGGTTGAAGGTGGCAAGGTGACTGCGCCAATCAAGGACGTGAACATTATCGGCAACGGTCCGGAATCACTGAAACGAATCTCGATGGTTGCCAACGATGCGAAGCTCGACACCGGCGGCTGGACTTGTGGCAAGAACGGGCAGCAGGTCCCTGTTTCGCAGGGCATGCCCACGGTGCTCGTCTCCAGCATGACGGTGGGAGGCGAAAATGTCGGCTGATCTCGAGAAACGCGCCGCAGAAGCCGTCGAAATTTTGCTGTCCGCCGGCGCCGACGATGTGTGGTCGACCGTGAGCCAGGGTCGCAATGTCGAATTCCAGTATCGCGACGGTGCGCTGGAAAAAGTCCAGGATACGACCTCTCGAAGCCTTGCAGTGCAGGTCTATTCGAACGGCCGTTTTTCGACACACCAGACGACAGATCTGAATGAAGATCGACTGGAAGGTTTTCTCAAGGAGGCCGTCGCAATTACAAATGCGCTCGAGCCGGATCCGCAGCGCGGAATCACCCCGTCGACGTTATTTGAGCATCGTCCGGACAAGGCGCTGGATCTCAACGACGAAGCTATCCAGGTACTTGATCGCGACCAGCGCATGGAATGGTGTGTCACTCTCGATAACGCGGCACGCAATCATGAGCGCGTCATCTCTGCGACGTCGCAGGTGAGCTCCGGCGCCGTGACCCAGGTTGCCGTCAGCAGCAACGGGTTTTCAGGCACGGAGGATTCGACGTACTGCGTCCTGGGAACGAACGTAACGTTGAAGGATAGAGGTGATCGTCGAGCCTCGGACAGCTTCTTTGCCGTAGCGCGGCATGTCAGTGACTTGCCGGAAGCAACTCTGATCGCCAGCGAAGCGCTGGAGCGTGCGGTTGTTCGGCTTGATTCGGAAAAAGGCCCAACGCTGAAATCCGCCATGATCGTCGACGCAAGGGCTGCTTCAGGTCTGATCGCACGGCTGATGGGTTCTGCAAACGCGCAAAGTGTGCAGCAGGGACGGTCGTTCTGGGCCAACCTGGTCGGTGAGCCCGCATTCAGCCCCAGGCTCACGATAATCGATGACCCGCTGATTGTGCGTGGCCTGGCATCACGCCACTACGACTACGAGGGTATTTCCGCGAAAGTGCTGCCTATCGTAGAAGAGGGTGTCGTTCAGAATATTTACGTCGATACTTATTACGGTCGAAAAGCCAACATGGCGCCAACTACCGGCAGTTCGTCCAATCGGCGTATTGCATTGGGCGAGAAATCACTTCCCGAGTTGATGAGCGACGTGGGCGATGGCGTCTACGTGACATCGTGGCTGGGCGGCAACGCCGATGGCACGACAGGAGACTTTTCGCTCGGCCTGCGTGGTCACATGATTGAAAACGGCCAGGTTGGCAGACCCGTTGGTGAAATGAACGTTACCGGCAATTTGCGGGACCTGTTTACCCGTCTTGATGCCGTCGGCAATGACCCTTATCCCTATTCGAGTTTGCTCACGCCATCGCTCGTATTTTCAGACGTGGATTTTTCGGGCGCCTGATCAGGCCTCGCCCTGCGGCTGGCTGCTGGCACCAATCTTCTGTGCCTGGCCATATGAGGAGTTCAGGCTCGCTCGAGCAGAAACGGCTCTCCGGCGGCCCCTCCAGGCTGTAAAGCGACATCTCTCATATACAATGGCAAAAAAGAGAGATGAAACCTACGTGCAGGATGACTTGCAAAAGTCTTCCGGGACGGGTGTATCTCCCGGACCAAGAATTGGCGTGGAGCGCAGACGACATGAACCTGAAAACTCTCTTTGTAAGTGCCAACCTGATTCCCGCAATCGTGCTTTCACTGGTGGCCGGCACTGGAATCGCTGCAGAAAAAACGATTTCGCTGATGCAGCTCTCGGACGTGCACGGGCATATCGCTCCGCACGCGGTGATAATGCAGGACGATGTACCGGATCCCGACAGTGGCGGCATTGCCAAGCTGGCGACCCTGATCAGGCAGGTGAGGGCCGACAATCCCGATAACCTGTTGCTCGTTGTCGGAGATACGACACACGGCAGCGCCGAGATGATGTTTACGCTGGGTGACGCCATCATGCCGATGCTTAACGCACTGGACATCGACGTCTTCCTGTCGGGTAACTGGGACTTCGGCTGGGGACCGCGGGTTTACCGCCAACGATTCACATCGGACACATCTACCGAGCTCGCGCCAAACAATCGCACCACGCTTGCCTGGATGGACGGTCGGCCGGGTCGCGAGGCGCAGAACTGTAATCAACCTGGCGGGAGAATACCCTACGACGATTGCCACGTGACCAAGGCGAATTTTCCCGCGGTGGCGATCAACCTTTACAACTACGACGAGGCGGCGCGGGTATTGGGTTCGCGCGTGCATGACCCCTATGTCATCAGGAATGTGGGCGGCGTCAAGGTCGCTATCCTCGGTATCACCAGTGACTCGGTGCCCCACCAGGCCCAGGCATTCAACACCGGCTTCCGTTTCACCATGGGCTTCAACGAGCTTCCCGGGGACATTGCTGCTGCCCGTGAAGATGGCGCCGAGCTAATCGTCATCCTGTCGGAACTGGGTCTGACCAAGAATGTGCAGCTGGCAAGGGAGTTTTCCGGAATCGACGTAGTGTTAAGTGCACATAGTCATGAGCGCACACTCGAGCCGATCGTGATTGACCACGGGCAGGGTCGCGTCACGATCGTCACCGAGGCCGGCGAAGACGAGTTCCTCGGGCGACTGGATGTCACGCTCGAACAGGAGTCGGGCAAGATCGTCGGCTGGAACTGGAACCTCCTGGAGGCAGGCAGCACGGTCGAGGAGGATCCGGTCATCAAGGCGCTGGTGGATCGGGAACGTGAGACTTTTGTTTCCGGGCCAGATTTCGAATGTCACACGTTCGGAACCAACGCGTTCCCCTTTGGCAAAGGCCACACGCTCTGCGAAACGCTGGAGCACGTCGTTGGTCACACGAATCCGACTATCGAGCGTTTTCATGCCCTGGAAGACATCGTCAACAACGCCAACGTAGACGCGTTCCTGGAGTTGGCACAGTTCGTTGATCCGAACCTTGATGATGGCAATTCGCTTTCGACGACCAATGGTTTCCGTTTTGACGTGACCATACTGGGATCGGACGATGGCTTCAGCGGCGACATTACGATTGGTGATCTCTACGCTTACTATCCGATAGGCGCGGCGGTCGCGCTGGCTGAATTCAGCGGCGGGCGCCTCATTGACCACTGGGAAGATGTGCTCAGCAACGTATTCGATCCCAATCCCTATCGCCAGAGCGGCGGGTGGTTCCTGGGGTTCACCCGCAACATGCATTTTGATGTGGACTTGAGTGCTGATTCGAGAAGCGCGCTGAGCGGCGGCAAACGAATCGAGCGCGTAACTATCGATGACGGCAGCGGGCCCGATGACGTCGATCGCAGCAGGGTATATACGCTGGCTTCGTGTTACCCGCATGGCAATTCCGTCGATGAAGTCTGCCGAACATCGGGGGCCATGAATACGCGCTTCCTCGCCGGCATGCGTGAGACGACTGGCCCGACCGATGTGTTTGGCAATCGCCAGCTGGATATGAGTGGTAATGCCGGCACCTTCAGCATCGTGGGCCCGGTCAACTCGCAAAACATTTATGACCCGACACGGGTGCCGGCGCTGGTAAAGGTAGCCCCGGACAATTTTGTGCATCCTGTCGATGCGCTGCGCTGGTATCTGAAAGAGGGCATGCCGGGCGGTAACGACATCACGACGGCTGGTCATGGGCTGGGCAGGGTCGCGGTTGTTGGCGCTGATCCGCTCGACAAGCGCCGCGGTGTCCCTGTATCCGAATTCGGAGGCGAGGGGATTGTTCAGCCGACACAGGGTGCCGGTCCGGGATGGTTGAAGCGAGGCGAGTTACTGCAACCGTAAACGTCGCGGCGGTGGTACCGGAAAGTTTTCGTGAAATTGATAGAGGAATGACGGGAGCAACCATGTCAATAAATGCAGATGTGCACGATGGTGGCTGTGCCTGCGGTTCGGTGCGCTACACGATGATGTCAAAGCCACTGATTGTTCACTGCTGCCACTGCAGCTGGTGCCAGCGCCAGAATGGATCTGCGTTTGCGGTGAATGCGCTGGTCGAAGCGGACCGTGTACAACTCCTGCAGGGGAAAGTCATTGACATCACGGTGCCATCGCCGAGTGGTAGCGGGCAGAGAATATCCCGTTGCGCAGACTGCCAGGTTGCTGTCTGGAGCTACTATCTTGCTATGCGTGGCGGCATCGGAGAGGCAGTTCGATTCATTCGCGTCGG
>JAHEFD010000156.1 GCA_024640345.1 Woeseiaceae bacterium
CCGGATTTTCCGACCGGTGGCGAGCTCGTATCTCCGCGATCGGATATCAAGCAAATCTATACGACAGGGAATGGTACGTTGCGGCTTCGGGCTTCTTATCGGCAGGAGGATGGAGACATTGTCATTGACTCTCTGCCGTACCAGATATCGGGAAGCAAGATTCTCGAGCAAATTGCGACTCAAATGCGTAACAAAAAATTGCCGCTCGTTGAGGATCTTCGCGACGAATCGGATCACGAAGATCCGATACGGCTGGTCATCACGCCCAAATCGAAGAAGGTAGATGTCGACGAACTGATGTCTCACCTGTTTTCCACGACGTCGCTCGAGAGAACGGTTCGAGTCAATATGAATGTCGTCGCACTCGATGGTCGCCCTCGCACGTTCAATCTCGTCGGGCTCTTAAGTGAATGGCTGACGTTCAGGAAAAATACCGTCAAGCGCCGGTTACAGCACAGATTGCAAATCGTGCTCGATCGTCTTCATATCCTCGACGGTCTGTTAATCGCTTACCTGAACATCGACGAGGTGATCAGGATTATCCGGACCGAAGATAAGCCGAAGCCGGTGCTGATGAAGAAATTCAAGCTGTCGGACGTGCAGGCAGAATCTATCCTGAACCTTCGTTTGCGCAACCTGGCGAAGCTTGAGGAGATGAAGATCAGGACCGAGCAGGGCGAGCTCAACGAAGAGCGGGATGATATTGAGACAACCCTGAAGAGCGCTGCGCGACTTAAGACCCTGATCAAGACCGAAATTCTTGAAGATGCAGAAAGTTACGGTGATCCGCGGCGAACGCAAATAATCGAACGTGAGGCGGCACAGGCGCTTGATGAATCACAGCTCGTTGCCAGTGAGCCGGTGACGGTCGTCTTGTCGAAGCGGGGCTGGGCGCGTGCGGCCAAAGGTCATGATGTCGATGCGCTTGCGCTGAGCTACAAGTCCGGGGATGGTTTCCTCGCGGCCGCGGAAGGCAAGAGCAATCAGCTGGCGATGTTTATTGACAGTACGGGTCGTGTTTATAGTGTGCTGGCCCGTTCTCTTCCATCAGCGAGGGGGCAGGGCGACCCGCTGTCGGGATTATTCAAACCACCCGACGGAGCGGAGTTCTGTGGCGCGATGATCGGCGAGGCGGATGCCCGGTATTTACTGGCAAGTGACGCGGGTTACGGTTTTATCGCGACGCTCGGTGACCTCGTATCGCGCAACAAGGCGGGAAAAGCCATATTGAGAGTGCCCCCGGGCGGTAAGGCCGTTGTGCCTTCTTCGGTTCCGCGTGATCGCGAGTGCCTGATTGCGGCTGTGTCGTCCATTGGCAGGCTGCTCTGTTTCGAAATGGAAGAGTTGCCGGAACTCGCCAAGGGCAAGGGCAACAAGCTGATTAACATTCCGTCCAAGAAATACAGGGATGGGGCAGAGCGGCTGGTGGCAGCGGCCGTTGTGGCGGAGGAAGGGAATTTGCAGGTGCATACCGGCACGCGAATGATGACGCTTAAATGGAATGACCTCGACGACTACTATGGTGAGCGAGCGCTCCGCGGCAGTCTCCTTCCCAAGGGCTGGCGTACGGTAGAGCGGCTGATTGGCATCGATAACGTCTCGAAGGAATAGGGCGGCGGGTCAATTTCCGCCCCCTCCCTTTGTCGATAACGGCTACTTCCGCTTCTTCCTGCCTTGGCCTCTCGCGGTTTCCAGTGGGAGGTCAACGGTAATATCGCTCCCGGCGGCCGACATCTCTACCGTCACTTCCGGATCATTGTGATCCGCAACGGAGTCATTTTCCGCCTCCATGGTAGTCGGCAGGTTCGCCGTAAGTTCGGCGGTTACGTCCGGGTCGGAAACGCCTGGAAGCGGGGCAACCAGTGGTTCTTCCCGCGCATCCCTGGCAGGCATTTCCACCGTTAGTTCCGTGGCGCGCAGTTCCGCAGTCACATGGTCGTCAACTTCGTCGATACGCCTGGAAAGTTCCAGGGCAACCCTTTCCATTTCGGCGTTCGCCGCCTGGGTGGCTGTGAACTCGTCCTGGTAATCCTGCTCCAGCGCCTGGTAATCAACGGCACTGCTCATTGTGTATTCCTCTTCCGCGGGTGAAGAGTCCACTCTGACGGCCTGAAGATCCTTGGCCGTTGCATCGTAATCGCCGATTGGCTGTTTGGTCGCGTCCACAATCATCGACAGGTCATATTCTTCATCGTCATGACTCGGTAGTTCTTCGGACTCAATGATCGTTACCGGTTCTTCGCGGTGATTCGGCGGGATAATGTCCGTCGGGGTGGGCTCCGGGTCGCGAGCCGCCGCTTCCGTGATTTCCAGGTCAAGCTGGCTTTCGACGTTACCGGTCGACGAAAATCCGAAATCCTGGGCCAGGTCGACATCGGCAGCAGCGTTCAGCCCGCTGCCGACATCCAGGTCAGCGTCGAGTGAAATCGCTGTGGCATTGATCGTGTCCTCAAATTCGAAGTCGACGTCGCTAATAATTTGCGCTTCCCGAGTCGCATCGTCGTCCTTGCGGCGCAGCGGTACTTCAGCTGCCTGTCCGCCAGATGATCCAAATCGTTTCCGAATAGCCCGACCGAAAAGCAGCAACCCAATAAACAGGGCGATGCCGGAACCACCCAGCCACAACAACCAGGTCCAGGCACCGCTAACGCCGGTGTTATTCGGAGGGTTGGAATTGATCGTCGGAGCAGCGCTGCCGGCTGTTACGTCGGGACTTGATCGTTCGATGCCCGCGGAGGCCTGTGGCACAACGATGACGTCACCCGGGCGCAGCTCCGAAGCCGTCGTTGACCGTGGCATCGAGTCCTCGCCCGCAGAATCATCCGGGAGTGAGATTGCTGGTTTTTCGTTTTCAGCGATTGCCTGGCTTGTGACGGGGGCAGCATCCGGCTTGTCTTCAACGATTGCCGTCGGCGCGGTCTCGACGATATCCCCGATCATTTCGGTTACTGATTCCCGTTCCGCGACTGCGATTTCCGGAGCATTGTCAGGGAGCTGTTCATTTGCAACGGCAGCGCCGACAAGAGTCGGAATAATTATTTCCGAGCCGGCTACCAGGCGATTCATGTCCTGGTCAACAAAAGCGTCCGGATTCGCGGCTACTATGATTTCGACGGCGGACCATAGACCCACGGATCGATTGCGGATGCGCGAAACGATTGTCGAAATAGTGTCGCCAGGTTGTACACGATATTTCGTGTTCTGCACGATGTCAGGCATCGCCGTGGTCTGGCGGGGCGTGTTTCCAGCTGGCTGCTCATTGATGCGACCCGCTTCCGCGCCGTCGCGCGACTGCGATTGTGTCCGCGACTGGTCGGCGCCGTTCCTTGCCGTGACTGAGCGCGCCACAGGCATCGGCACTTCCGGGTTAACCATGATCGTGTATTCACGTACCAGGTTGGGCGTGTAAGCGCAGTCGACAGCTATCTGCATTCCCAGTAGGGGTTCGCGAATCGCCGACCTGGTGGTGATCAGGATCTGATTGCCGGTCAACGAAACTTTTGCATTGTCTATGGGAGGTGCGCTGTTTGTTGATCCGCCCGGGCGCAGGTAAATGCAGTAGCTGTGTACCTGTTCGTTCGGATTCAGTGCGTATGCAATGCTTGCACGCAGCGGTTGGCCAAGTGCAGAGTTGACCTGAACATCACCGAGCTCAAGCGCGTCGGCCGGATACGCTGTCAGTCCGCAAATGCCCCCAACGGCAACCAGTGCCGGCAGGAGTTGGGGAGTCTTTCGTTTCAACCTGGAACGATTATTCCAGTACTTGCTTGATGCTTTCACAGCTTCTTACCCCGCTGTCCACTTCGTCGCCATCCATGTGCTCGGGCACTTCGGTCACGGTGCCTTTGCTTTACATTTAAAGAGGTTAAGGAGGGCTGAAGGCGCTGTAAACAGACGGTTCGGAGGTTTTCTCAATTGCCCGGATGATTGGCAGGTCCGATCTCAATAATGTGACTGAAGTCACGAAAACGAGCATGACGGGTTTAACCCAAACGCTGCTCTGAAAATCGGAACTCCAAAAGTTTGCGCTACTTTGAGCCGATCGCCTCCAGCGTGGTTTGGACTGCACGGACCGGTTCCTGCAGAACGACCTCCGGTTCGTGCACATAATGACCCTGCATGTAGTGAACGCCAAGCTGGAACAGTACGGCCATCGCATTTGCATTTTCCACGCGTTCAGCAATTGTCTCGATCTTGCGTTGATCTGCGGCTGATGCAAGTTGCCTTACAGCTTCCTGCAGTGATGTATCGGTCATCAGCGAATGCATGAGTTCGCCATCGATCTTGATGTAACTCGGCTTAAGGATATCCAGGATCTGGAAGCGATTCTTGTCCACGCCATAGTGTTCGAGTGCGAAACCGACACCGGCATTGTGCAACTCCTCGGATTTTTGCCTGGCATCCTTGATGTACTTCGCCGCTTCCTGCTCCGGGATCTGTATACAAAGGTGACCCGGATCCAGTTTGTGAGTACGGAGCTCTGACTGCATCCACTCGACCAGCGAGCTGTCCTGCATCGAGGGCCGGGAGATCCTGATAAAGACGTTTTCGGCACCATGATTTTTGCAGTAGTCGATCGATGCCGTGATGATCCAGCGATCGATTGTTTTCATCAGGTTATTACGTTCCGCTGCAGGCAGAAATTCGGAGGGAAGAATAGCGTTCCCTTGCTCGTCAATCATGCGTACAAGCATGTCATACATCCTGGTCGAGTCACTACGCAGGCCGGCTATTGGCAACTGCGCGAGCCGGAAACGATCTT
>JAHEFD010000157.1 GCA_024640345.1 Woeseiaceae bacterium
GGCGCAGTAACGAGATGGCTCGTTCCAATGCCGGTCATCATCAACATCATGCCGGGTCCGAATTCGCGAATCAGGCTGCCGGGTCTCATGGACGGCAGTTCGAGGGAATCAAAGCTCTTCGAACCGGGTTTAGCCGTTTTCTGCTCGCTCATATCCGTTCCTCAATAAGTGCCTGCAATTCGCGCTCGCTGCTGAATAAGCGCCAGAACCACGTCAATGGTCGGTGTTGGTACCTCAACCAGCCTGCCCAGTTCCTGCACAACTGTGACCAGCGCATCGATCTCCATCGGTCTGCCGAGCTCCAGATCCTGCAGCATCGATGTCTTGTGCGCACCAACGGCTGCGCCGCCCGCGAGGCGTCGATCGACATCGACGCGAAAACTTGCCCCGAGTCTTTCGCCAATTTCCTGTGCCTCGAGCATCATCAGTCGGCATACATGACCCGTACCCTCTTCGCCGGCGACCTTGTCCAGCGTAGCGAGCGTTAGTGCGCTGATCGGGTTAAAGCAAAGATTGCCCCAGAGCTTTACCCAGATGTCGTCGCGGATATTGTCGCGAACCCTGGATTTGAATCCGGCATCTTTCAGCGCTTCGCAAAGAAGGGTTGTTCGCTCCGACGGCCGTCCATCCGGCTCACCCATCGTGTAGCGATCGCCCTCGATGTGCCGGATAACTCCGGGCTCAGCAATTTCCGCCGCGGGGTAGACGACAAAGCCTATCGCACGTTCGGGGCCGACAGCGTCCCAGAATCTGCCATCCGGATCGACGCTGTCGAGCTTGTGATTTTCGTAAGGGCCTTTGAGTTTGTAGAAATACCACCACGGTATTCCGTTGACGCCGGTAACAACGGCAGTATCCGGTCCCAGTAGTGGCTTGATACTGTCACCGATTCCCGGCAACGAGTGTGCCTTCAGCGTAATGATGACGTAGTCCTGCGGGCCGGCCTCGGCGGGATCTTCGATGCACCGCGGATGAGCGACACGTTCTTCGCCGTCGATCAGAAGCCTGACGCCATTTTTTTTCATGGCGGCCAGATGAGGTCCGCGGGCAATCAATGTCACGTCTTTACCTGACAGCGACAGTTGTACGCCGAGCCACGCACCAATAGCGCCGGCACCGTAAATGCAGATTCGCATCAGGCCAGCCCCAGTTTTTCAGCAAGGCCGATGCGTTGCAATTTACCCGTGGCACCCTTGGGAATCTCATCCAGGATAAGCACCTTTCGTGGCACCTTGAAGGCCGCAAGTCGTTCGGCAGCAAAAGCACGAATCGACGCCTCATCGGTTGATTCGTTTTCTCTCAGCACTACCGCAGCAGCAACCTCCTCACCGAGAGATTTGTGTGGCATCGCAAAGGTAACAACCTGCTGTACCGCAGGATGATCCAGTAGAACCTCGTCAACTTCGCGTGGTGAAATCTTTTCTCCGCCACGATTGATGATTTCCTTGAGACGGCCGGTTATGGTTACGTAGCCGTCTTTATCCATGATTCCCTGGTCGCCAGTCCTGAACCACCCATCGACAAAATTTTCCGCATTGGCAACAGGATTGTTTTCGTAGCCTGACGTGACGTTTTCTCCCCGGATAACAATTTCTCCCGTTTGACCTTGCACCAGCAAGTCGGCAGACGACTCATTCATGATCGCGACTTCCGGACCCGCGGCGCATCCAACGGTGCCTGGTTTGCGGATTCCGGGTGGGAGCTGATTGCAGGTCATCTGGTGAGATGCTTCGGTCATTGCATAGGCCTCGACTACCGGCACGCCAAAGGTTTCCTCCAACTCATGCAAAACCTGCGGCGGAAGTGACGACGACGACGATCGAATGAATCGAAGTCTCGCTTTCTCGACAATTTGCTGGTTGCGTTTTGCCCGCGCAAGAATTGCCTGGTGCATGGTCGGAACAGCCGTGTACCAGGTCGGATTTGCCTGTTCCAGCCAGGAAAAAAATTTCAGTGCATCAAACCCGGGTGAGCAACAAACGCTCGCTCCGCTGCCCAATGTCGCAAGGATGGCTGCCATGAGGCCGTGTATGTGAAACAGCGGCATGATATTCACGCAGACATCCGTCGGTACGAGGCGCAGCGTTTTCTGGATATTCGCGGCAGACGCGCACACGTTTCGCTGGCTTAGTGGCACAATTTTCGGCCGGGAAGTGGTGCCCGACGTGTGCAATACCAGCGCCACATCATCCGCGCCAGCCGGGCCGGGATTTCCACTCCGCCCATGCGAGTCGTTTCCGCTCGTAGTAATAGTGAAGGAACCAGCGGGCAGGTCAGGGCTCGTCTCAAGCTCCAGCAACTGAATGTTGTGAGCCTTTGCTGCTTCTACCGCTGAAGAATCACTCCCTTTCCGGACGAGTAGTGCACTGGCATTCAGGTCTGACAAGTAGAAATCGAACTCTTCCCGGGTGTACAGAGGATTCAATGGCGCTGTTGTTGCGCAGCTGCCGAGGGCAACAAAAGCAGTCGCCATCTCCGGGCCATTGGGTAACACAATTGCTACGCGATCATTACGACCAATGCCTGCGGCGTTGAGTGTTTCAATAGTTCTTGCAACGAGTTCTCGCAATGCGCCGTAGGTCAGGTCGGGTCGGTCGATACCCGAAATCGCAATTCTGTCGCCGTCTCCTGCCTGCAACAATTCATAAATGGTCGACGGCGTACTCATTGATGACTCCTGAATTCTTATTGTTTTACAGATCGGTTCGATCGATCTGGCTACAGAATCTTGTTATCCATTGTCAGGATTTGATAGCTCGCGGTCAATTGTGCGACGGGGCCTGTGGCGAGGCTGCCGGCGGTCCATCAACCGAACTGTCGCTAGCTCTGCCGCAGGTATCCCCATGTATGAAGCTTGTCGTGATCTTCTAACCAGCGGTCGCCAATATCCTTACGGTAGTACATGTTCGGTATCAGGATATTTTTGACCCTTTGATAAGCCTGGGCCTGGGCCTGCTTTACAGAAACGCCCATGCCCGTCACCACCAGCACGACACCCGAGCTGCCTGTCACGAGCCATTCATTCTTGACGAGCTTGACGTCTTCGATATGAATTCCCTCGAAATTCGGTTTGCGGAAAATGATGACACGGTCCTTGGAGTTCGCTTCGAAAGTCTTGGGGTCGTTATAGGGGAAAGGTGGCACCACGACCCGGAGGCCGATCTGGAATCCACGTTTCGCCTTGAAGTCAGTGAGCGATCCATCGGCCATGCCCGAAAGAAACTCGTGCAAAGGCATCGCCAGTCCATCCGCCTGGATCGAGATCGTTGGATATCCGAAACGGGCGGTGAACTCCAGCGGATAAATTCCATTGCCATTGACGATGCAATTGACGTCCATGTATCCGACGTAGCCTTCTTCGGCCAGTCGCGCTTCAAGCTTGCCCAGGGTCGCGCGGAACAAGCGGTTCGGCCCGCTCCAGTACATGCACGTGCCCATTTCGCCGGTCGCCGGACCGATATCGCCGGGAAAGAGCAACTTGTGCTCGAAGTTGACGTTGATCGGGTTCATGAATTTCGTGCCATTGAAAAAGGCGCCAACGGCGATTTCGACGCCACGAACGCGCCGTTGTAACTGGAAGACCTTCACCGTGTCTGCATAAACCGCCTTGTAAGATTGCAGGACGTGAATCACATCCATGCCATCATCTTCCTGCCCGACAAAAAGCAGCCGCTTGATGTTCTGGGCTTCGCCACTTGGCTTGATGACGTATGCAGACGGGTTTGCCTTTACGTGCGCGATGGCGGAGTCGAAGTCTGTGAATTCGTGGAATGGCAGTATCGATACACCATGCTTCTTTAGTTCGGTCTGGCCGAACGAGCGGTCATCCTCGAGCATGTCAGTGTAAGGGGTGCCACCGATGACATGCTTGCCCGCATCACGCAGTCGCTTTGCATGTGTGCCCAGGCCGAGTACATCGTCAAAAACAATCACGTCCGCCCAGTCAACGTGTTCTTCCCAGTTGTCGACCTTTGGCACGAAACCGTCACCAACCTGCTTTTCTGACTCGGCATCAATGAAATACTTGACGTTCTGGCCTTCCTTTTTCACCTGCCAGGCGATATCGCCAATCAGCGCGCCGAGCGAGACAAACAAAAAGTTCTTTTTCGATTTATCCAATCTGGCTCTCCGTCTTGCTCGGTTTCCCTTGTCGTAGTGGTGATTGTCGCACAAGGGTCGAAGACATCAACAGAGATACTGGTCGGCGGCTGTCGCGGCCCCGTAACAGGCATTGCAGTGGAATCAGTCGACAGGAATCCCGCCAATATGTGACAACAGCCCGGAATCAGGTCGATATTGGTGGTGAAATGTGTTGAGCGCAAAGGCTTTCGCATGCTTTTTATCCCTTACAAATTTGATCTGAGCCTTTCCAGGGTTCCCTTTCTGACGATACTCGTCTGTCTCTTGTGTATTGGCATTTACACGCAGCAATATCGAAATGAGGCTGAGTTTCAAAAGAGATCGTTTTTTTACTGTGCCGCGAGCCTTTCGACCGTCGAACAGATGGCGATGGAGAAAACATTTGGTGATGCCTCTCCCGATACCTGCCTGGACCTCATGTTTGAGCTCGAGCTGTCCAGCGAGCCCGACGTATTGATCAGGGAATACGCTGCGCAAAGCGACAAGTTCGCCGGCTTCAGTGAGGCAGATAGCAGGATATTCATCGAGGACTTCCTGCTCGAACGGTACAGCGGATACAAGCGATCGGTTCCACC
>JAHEFD010000067.1 GCA_024640345.1 Woeseiaceae bacterium
TGGAAGCTGTTGGAACCCAAATCCACGGCAGCGAGGACTTCGGGGGACTGTAGATTCAGCGGCCCTGGAGAACTGGAGTCTTCGGAAGCAGTTTCTATGTTTCCAGACCTTTGGCTGAATACCGGCCTTAGACTATACGGTGAATGACGATCCGCATCCGCAGGTGGTGGTCGCATTCGGATTTCGAATAACGAACTGGGCACCCTGCAGATCTTCCTTATAGTCGATCTCGGCACCGATAAGATACTGGACGCTCATCGGATCAACGACCAGCGTCACGCCCTGGTTCTCGATGCTCGAATCGCCCTCTTCCTTACTGTCGTCGAAAGTGAAGCCGTATTGGAATCCTGAGCAACCACCACCGGCAACGAAGACACGGAGCATCAGGTCGGGGTTGTCCTCTTCCTTGATCAGTTCGCTGACTTTAGCCGCTGCAGCATTGGTAAAAATGATGGGTGTCGGAGCAGCGGCTGTGCCAATTACAGGAATTTCGGTAGTCATAGGTATTCAGTCTGATTATGTTTCGTTAGTCAGGTTGCGGAGACTATTTTAGCTGGCGCATCCAGCTTTGTCTTCGCCTGTTCCAGCAAGGGTACCTGACCTTCGGGCTGATGTATCAGTTTACCGTTAATTTCGGCACCAATCGCCATCTCGATCAGGTTGTAATATACATTTCCTATGACCCGCGCGGAGGCGCCAAGTTTCACCCGTTGGCTGGCAACCACATCTCCACGGACAATGCCGTTCAGCTCCACGTATGGAACGCTCACGCCACCTTCAATCGTACCTTCACCGACAATAGTAAGCAGGGACTCACTTTCGAGGTCCGCCTTAATGTTTCCGTTTACGGTGCCATCGACATGACAACGACCCAGAAAATTGATGTCACCATCGACTCTCGAATTTGACCCGACCAAAGTGAGTTCTTTGCTATCTACTTTATCTTTGCGCCCAAACATCTGAGACCACTCCTCTACCTAGCTTTGTCCGTCGAGCCAGTCGAAACTCTGCTTCACGCTCGCTATGGACTTGGTTCTTGAAACGACTTCAATGTTGATCTTTTCCGGCATGAATCCGTCCGGCAGTATCAGCTCACGATCGAAATCCTGAAAATAACGAAATGAAAATACCCAGCTGCTATCACTGTCAGCCGGCAATAACTGCTCCAGCGTGTAGGCCGTGACAACACCGTCCTGCATACCCTCCAGGCTGAAATCAACCTCGCCCTTCACGCTGCGATCGTGCTGCATAACCTGTACGAGTACCAATCGCAAATTGTAGTGACGTTCGTCGACGCCGCGGGTCACTTTCAGATCCTGCACCCGCAGCCCACGCCCGCCATCCTTCGGCGAAACGATACCCCGGTAGAATGCAATCGCATCCTGCTGTTCCTGAATTTTGCGCTGTAAATCCGTCAGGTCGCCCTCGACAACCTGGTACGCCTCGCGATCGATCTCGCGGTGGGTTTCCAAAAGCGCTATCTGCTGCTTGAGCTCGACAATCTGGCCCTCAAGACCATCGATCTCGCTCTCGTACGATTGCTGTTCCGCCACGGCGTCAACAATGTTGTAATTTGCCTGGATCCGGCCAAATTCGAATATCAGGTAGGCACCGACTAATATCGCAAGGACAATAGCCGCGCGCATGCCAGCGCTCAGGCCCGGTCCGTGCATGTAAGATCTTGATTTCATCGGTAACTCGTTGGTTTTTAGTCTAAACCGCTTGCGTTATGTTACGCGGGCAGGGGGACGAACAGAAGTGCGGCAAGTCACGGAATTGAGCTTAAGTCTGCCTGACAGGCGCATTTTACGCGCGTTTCTGGTTTTGGGAAGGATCAGCTGAATGCAGCTATCTGCGGGATACCTGTGGTTCAAGGCGCTGCACATTGCGTTCATGGTGACGTGGTTTGCCGGGCTATTCTACCTTCCACGCTTGTTTATCTATCACGTTGAAGCCACCGAGGATGAGGCTAGAACCCGGTTTGGCATCATGGAACGGCGTCTTTTTGCCATCATGACGATCGGTGCAGTCCTGACCGCGACGTTTGGACTGACATTGCTCTGGATTAACCAGTCGCTGCTCGGGCAAAGCTGGTTCGACGTAAAGCTCATCCTGCTTGCAGGGCTGATCATTTACCACTTGCGCTGCTGGCGCTGGATTCAGATATTGAAATCAGGGCACTTGCCCGGCGATACGAAATGGCTGCGTTGGTTTAATGAAATACCAACGATTTTCCTTCTAGGCATTATCATCCTGGCGATCGTCAAGCCGTTCTGATTGAGTCTGGCGCCGAGCCGACTCAACGTGCTGAATGTCTTTCTCGAAAACCGCCCGCCAACGCTTTGGCCACCAACGAGGGCGCGGCGGCAATCCTTCCGGATAAAGATGTGGGCCAAGCTCGTACAAGGCACGGGCATAAACGCGTCTCTTGAAATAGATGACTTCGTTGACCGGCCTCCAGTATTCAACCCATCGCCAGCGATCAAACTCGGGGGAGTCGGAACGGTCAAAGCGCAACTGCGATTCGGGACCAATCAGCCGCAGCAGGAACCAGCGCTGTTTTTGCCCGATACACAACGGCTTGCTGTCCCGCCGAACGAAACGATCCGGCAGTCGATACCGGATCCAGTCATCGGTTGTGCCGAGCACTTCGACGTCAGCCTCCAGAAGGCCAACCTCTTCATGCAACTCCCGGTACATGGCTTGCTCGAGGCTCTCTCCCTCCAGCATCCCGCCTTGCGGAAATTGCCAGCCCTTGCTTCCGACCCGACCCGCAAGCAGCACCTGTCCCCCGTCATTTGCCAGGATTATGCCGACGTTCGCCCGAAAGCCCTCGGTATCAATGTGGTCGTTGTTCATTTTCAATGTGCCCTTTAGCCAAATTGTGCACTATTGTCGCGGCCTGTCCAGAAGACAGTTCCAATCAACTACAATGCCCCCACCCTCGTCGAAGATGACCGGGATTTAACGGAGTTAGTCTTGCAACAGATTCGCCCACAGGCCCTTTTCCCGATGCTGATTTTTCTCAGTTTGGCCACCGGTATTTTCGCGCTTACGAGTGGCAGCGCCGATATCAGTGCTGAACAGGTCTGGCAATCGTTGACCGGAGGCGCCCCGGATAATATCCGCAGGCTGGTCATGGACTTGCGACTGCCGCGGGCCCTTACCGCCTTTGGGGTTGGCGGGTTACTGGCCGTTTCGGGCGTATTGATGCAGGTTCTGCTGCGAAACCCGCTGGCCGAACCTTACATTCTCGGCAGTTCCGGCGGTGCCGCTGTTGCAGCTTTACTGGCAATGATGTTCGGTTTGGGCGCGATCACAATCGACCTGGCCGCGTTCGGTGGCGCGATGGCCGCTACATTGCTGGTATTTTCCATAGCGCAGGGAAGCGGTTCATGGACACCCGCGCGCCTGCTACTTACGGGCGTCGTGTTGGCGGCGGGCTTCAGCGCCGCAACGACCTTATTGCTTGCGCTCAGCCCGGACCAAAACCTGCGCAGCATGCTGTTCTGGCTCATGGGCGACCTGAACTACGCGTATGCACCGACACAAAGCCTGGTTTTGCTGGCCGTTATCGTCGTCATCGGAATCATCAGCGCCCGCAACCTGAATGTTCTCGCCAGAGGCGACCTTCAGGCAGCAATCGTCGGTCTTCCGGTGGCGGGATTTCGGATGATGGTGTTTTCCGTAACCGCGCTGGCCACCGCTATTTCAGTTACCACCGTTGGCGTCATCGGATTCATTGGCCTCGTCGTGCCACACCTGATCAGAATCGTGGCGGGCAGTGACCATCGGATCGTATTGCCAGCATCAGCATTTGCCGGCGGAATCCTGCTCCTTATAGCGGATACACTCGCGCGCACGGTGCTTGCGCCGCGCCAGCTTCCGGTTGGAGCACTAACAGCGACGATTGGCGTGCCGCTCTTTTTGATATTGATGAGCCGGTCCCGCCACGCAACTTAGTCGGCTACGGGTAACGTGCCCGCTCGACAAGCAGGACTGCATCCTCATGCAAAAAACCGAGTGCCGACAATGAGGTCGGCGAAGATACCATATCGCCCCAGGGTTCCACTGACCGGCTCAGCGTAGCACTGGTATTGGCCGGAAATTCCCGGTGCTGCGCGGCATACAGCGAATTCGGGACTTTGGTGGTCAGCCAGCCCAGCAATTCCGCAGCGCCAGCCGGATTATGTGCATGTCGGGCAACTCCACCGCCGCTCGCGTCCACCATCGTCGAGGAGGCATCAGCAAACCGGTGAGGCACAACGGGTGAACCGGCATCAGCTGACAGGTAGGTCGCCAATGCATTACTGCCGACGATACCGATAGCGCATTGGCCATCAGAAATCGCGTTCAGGAGACCTGATTCATCGGCGAATACGCTGGATGCCAGGTTGGCACGCCAGTTGCGTACGACGATCTCGGCATCTCGCACGGCATGCCGGCTGATTAAGAAAGCAACGAGCGCCCGGTTACCGGGTAATCGCGATGAAGACAGGCATAACCTGCCCTGCCATTGTTCGTCACCGAGTGACTCGTACCCGTCCACATCAGCAAGCGAATCAGTATCGACAAGCTCCCTGTTGTAAACAACGATTCTTGCGCTCGTCCCGAGCGCCGTCCAGCGAGACTCCTCGTCGCGGAAAATTTGCGGGATATTAGTTGCGATGGATTCTGAATATGTCGGTCGGAATCCATCTCTCTCTGCCAACTGCCACAGTTCAGCTAATCCGCGAGCAAGCAGAAGGTCCGCCTCGGCTGGCGAGCCCGGGCTATCGCTGAATGCTGCCGAGAAATCCGCATTACCGGTGACGAGCTGAACCTTCTTGCCGGTTTCTACCGAATAGGCATCGAGCACCGGTTGAAGCCGCGCTGCCGGCAACGTGGCATATACCACCAGCGGCAAGTTTGTCGCGGGCGCAACATCAGCTTGCGGCAAAGATGCCGGAGCCACTTCTTCCTTGCTGCACGCAACGATTACGAGTGCGAGCAAAATTGCCGTGACATTGACTCTCATCATTCCTGGCAACCTGATTAACGACGGGTCGCGAGGTATTCCCGACCCTTCTGCATCAGGGTGACGAATCCCGCTTCGTCCCCGGTCGCGACGAGCTCACGGATACGAGCGGCAGATTCGCACAATGCATCGAGTGGGCTCAGGCCGAAATCATTCAGATGTTGAATTTCGAAATACATTCTCGGATTGTCATGGGCGACTGCACCGGATACGAGCAACTGCGCATCGAAGGTGGTCGATGATAATTGAGCAAGCTTGGGTGCCGCTTCACCACTTTCAGCAAGCGCTGTGAAGAATGCAATATTCAGTGCATGTGACAATCCCAGTACGTAGGCAATCAGCCGATCGTGATCATCCAGTCCCATGTCGAGTTCTTCCACCATCGTTGCAGCGAATAACTCTTTTGCCTCTGCCGTCGCATGCGGACACCCGGCATCCACGAAGATCAGGTGGCGACCAGATAACAGTTCGGTATCAGGACCATACATGGGGTGCAGCGATGCAACTTTGCACCCGGCATTTTTTAATGCTTCGAGCCCATGCTTTAGCGGCGACTTCAGGGATCCAATATCGAAAATCAAACCTGCCGGTTTGAGGATGGCCAACTCGGCAAGAATTTCGCCCGATATCGCCATTGGCGTCGCAACGACGATGACATCGTAATCTGTTCCCGCCTGGTGCCAGTCCTTGCACTTGCCGGGTCCGGGCGTAACGCCCGTATCGGCAATCACCGTCAGGAATCCCTGCGAGCTGAAAAAATTGACGAACCAACCGCCCATTTTGCCGGCACCGCCGATCACCAGCGCCCGCCGACCGTCTCCCCTGCCCTCGGCGATCACACGGCTTTGCTCCTGGTGCGTCAGCGACGCCCGAATCAATGCCGTCATGATCTGGTCGGCGAGATTCGGGTCCACGCCCAGCGACTGTGCCTGCTCCCGCGCCATGTCGAGAACATCCTTCTCCCGCTCAAAATCGCGCGTCGCGCGTCCCGCCGTTTGCTTCGTGTTGCCAATTTCCCCAACCACGCGCTGGCGATCCGCTATCAACTCGATGATTTGGCGATCGATTGACGACAGCTCGGTACGAAGATCTTCAAGACTCATTGTTTTCGATATCTCGTTTTAATTTGTATTAGCAGGATACCTTTTACCGCAGTCCGGTTTTCAACGCCAAGACAAATGTCGACACTAGTTTCCAGCGTAAGGAATCCTGCCGACTGCTACCGTCATGTCGGCAATCGTGCGAATATTGGTCATCAGCTCACACCGACCAGCAAGGACTTGAAAATGAAGACACGCGCCGCAGTGGCCTGGGAAGCCGGCAAACCCCTTGAAATTGAAGAAATTGAAATAGCTGGCCCAAAAAAAGGGGAAGTGCTTTTACGAGTTGTTGCCACTGGTGTCTGTCATACCGATGCGTTCACCCTCTCCGGCGAAGACCCCGAAGGCATATTTCCAGCCGTGCTGGGACACGAAGGCGGAGCAATTGTCGAGGAAATCGGTGAGGGCGTAACCAGCGTGAAGGTTGGTGATCACGTAATTCCACTTTATACACCCGAGTGCGGTGAGTGCAATTTCTGCACGTCAGGAAAAACCAATCTTTGCCAGGCCATTCGTGCAACGCAGGGTCGCGGCCTGATGCCGGACGGCACTTCTCGATTTTCGAAAGGTGGCAAGCAGATCTTTCATTACATGGGGACCTCGACCTTCAGTGAGTACACGGTACTTCCGGAAATTGCCGTTGCAAAGATTCGTTCCAATGCACCGCTTGAGAAAGTATGTCTCCTGGGCTGCGGCATCACGACTGGAATCGGCGCTGTCCTCAATACCGCCAAAGTCGAGCCTGGTGCAACGGTGGCGGTATTCGGGCTTGGCGGGGTCGGCTTAAGTGCAATCCAGGGAGCGATGATGGCCAAAGCGAGCCGCATCATTGCCATCGATATCAATCCGGGCAAATTTGAACTGGCGACACAAATGGGTGCGACCGATTGCGTCAACCCCAAAGATCACAGCGTTCCAATTCAGGAAGTCATCGTTGAAATGACAAATGGTGGTGTTGACTATTCATTTGAATGCATAGGCAACGTTAACCTTATGCGTGCTGCGCTTGAGTGCTGCCACAAAGGATGGGGCGAGTCTGTCATTGTTGGCGTGGCAGGTGCGGGGCAGGAAATCTGCACTCGTCCCTTCCAGCTGGTTACGGGTCGCGTCTGGCGCGGCACCGCATTCGGCGGATGCAAGGGCCGCTCGCAATTGCCTGGAATGGTTGACCAGTACATGGATGGAGAAATCAAGGTCGACGAGTTCATTACGCATACGATGGGGCTCCCTGACATCAATAAGGCGTTCGACCTGATGCATGAAGGCAAGAGCATACGCACGGTCATTCAATTCTGATTAATCGGACGACGGGCAGAATAAATCAGGGATACGGCCCGCACTAATATGGCCGCCACAAACAAAAAAGTCGCTTTGGCGACGACTTCCCGGCTTGCAGCCGATGCGGCCGCAGAGATAGCCAACCTCGGTGGCAACGCCGTCGATTGCGCAATCGCTGCGGCAATGTGTTCAATCAATACACAGCCAGGTGTGTGCGCGCTGGCTGGGAGTGCCTTCATTACGATCTGGGTGGCGGGCAAGGAACCGGTGACCATAGACGGCAATGTGTTGATACCTGGACGTGGTCTGCCGGTGGGCACGACGCCGATTGTCGATGCAGTCTCACTCGAATATGGCGGCGGCATCGAAACCCTGGTAGGCGCATCGTCCGTTGCCGTTCCCGGAACTCTCGCAGCGCTTCACAAAGCGGCCGAAGATTATGGCCGGCTACCCTGGCGCGAAGTTCTGCAACCGACGATCCGCGCGACGCGAGACGGTTTTCCCTTTGCTGCCGCTTGTCATTATTTTCTCGGCTTTGCGGGCGAGACCATTTATCACCGCAGCGACGACGGCTATGGCGCGACTCATTTCGAGGATGGACGATTACGCGACGCCGGGAGCACGATAACTGTTCCGCATCTCTCGGACACGCTGACCGCAATCGCCGAAGAGGGGCAGCGAATATTTTACGAAGGGGAAATTGGCAGGCGGATTGCCGATCATGTTCAAGGCCGGGGGGGACTTCTGACGCTCGATGATCTGAAAAACTACGAGCCCGAGGTACGCAAGTCCCTGGTGGTGGAACTTGGTGACTGGAAGATTGCCACCAATCCGCCTCCGGCAATTGGCGGTGCAAACCTGGCGGCCATGTTACTGGCGTTCGGCGTGGATCCGATTGAGTCGTGGAACGAATCGACGTTGCGCAGGCTGGTTCGGACACAGGATGCCGTCATGTCCTATCGACGGGGAAAACTCGATTCATGCCCGGATGTATCCGGTCCCGTCGCAGATCTCCTGCGACTTGCGCCGTCGGGAGATTTTTTGTCGCGGTGGGCGTCAGGCTCCACCGTGCACACCTCGGCTGTCGACGGAAACGGAATGGCCTGCTCGATCACCGCCTCATCCGGTTACGGCTCCGGAGAAATGCCCGCCAATACCGGTCTGTGGCTGAATAACTGTCTTGGCGAACTCGAGTTGAATCGTCAAGGCCTGTCCGCCGGGCCACCCGGTAAGCGCCTGCCCTCCAACATGGCGCCGGGCGCCGCCCGCAATAATCACCGGGTACTCGCTTTCGGTTCACCGGGCGCCGATCGGATTACAACGGCGTTACATCAGTTCCTCGTCAATTTTATCCAGCTTGGCCTTGATCTTGAAGACGCGGTGGCACATCCTCGCCTGCACCTGGTCCTCGGCAATAAGGACTCCAGACTGGCCACTGAACCCGGTCTCGATTTGCCGGACATGGGTATTCCGATCGACCGCTACCCTGCGATCAGCATGTATTTCGGGGGCGTCGTGGCGGCGCTCGCGGGGCACGGCGGAGTATTCGCTACGGCTGCGGATCCGCGTCGCGAAGGCGGCACGTTCATCGGACCGGATGTCACTTGATGCGGAGGAATATGTGAGCGATTCCGATAAACCGACAGGTCTGCCGGCCGACCTGCCCGGCGACCCGATGCACTGGGCAGATGCCTGGCTAAAGGAGGCCACGGCCGGCGCCATTCAGCGCAATCCGAATTCAATGACAATTGCTACCGTCGGCGCTGACGGTCAACCCGCGGCAAGAGTTGTGTTGTGCAAGCAATTCGTGCCTGATCCCGGCTACCTCGTTTTCTACACAAACTATCGGTCGCGAAAGGGCCGGGAGCTCAGCGCAAATTCGAAGACAGCGGCATTATTTCACTGGGACGCGCTCGGACGTCAAGTCCGAATAGAGGGCGTGGTTGTTCGCTCGCCCGCAAAGGAAAGCGACGCGTACTTCGCTGGTCGTGACTGGGGAAGTCAGTTGGGTGCATGGGGCAGTGACCAGAGTGAACCCATCGCGTCGAAGGGCGCGCTGGTGGCTCAGATTCAGCAACGCGGTTCGGATCTCGGGCTGACACTGGCCAAGGGCACACAAGACCTGGTTAACGACCGGATTCCGTCGATAGGCAGACCGCCACACTGGGGTGGTTTTCGGCTCTGGGTAACTGATATCGAACTGTGGCTGGAGGGAGCCGACCGGATTCACGACCGTGGCAAATGGTCCCGGCAGGTCGTAAAGGTATCGGACGACAACTTTGAAGCCACGGCCTGGAAAAGCACCCGCCTGCAGCCCTGAGTGCATCTTGAACAATAGCGTCATCGAAAAAAATGTCCGCTGTCCATTTTGCGCAGAGCCGATTTCAGTACTACTCGACCTCTCGGTAAGCAATCAATCGTACATCGAAGACTGCCAGGTATGCTGCCAGCCAATGCAGGTCAGTTACGAATCGGAAGATGGGCACTGCGTCGCTTTGCAGGTGGAATGTGCTGACTGACCTCGGAGCAAAAGCGGCCTGCTGTTCCCTGCTGTTTGCCGCGGCTTTGGCTTCGCATGCAGATGTCATCCTGACGGACGGCCAGGATTTCGGCGTTGACGTGTCGCTAACTGATGGCAGCCTGGCGATGGATCTCATGGGCAGTCTTTGGATAGTGCCCCGGGACGGCGGCCAGGCACGGCAGCTGACTGATGGCCTGACGCCGGTCAAATCGCCGCGCTGGTCACCGGATGGAAGCAGCATTATTTACCAAGTATCTACGGGCACTGGCGCCGAAATCTGGCAGATGGATGTTGCCACCTCGGACGTGAAACGGATTAGTGATCCCGATTTTCACAGTCAAAATGCCTCGTGGCATCCACAAGGTGAACGAATCGTATTTTCTTCCGCGCGCAATGATAGCGGCCTGGACATTTGGGAAAGCGATTTGCCAACCGGACTCAGCTGGCGTGTTACCAGTGATGAAGGTGATGAAAGCGAACCTGCCTGGTCCCGCAATGGACGTCATCTTGCCTTTATTCGAGAAACCGATGGCCGGTTTGCGCTCGTGCTACGCCGACTCGGGGAGGCGGATCAAGAGCTGGTTGTATCTTCAACCCGACTATCCTCACCATCGTGGCGACCGGATGGCAGCCTGATCACGTACTTGCGACATGGGGATGGCGACTCATCCCTTGAAATGGTGATTCTGTCCGACCCGCCGCTCATTCGTCAGTTCGCTGTCGGCGAGGATTTCATTTCAGCACCTGTCAGCTGGCGTGATCGAACGCAAATGTTTTATACAGCGGACGGCGCCATCAAATCACGCGGTTTCGAGGACCGCCGTTCAAGACGAGTTCGATTCAGAGCCATCGTTCGTAACGCCGAGGCGCCTGCCCCGATGACGATTCCAGACCGCGAGTTGCTGGTCAATAACCCGCCGAAAAGCAGGCTCGTTATCCGCGGAGATCGCCTGTTCGATGGCATCTGGAGTGGCTATCGCGAAGGAATTGACGTGTTGATCGAAGACGGCGTAATCATGGCAGTCGACGTGCGACAGGACTGGGAGGACGCCACGATTCTCGATCTCGGCAATGTGACGGTTATGCCCGGATTGATCGATTCCTGGTCCGGCCCGCCCGGCGACCTGGACGCAGGCCCGGCAATCCTTGCCTACGGCGTTACGACGATCGTCTCAGATCTCGGTGATCGTGTAATTGACCAGGCAGAGTGGGATGGCGAGCGTATGCCCGGCCCGAGGATCTTGCCCGCCACTACCGTGAGCGCGCAATCGATCGTTGGCAAGAATCCCGCTTACTACCTCGTCAACCTTTTGCCGGCAGGCGCCAGCATCGATGAAAACAAGGTCGCAGTGCAAAGTTGGCGAGAATCCGGCGTGCCGATCGTAGTGAATAACTGGGCGACCGGGAGGCAAGTCGGCGCCGATATACTGCTGGGCATCGCTGCCACATCGACGCGAAGCCCGTTTCGCCTGGAGAACCGGTCGGTTTTGGCCGGCAGCGTAATTCCGCCCGTCATGATTTCCGGCATAGCCGATGCGGGTACTCCGGGGATAGCAGGCCTGGTCGAATCCAGGCAGTCGGATCAGCTGGGACAAACTGCGCGACCGATACGACGTATTGCCGAAATTCCCCGCCTGGAAGCAGTTGCTTCGCTGATCGTCGCAGGCAGCCTGCCAAACGGCCTGCCACCAGGCCAGGCGCTTCATGCAGAACTGCGCGCGCTTCGTGCAGCGGGCCTCAACGGTGAACGGACCTTGCAGGCGGCCGGCAAAAACGCCGCAAGAATGCTGGGGCTCGACAATCAGATAGGCACTATCACGCCCGGTGCGATGGCCGACCTGGTTTTGGTCGCAGGGGACCCGCTAAATAATGTCGACGATGCCCTCAGAATTGTCGCTGTTGTAAGGAACGGCCGGTTTTTCAGCCTCGTCAGTCTGCTGGAACGGGCAGCAAATCCTGTGTCTGTCGAATAATTTGACAAAACACCGGGTGTCGACCCGGATTTGTTGGCAATGTCGCCCGAAAGGACTCGAATTCACTCCCGGTGGAACCGCCTGTTCGTTTCATCCGTAAAACACAATTACCAACACTTTAGTTTTCAAAACGTTATCAGCTGTTGTTTCGACGCCAATCACGCGGGGACACTACGTTTTGTCGAGTTTCTTTACACATGCTTCCCGCTTCTTAAACCATCTGTACCAAGAAACCACTTAAGCCCTTGAAAATATGCAGCTTACGCACTTATGGCATAGGTCTTGCTATATATACTCTGCCCAAGCGAAGTGTAACTGAACTCGGCAATCGTGAACGATACAAACAGGATTTAGACGCCAGAAGAAAAATAATAATAAAAACAATAAGATCCAGATCCAATAATAATAATAAAGTCTGTATTTGGTTTCCGAATAAACAGTTACCTCTTTAATAATAAAAAGAGTTATTAGCCCCGCCGTAAAACGCGGGGCTTTTTATTTTTGGCGCTTTGGCAGACCATGCCACTCTATTCCACCGGTCAATAAATCAGCGGGGCGTCAATATGTCATTCAATCTCACTGCAGCTCTCCCTGTTGCAACCCTGGCACTGCTGGTAGCTTGTGGCAAAACGGAGCCGACTGTCGTCGCGGACGGAGTGATTTCCGGCAACGATCCTGCAACATCGATCTACATCAATGCCCTGGAAAACCCAGGCAGAACTGACGCCGATCGCGCCAGGGATGTCGGACGCAGGCCAGCCGAAGTCCTGGAATTCCTCGGCATTGTGCCGGGGATGGATGTCCTCGACATGTTCTCTGGCGGCGGGTACTACACAGAAATGCTTTCTCACGTTGCCGGTTCGACAGGGAGCGTTATCGCCCATTCCAACCAGGCGTATGCGCAATTCGTCGGCGAAGAAGCAACCAACCGCTTCGCTAATGGCCGACTCGCGAACGTTCGCGTCCTGATGGCGGAAAACGATGCGCTGGATTTGCCGGATGCGGCATTCGATGCGGTCATGATGATTCTTGCTTATCACGACATCTACTACGTGGATCCCGACAATGGCTGGCCGAAGATTGACGGACCTGCGCTGATCGCCGAGTTATATGACGCCCTGCGCCCGGGTGGCATGCTCGGCGTCGTCGATCACTATGCTGCAGCGGGCTCTTCGCCGGAGACTGGCAATACCCTCCATCGCATCGACCCGCAGATCGTCATTGACGAACTCGAGTCGGCCGGGTTCGTTCTCGAGGCGCAAAGCGATGTATTGCGCAATCCGGCAGACGATCACAGCCGGAACATGAGCGCCCCGGAAATTCGTGGCAAGACTGACCGTTTCGTGCTCCGGTTCAGAAAACCGAACCAGACCAGTCGATAAAGCCCCGAACTGAGACCAATTTACTTTTCTCTGCACGCAGGTTCCGGCCTAATGGCCGAACCCCGACCGGAACTGGTCTTGATTTTTCAAGCGGATACGTATCGGCCCCATGTTCAAAGCATTTCGCATAACGGTTCTTTTGCTGATCCTGTTTTTTGTCGCCTTCGGCACATGGCTGACACAGGCGCGCAGTACAGACTGGAATAACAGCCTTTGGGTCAAGGTTTATCCGATCAATGCCGATGGCAGCGACACGAGCCAGGAATACATCGACCGGTTGAAAATCGAAGATTTCACCGACATCGAATCGTTCATCACCCAGGAAATCGGGAAGTACGGACATACACTGGCGCGGCCGGTACGCATGGAGCTGGGCCGGCAAATTCACGAGCAGCCGCCGGTCATCGGTGACAACACCAACCCCCTGGATATTGCTATCTGGAGTCTGAAGATGCGCTGGTGGGCGGGCGATGTCGCCGGACCACAGGACAAACCGGATCCGGACGTACGAATATTCATTCGCTATCACGCCCCGAGCGGTCAGATTGTGCTTGAGAATTCAGTCGGACTACAGAAAGGCATGGTCGGCATCGTAAATGCCTATGCCGGCCGTCGCGAGGCGAGCGTCAATAACGTGATCATCGCCCACGAGTTTCTTCACACACTGGGGGCAACGGATAAATACGAGCCTGGTTCCGGCCAACCTGAATTTCCGCAGGGGTTTGCAGAACCGGACCGAAAGCCGCTCTACCCGCAAACGCTGGCGGAAATAATGGGCGGTCGGATCGCCTTGTCGAAATTTGATGCCATCGTGCCGAAAAGCCTGAATTACGTGATCATCGGCGATGAAACGGCCAGGGAAATTCGGCTAATTGACTGATCGGCCAGCGCAAACAAAGCATTCAATTCACTGACGCCACTCTGTTAATCTGGCCGGATGAATAACGCCGGAACGACGACCCTCAGTTGCCATCAATTGTCTGTGACCGTTCCCGGCCGCACGCTCGTCAGCGACCTGACCATTGACGTCAAACCCGGCGAATTCCTTGCCCTTCTCGGTCCCAACGGAGTCGGCAAATCGCTGACTCTGCATACGCTGGCGGGCATTCGACCGACGCAGTCCGGCGCTGTCAGGCTGGATGGTGAAGACATCGGCGATATTGATCGACGGCAAATCGCGACGAGGATGGCCCTATTGCCGCAATACACCGAGGATATTTTCCCGGCGTCCGTATTCGATACTGCGATGATCGGGCGACACCCGCATATCGCCCGGTTTCGCTGGGAAAGCGTTGACGACCGAGAGATTGCCCGCGAAGCTCTGCGACAGGTCGACCTTGGAGATCTCGCCTCACGTGAGGTAAACACGTTGTCCGGCGGGGAGCGGCGACGCCTTGCAGTCGCCCAGGTATTGACGCAGGCCCCGCAAATTTACCTGCTCGATGAGCCTACGAATCACCTCGATCCGCAGCATCAGCTTGACGTGTTGCGTATCTTCTCGGAGAAAGCACAGCAGCAAAACAGCATCGTCGCAAGCCTTCACGACGTCAATCTTGCGGCGCGATTTGCGGACCGCTGCTTGCTGCTTTACGGCGACGGTCGCTGGAAAATAGGTGATACGGCGGAGGTGCTGACGGATATCCGCCTGACTGAGCTTTATGGAACGGAAATAGACACGATACCCTGGCGAAACACCAACCTGTTTATCGCGGTGGGATCCTCCAGGCCTGCCTGCTGACGATCCCTTCGCTAGGGGATTGTTATGTTTCCGGAAAGGAAGAAAACAGCACTACCACGAAGTTTCACCCTGTCACCGTGATCTTCGCATTCGAGCACGCCTGCCCTGCTGGATACCTGGCGTGCATCGAGCGTGCCTTTATTCAATCGTTTTGACCAGTAAGGCGTCAGTACGCAATGAGCCGCACCCGTCACCGGATCTTCGGCGATACCAATCGCCGGCGCAAAGAACCGGGACACGAAATCAACTTTGTCTCCTGGCGCCGTAACGATGACACCATGTTTAGTCATCGTCGCCATCTTGCTGAAGTCGGGACGAAGTGCAACGACCGAAGCTTCATCGCGCAGAACAATCATGTAGATGTCGTTAGCAGCGATATATGACTCGAGCGCTGTCGCGCCCAACGCGACCTCCAGCCCTTCCGGAAGCTCTGCCGGATTGCCGCGATTCGCCGGCAGGTCGAGAACGAATTTATCCGAATCGACGTCAATGACCAACGGGCCACTGGCCGACTGAAGCCTGATCGGCCAGTCCCTGTGACCGAGCTTGGAACGGATGACCGCGGCGCTGGCCAGCGTTGCGTGGCCGCAAAGCGGGACCTCTACCGCTGGCGTAAACCAGCGAATATGCCATTCACCGGGGCCCAGCGGCACGAAAAACGCTGTTTCGGACAGATTATTTTCCGCCGCGATCTTTTGCATCATGGTCTCGTCAAGCCATTCCTCCAGCGGAACGACTGCAGCAGGATTGCCACCGAAATTCTGATCGGTAAATGCCGCCACCTGAAAAATTGGCAAGTCGGTCATTCGACGTATCCTTCGAGTTGCGCCAGGAATGTCCTGTGCAGCGCCGGATTGGCTGCAAGCACGGACCGGGTCCGGAGCGTTGGCATTGCACCGTTTAAATCGGTGAACACACCTCCCGCTTCCGTCACGATTAAAGACAATGCCGCGATGTCGAGAATATTCACATCGGACTCAACAACTACGTCGATTTTCCCCGATGCAAGCAGGTGGTAATGATAGAAGTCCCCATAGCCACGTATGCGATCCGACATCGCTATGAATTCACCCAGCTTGGCCCAGCCGTCACTTTGCGCAAGCGACTTCAAATTGCCAACAGACACCGCTGCCCGATTCGGGTCACCTATGTCGCTGACATTGATTCGCTTGTCGTTCAACCAGGCTCCCGATCCGCGTTCAGCCCACGCGAGTTCACCGAACATGGTGCCGCTTGACACACCCAGCACAATTTCCCCGTCGCGCATTAACGCTATCTGGGTCGAAAAAAACGGATACTGGCGGACGAATGCTTTCGTGCCGTCAATCGGGTCGACCAGCCAGAGATTGGCAGCATCCGCCTGTGTTTTGCCGGTTTCCTCACCGAAAAAACCGTGGTGGGGAAATTCGGCCAGGATCACCTCGCGGATAGCCTGCTCACATTCGATATCCGCCTGGGTAACGGGTGTCATATCAGACTTTGTCGTTACCGTGAAATTGCCGTGGTAATACTGGCGGCTGATGTCAGCAGCAACCTCTGCCGCCTTGATCGCGACTTTCAGTTCAGCCGATTGAATTGCTTCGGGCATTTATCGTTCTGATTGATTTCAAAGAGCGACAACTATGGCTTCACTCGAGTTCATAAACAAGTCGCGCTGCCGGCCGGGACTCGACTCCCGGCTGCACTTCCAGCATGCTTGCGATCTTTCAACTGAACCAGGCCAATCGGATTCAAAATGGGTAATCGGCTGAGCAAGATTTATACGAAGACCGGGGATGACGGCACAACGGGCCTCGGTGACGGCAGTCGCGTTGCCAAGGACAGCATGCGC
>JAHEFD010000011.1:0-35836 GCA_024640345.1 Woeseiaceae bacterium
CCGCTGCGTGTCGTCTGACACAGCTCGCTGAGGCGGACGGAAAGGAATTGTCTGTCGTCGTCGTAGAGAAGGGATCTGAAATTGGTGCCCACATCCTGTCGGGCAACGTCTTCGAACCTCGGGCGCTGGACGAACTTTACCCGGACTGGAAGGATGAGGGTGCTCCGGTTACAACCGCAGTTAATGGAGACATCATTCATTACCTGACTGGCGAGAGAAGGTCGCAGCGAATTCCGCAATTGTTATTGCCTTCGCCAATGCACAATCACGGCAACTACATCGTCAGTCTTGGACGTCTGAGTCAGTGGTTGGGCGAGAAAGCCGAGGCGGCAGGTATCAATGTGTTTCCAGGATTCGCGGCTGCAGAAGTCCTTTTCGATTCAGACGGGCGTGTAACAGGCGTCGCAACCAGCGACATGGGCGTCGACAAAAATGGCAAGCGCAAGGACTCTTTCCAGGCGGGATACGAACTCCTGGGGAAATATACGATATTCGCGGAGGGCGTGCGGGGCAACCTGAGTGAGTCGGTGATGGACAGGTTCGATCTTCGTCAGGATGCCGATCCGCAACATTATGGCATCGGCATCAAAGAGGTATGGGAAATTGATGCCGCGAAGCACCACGAAGGTCTCGTTGTGCACACGATGGGTTGGCCGCTCGACAACAGGACCGAGGGTGGCGGATTTCTCTATCATGCTGCTAATAACCAGGTTTATGCGGGCTTCATTGTCGCGTTAAATTATCGCAATCCAGGCCTGTCACCTTTCGAGGAATTCCAGCGATGGAAGTTACATCCGAAGATTCGGCACTACCTGGAAGGCGGAAAGCGTATCGGCTATGGTGCGCGCGCCGTCAATAAAGGTGGCTTGCAGTCCGTACCGAAACTGAGTTTCCCCGGTGGCGTACTTGTCGGCTGTGGCGCCGGATTTCTTAACGGCGTGAAAATCAAAGGTGCCCATACTGCGATGAAGACGGGCATGCTGGCCGCTGAAAGCGTCTACGCGTCTCTTGCCAAAGGTGAGGAATATGCCGAATTGAGTGACTACGATGCGGCGGTCAAGGCATCCTGGGTGCACGATGAGCTTTATCGCGTACGCAATTTCGGGCCGGCGCTGCACAAGTTCGGGACGTTCCTTGGCGCGGCATTTACTTTCATCGACCAGAATATTTTTCGCGGAAAGCTGCCGTTTACGATGCGTAATCCGCAGGCCGATCATGAGTCACTGGATAAGTCGAGTGATTCGCCGGAGATCATTTACCCTAAACCGGATGGCGTCCTGACATTCGATCGCATGTCCTCCGTATTCCTTTCCAGCACAATTCATGAAGAGGATCAGCCGTCACATTTGCGGCTGAAAGACGAGACGATCCCTGTTTCCTACAACCTGCCGATGTTCGACGAGCCGGCGCAGCGGTACTGTCCTGCCGGCGTCTACGAAATAGTCGATGATGGCGGTAAGCCAGGTTTTCAGATCAACGCCGGGAATTGCGTGCACTGCAAGACCTGTGACATCAAGGACCCGCGCCAGAATATTGTCTGGACCGTGCCGGAAGGCGGCGGCGGACCCAATTATTCGGGCATGTAATCGCAAACGGTCAGTCGCAGTTCGCCTACTTGGGCTGCATGCGAATTGCGCCGTCGAGACGAATCGTCTCGCCGTTGATCATTGCGTTGCCGTAAATACTGGCGAGCAGGTCGGCATATTCTTCGGGCCGACCGAGTCGTGAAGGGAACGGTACCTGGGCGCCGAGGGATGCCTGTAGCTCCGGCGTCATTCCGGCGACCATCGGTGTCATGAAAATGCCGGGCGCGATGACGTTTACACGAATACCCACACGCGCAAATTCGCGAGCGAGCGGCAGAGTCATACCGACGACGCCGCCTTTAGAGGCGGAATACGAAACCTGGCCGATCTGACCTTCAAATGCAGCGATCGATGCTGTGCTGACAATCAGTCCTCTTTCACCATCGTCATTAGGTTCATTGTGCTGCATCACGTTGGCTGCTTCCTTGGCGACCAGGAACGATCCCAGCAGGTTGACTTTGAGCGTATTCAGGAAGAACTCTCCAGGCATAGGCGCTTCGCGGCCCAGTGCCCTTGCAGCACCAATGACGCCGGCACAATTGACGGCAAGCGTGATTCCGCCCATGAATTCATTCGCCTTCTTGATCGCAGCCTGAACATCGGTTTCGGAAGAAACATCGGTATGGATGTAAATAGCCCGCTCGCCAAGTTCAGCGGCACTTTGGGCGCCTTCTGCATCGTTTACGTCAAGTAATGCTGCGTAACCGCCTGCATCGATAACTTTCTTCGCGCTTGCGAAACCCAGACCGTGTGTTGATGCAGCGCCAGTGATCACTGCCTTAGCTGAAGCGAGTTCCATCCTTATTCTCCAATTCTCTATAACTGTTCGCTTTAAACTTCGATACCGATTGCAGTTGCCTCTCCGCCACCGATGCACAGTGACGCGATGCCTTTTCCACCACCCCGGTTTCGCAGCGCGTGGACGAGGGTCACTATTATTCGTGCACCGGATGCGCCGATGGGGTGTCCCAGTGCGCAGGCACCGCCATTCACGTTTACTTTGCCGTGATCGATGCCGACATCTTTCATCGCCGCCATCGTGACACAGGCAAAAGCTTCGTTGATTTCATAAAGGTCAACGGACTCCGCGTCCCAACCAAGCCGCTTTAGCAGAGACTTGATGGCAAATACCGGGGCAGTCGTAAACCATTCCGGTTCGTGTGCGAAACCACTATGACCAGCAATTCTCGCCAGCACTTCAATGCCTCTTGCCTTCGCGTCGTCTTCACGCATCAGTACGAGGCTGGCTGCACCGTCGGAAATGGACGACGAGCTTGCCGCGGTGACGGTCCCGTCTTTTTTGAATGCCGGTTTCAGCAGCGGAATTTTCTCGATATTGGCAACGCCGGGCCCTTCGTCCTGTTCAACGATTGTTTCGCCCTTGCGATTTTTCACGGTGACCGGCGCGATTTCGCCAGTGAATCGACCGCCGGCAATGGCCGCCTGCGCGCGAGTCACGGATTGAATCGCAAACGCGTCCTGGTCCTCGCGGGTGAAGCCGTATTTTTCGGCGGTCAGTTCTGCAAAGTGGCCCATCATGTTGCCGTCATAGGGATTTTGCAGTCCGTCGAAGAACATGTGATCGAGTACTTCCTGATGCCCCATTCGGTAGCCACCGCGGGCCTTCGGCATGAGATAGGGCGCGTTGCTCATCGATTCCATTCCGCCGGTCATGACAATCTTTGCGCTGCCAGCCTGAATGAGGTCGTGGCCCAGCATCGTCGTTTTCATACCGGAGCCGCAGACCTTGTTGACAGTCGTGCAGGGTACGGCGAGAGGCAGTCCGGCGCCGAGCGCCGCCTGGCGTGCCGGTGCCTGGCCCAGGCCGGCCGGAAGGACGCAACCGAGCAGCACTTCGTCTATGGCAGCCGGATCCAGGCCGGTGTCGGCCAACGCGGCACGGCATGCGGTCGCAGACAGGTGAGTAGCACTTGCCGCGCCGAGCGCGCCCTGGAATGCGCCCATGGGCGTGCGACGCGCAGCGACAATTACGATGGGATTCATGCTCATTGAGATTACTATCCGATGTTGAGGTCTATCCGGGACGGGTACTGTCCCGTATCTCGCACCGTCGTGCAATATCGGTAATCGGGTAGATGCCATCGCAGTCTATGCAGACAGCAGATCGGGTTCGTCCAGTACTTCCAGGATTTTTCGCCTTGCAAGATCAGCAAGCGACTTGCTGCTGCCAAAGGCATTTTCTGCCGGATCGATCGGATTGAGTACCTCGACCCGGAGTTGACTGCGACGGGGCAGGGCCCTGCCTGCCGGGAGTAGCCGGCGGGAACCCGATATGACCACGGGAACGACGGGAACACCAGCCTTGATCGCAGCTGCGAATGCTCCGGAGCGAAATCGCCCCAGTCCGGGCTCCTCGACAAATGTGCCTTCGGGAAACAGCGCCAGCGACTCACCCGCGCTCGCGGCTCGCAACAATTGGCGGGCATCCCTTGCGCTGCCCGACGCCTCGAAGCGCTCGACGAATTTCGAACCAATACGGCGCAACAGGAAGCCGACGATCGGAAAGCGCCGCATCTCGCCCTTGATGACGTAGGAGAACCGGGGTGGCAGGTATCCCTGCAGAATGACTCCGTCCGCGTAACTCGCATGATTGGCCACTATTACGCAGTCGCCGGTCGGGATTTTTTCCAGTCCCCTGACAGTCGTTCCGATGCCGGCGAGTCGCAGCGGCGTGCGAGCGCAAAAAGCGACGATGCGACGTCGCCTGGCAAGGCCCGGCACGATTAGCGCACAGACAATAGCGACCAGAACAAACAATATGAAAACTGTCCAGGCGTAAATGCCGTAGAGGAGATCGCCAACGCCGGGCGACTTGGCCAATGCCGATCCCGATTCAGTCATTTGCGGCAGAATATTCGGAAACGCCGACCCATTTGGGCAAATGGCCTGTGACGCAGATCACTTTATGTAAATGCCTTGATGAATTTGTGACAGCGGTCACGCCGGTCCGGCATGGGGCTCCTCATACTCAATTCCTTGAAAAATCCGTTGCTTGGCAACCGGATTGATGGAACGCGACCGGCCTGGCCTGTGAGCTTTATGTTACCAGCACTGGCCCGCATTGCGACCATCCCGGCCGACAAGCAAGCCATGGACGGCCCGTAATCGATGGATACTATGACTAGCAGTCAGAAAGACAAAACTGGAAAACCTGAGGCCGGTTCGGAAGAACTGGTTGACCGCTTTCTCGATGCAATCTGGATGGAACGCGGACTGTCCGCGAATACGCTGGGTGCCTATCGAGCTGACCTGATGACACTGGATCGTCGATTGTCAGAGCAGGACATTTCCATTCAAAGCGCCGAAAAAGCCGATCTGCTGGAATTCATCGCGGGTCGTGTTGAAAGCGGTGCCAAGCCAAGATCGACTGCCCGGCAGCTCTCCAGCTTTCGTCGTTTCTTCCGTTACATCATGCGCGAAGGCCTGCGTGACACGGACCCGACAGCGGATATCGAAATGCCGCGCATTGGCCGCTCGCTGCCGAAAACGTTGACCGAAGACGAAGTCGATGCACTTCTTCAGGCACCGAACACCGATGAGCCCTTAGGTCATAGAGACCGGGCAATGCTCGAATTACTTTATGCGACCGGCCTCAGGGTTTCGGAGCTCATTAATCTCAAGCAATCCCAGGTCAACTTCAACCAGGGCGTATTGCGCATCGTCGGAAAAGGCGATCGCGAACGACTGATTCCCCTGGGCGAGGAAGCCCAACGCTGGCTGCGCGATTTCATCGACGGGCCACGCATGGAAATCCTTCTCGAACGCCAGACGGACTACCTGTTCCCAACGCGCCGCGGCGATCGGATGACACGCCAGGCGTTCTGGCACATCATCAAGCGCTATGCGCAAAAGGGCGGGATTAGCAAAAAACTGTCGCCACACAGCCTGCGCCACGCATTTGCCACGCACCTTCTCAATCGGGGCGCGGATCTTCGCGTTGTGCAGTTGCTCTTAGGCCACAGCGACCTGTCGACCACCCAGATTTACACCCACGTCGCCAGGGAGCGCCTGAAGGATCTGCACGGCCAGCATCACCCCAGGGGCTAGCGCGGGCCCCCGCCCACTCATATGGCGTAACATATGACGATATTCGGTGGCTTCCTTTGGTACAATCGCGGCGCTTTCGAATGTGGAACCGGCACGCCGGCAGGCTGTCCAATGCGCTGCAGGTTATCTAACAATCAGCTTTGATGAATTGACAGTATCGGCCCGGTTGGCCCGATGATAAGGAATACCAGATGAAATCGAATTTTCTGCGAATCAGTTTTTTGGCGTCTGCTGCGCTGGCGATGGCTGCCGGGACCGCACAGGCCGCCAGCGATGCCGACGAGCTACAGAAGGTGCGGGAGACTGTTTCAGGCATGTTTTCTGGAATCGCAGAAGACGACGTGTTCGCGAGTGAAGTCGATGGATGGTACACGGTCCGCAAGGGTGCCATCATCGCCTACATCTCCAGTGATGGGCGATACCTGTTGCAGGGCGACCTGATCGACCTTCAGGAATCGACGAATCTCTCCGAAGTGAGCCGCAACGATGCTCGCGCCAAAATGATGTCTGCGGTACCCGACGACCAGCTGATTATCTACAAGCCGGAAAAAGTTCGTCACATTGTCTCTGTCTTCACGGATATCGACTGCACATTCTGCCGCAGGCTGCACAGCCAGATGAGCGAGTACATGGACGAGGGTATCGAAATCCGCTATTTCCTCTACCCGCGAAATGGCCCGACCTCGGAATCCTGGGTGAAAGCGCAGAACGTCTGGTGTGCCGACAATCGAAACGAAGCGCTCACGCTTGCAAAACTTGATAAGAGTTTTCCAATGCACGAATGCGATTCGTCCATTGTCAGCACGCATTATGCGATTGGCCAGGATGTTGGCTTAAGAGGTACGCCGGCGATCGTGCTCGAGGACGGCACTTTGTTCAGTGGTTATCTGCCAGCCAAGCAGCTTAGCGAAGCGATTGCCTCTGCATTGAACTGATGATCGCCTGCTAGGCGGGACTGCCGGGGCGTTTATTCCTGAGCACGTGTACGTGAATGCCGTTGTCCTGCCCAGCATCTTCAACATACTTTTCCAGGGCGAACCTGTTGGTCAGGAATGCCAGGTCACTCCAGGGGATGTCGGCCACATCGAAAAGCGCGACCTCGAGGCTTTCGTAACCTGCCGAGAAGTCGCTCACCAGTTTTGCGGTAAAGAACAGGTGTAGCTGCCCGGCATAAATTGCGTCGACCGACGCGAACAGTCTTCCGATCTCAACGGTTGCGCATGCTTCTTCCAGCGTTTCGCGCGCCGCGCCATCGGCTATGCTCTCGCCTAGCTCCATGAATCCGGCTGGAAGTGTCCAGAATCCGGAGCGCGGTTCAATCGCTCTTTTGCAGAGCAGAATCTTGCCATCCCGCTCAGGTATACAGCCGACGACAATCTTTGGGTTCTGGTAATGAACGATACCGCAGCTCTGACAGACCCAGCGTTCCTTGTCGTCGCCATCAGGTACTCGCCTGTCAACGGATTCACCGCAGCCTGAACAGAATTTCATGGGTTTTTCTTGATCCTGCCACGGGTGAATTGATTGATGGTGCCGGGAGCGAGAATCGAACTCGCACTCTGTTGCCAGAACCGGATTTTGAATCCGGCGCGTCTACCAGTTCCGCCACCCCGGCTGCATCAATCAACTGCCGGGTGTGCCGCCTGACGGGGCTCCCGGCCGAAAGGCGCTAAGTATATGCGGGTGCCTGTGCGCCTGCCACTCTATACTCAAAATTCCTGCGACCTTTTCCAAAGCGGCGGCATCCTACAGATCAGGACATGAGTAAATTTGCTGACATCCGGATCGATCCGGCGATCGTAAAACGCGCAGCCCGTGGGGATGCCAAGGCGCATGAAATCATTTATCGCGCTTTTTCGTCGCCTGTGTATTCGGTTTGCCTGCGATTCACGAGGGTTCCTGCACAGGCGGAGGATTTGCTGCAGGACACGTTTATGGAAGTGATTCGCAGTGTCTCCGGTTTTCGCGGCGAAGCACCGCTCGGTATGTGGATTCGGCGAATAGCGATATCAAAGGCCCTGATGTTCCTGCGCTCGGCGTGGCACAGCCGAGGTCAGAGCCTTGATGACGACTGGGAAGAGATGACTTTTGAGAGCAGGGGCATGCCGACCTGTTCTGCACGACAGGATCAGGCCATGGATCTGGAGGTGGCCCTGGCAAATTTACCGGAAGTCAGCCGGACAGTGGTTTGGCTGCATGATGTCGAGGGCTTTACGCACAAGGAAATAGCCGACTTCATGGGAAAAACAGAAAGTTTTTCCAAATCGCAGTTGTCGCGTGCCTATCAGCGACTTCGGCCGATGCTCGATGCAGAGATTGAACGAATTGATGCGAAAGCAGGCATGCAGGACTCGGTTTTGGGAAGTTGCTGACATGCGCAAGAAGCGGAATTGGCGGATATGAACGAACGTAAAGAGCAACAGGATGAAAAGATGAATATCGGGCTGAGCGTTGCAGAACGCGACCTCCTGCAGACCGGGCTTCGCGACCTTAAAGAAACGCCACCACCACGTGAAGTGTGGCAGCGAATCGAGGCGCAGGCTCGCGCCGAGGGAATGTTCAGGGGGCGCTATTCCGAAGCCGCGAAGTGGCTGTCAGGGGCGGGCATCGCAGCTGCGGTCGTGCTTGCCGTGCTTAATGTCCAGGTGCCCGTTATTGAAGTCGGGGACGAGGCAGTTTCGGACACGCCTTCCATTGCAGATATCGATAACAGCGGGCCCGCGAACCTGAATGCACTGATGGTGCAGTCGCAGCAAATTGAAAGGGATTTGCGCGCGTTGCCAGGGCAGCCGCGCATGGTTCGCGCGAGTACGGCAGCAACTATTGCTGAGCTCGAAGACCGGATCGCGGCGATTGACTACCGGTTAAATCACCCGGCTTATCGTCTGAGCCAGGTGGAAGCAGAAATATATTGGCGCGAACGTGTCCGGTTAATGAACTCCCTGTTGAATTTGCGCAGGGCACAAGCGCAACGGATGGCATTTTGAATTTTGTTGAACGGCTTGCGATGCAGGGAAAGTACCTGGTGAAGATGCGGGCAGGTTCAGGAGTGGAGAACATGTTAGTTACGAAAAAAGCAGTAATGGTGTCGTTGATTGCGCTTTTGTGTGCCCCGGCGATTGCACAGGAAAGCGTAGCGCCCGAAGAACGCGAGAGCCAGATCAGGCAGCACGAGACCGAGGCGCGCATGGCAGAGGCGGAGCAGCGGCTGGCGGAAGCAGCACGCCAGGTAGCCGATCTGTCGCTCGCCCAGCTGCCGCGTGTCGAGCATCTTGAAAGAATTATCCGGGCCGGTCGTGGCGGTCCGATGCTTGGCGTTTCGATCAGCGCCAGTGAGGAAGGAGGACCGGTTGAGGGCGTCGCAATCATGAGTGTGTCGCCTGGCGGTGCGGCGGAAGAAGCGGGCTTGCGATCAGGAGACATCATAACGTCGGTAAACGGCGAGACATTGACTGCGGAAAACAGCCAGGAGGCTAATACCAGGTTGCTGCATTTCATGGAGGGCGTCGAGGAGGGCGATACGCTGGCGATTGAGTACCTGCGCGCCGGAAAAAGTGCGTCGGCGAACGTTACACCTCGTCCGATGGATAGCAACGTATTTGCCTTCAGGTTTGATGGTGAAGACTTCAGCATGCCAAACGCACACCTGGCGCCACATGTCAGGGAGTTCAACAACTTTATCTGGCGGTCGGGCGGGGACGGTTTTGGCGCGATGGAACTGGCGCCACTAAGTGAACGGCTTGGAAGCTATTTTGGTACTGACGAAGGATTGCTGGTTGTCAGCGCACCCGGCAATGAAGACCTGCAGCTCGAGGACGGTGACGTAATTCTGAGCATCGATGGTCGAAAACCGACTTCAGTAGCGCATGCAATGCGAATTCTGGGTTCGTATGAAAGTGGCGAACAGCTGCAAATAGAAATAATGCGTGACAAGCGCAAGCGCACCATCAAGCTGGAAATCCCGGACACTCGCAGCAGTGCCGTTTTGCCGGGGTTCGTACCGGACGCCCCGCTGGCGCCAGTGCAGAAAATTGTCGTCATCGAACAGGACCGCACGTAGTTTCGGCTTTGACCTGACGCGCCGGAATGGCAGCAACATCGGCGCCGCCGAATGGGCCGGATCAATGTATGATCCCGGCCCATGCTTTTATCTGATTTCGATTACGAGCTGCCCGACGGCCTGATCGCCCGCTACCCGATGCCGGAACGCGGCGGCAGCCGATTGCTGCATGTTGGCGTTGCGGTCGAGGATCACCACTTCAAGGAACTTCCGAAGCTCCTCGACGAGGGAGACCTGCTCGTATTCAACGATACGCGAGTCATCCGCGCGCGACTTCGCGGCAGTAAAGCAACCGGGGGAAAGGTTGAGATCCTGGTAGAGCGACTGTTGACTGAAAATGAGGCGCTGGCACAGGTCCGGGCCAGCAAAACACCGAAGCCGGGATCGATCATCCGGTTTGCCGCCGATTGCGATGCGACCGTAACCGGTCGGCAGGGCGACATGTTCAGTTTGCGATTTGACCGTCCAATAGCGCCTTTTCTCGAATGTCACGGAGAGGTTCCGCTGCCGCCCTATTTGCAGAGGGATGAAGAATCAGCCGACGACGAGCGATACCAGACGGTGTACGCGAACCTGCCCGGCGCGGTTGCCGCACCAACGGCGGGGCTGCATTTCGATCAGGATATGCTGGATGAAACCAGGGCGATGGGCGTCCGGCACGCATTCGTAACCCTGCACGTTGGTGCGGGGACCTACCAGCCGCTGCGCGAGGAGCAGCTGGAGGCAAATCAGTTGCACGCTGAGCGAGTCGAGGTGAGCGAAAGCGTTTGTGATGCGGTACGCGAAACCCGAGCGTCCGGTGGACGCGTGATCGCCGTCGGTACAACGTCTGTGCGGGCGCTTGAAGCTGCTTCCGACGGTGGCCTGATACGACCTTTCGAAGGCGAGACCGACATTTTTATTTTTCCCGGCTACGAGTTTCAGTCTGTTGATATGTTGCTGACTAATTTCCACCTGCCGAAGTCATCCCTGTTAATGCTGGTTGCCGCGTTTGCCGGCTACGACAAGGTCATGTCCGCTTACCGACATGCAGTAGAGCAGCAGTACCGTTTTTTCAGTTATGGTGACGCCATGCTGTTATTGCCGGAGCGAGGATGAAGTTCGAAGTCCACAAAACGTCGGGTATGGCACGGACCGGCGCACTCCACTTCAGGCGCGGAACGGTAAGCACCCCGGCATTTATGCCGGTTGGTACCTACGGTTCGGTCAAGAGTGTTACACCGGAAGAAGTCCGAACCAGTGGCGCCGATATTATTCTTGGGAATACTTTTCACCTCATGCTTCGGCCTGGAACGGACATCGTGCAGAAGCACGGCGGCCTGCACGAGTTCGTAAACTGGCATGGGCCGATACTGACTGATTCAGGCGGGTTCCAGGTATTTTCCCTGGCTGAGCTCCGAAAACTGACGGAAGAAGGTGTTCGATTCCGCTCGCCGGTCAACGGCGACGAGGTATTCCTGACGCCGGAAAGGTCGATGGAAGTCCAGCATGCACTCAATTCCGACGTTGCGATGATTTTCGATGAGTGCACACCCTACCCGGCAACGGAGGAAGCGGCGCGTGACTCGATGGAATTGTCACTCAGATGGGCTCGTCGAAGCCGGGATCGCTTCGACGAACTCAAAAAGAAAGAGCCGGACCGTGGTGAAGCCCTGTTCGGTATCGTACAGGGCGGAATTTATGATCACCTGCGGCGCGAATCACTAGATGGGTTGATGGCGATCGGATTCGATGGTTATGCCGTCGGTGGGCTGGCGGTCGGTGAGCCGGAAAATGAGAGAATCGCGGTGCTTGATCACCTGATGCCGTCGATGCCCGCGGACAAGCCCCGTTACCTGATGGGCGTTGGCACACCCGTCGATATCGCCGAAGCGGTTGGCCGCGGGGTGGACATGTTCGACTGCGTTATTCCGACCCGGCATGCGCGCACCGGCCACCTGTTCACTTCCCGGGGCACGGTCAAAATTCGCAACGCCCGTTATTCGGACGATACCGGGCCGCTGGATCCGGACTGCAGTTGCTACACCTGCAAGCACTACAGCCTGGCCTACCTGAGGCACCTGGAAAAGTGTGGCGAGATACTTGGCCCGCGCCTTGGGACGATTCATAATTTGCACTATTATCAAAGACTTATGATTGATTTGCGCAATGGAATCGAGAGTGACTCACTGTCCGACGTGGTTGCAAAAGTCCGGGCGGCCTATTCGTCCCCCGTAGGCGAATGACAGTCGAAACGGGGCTTTCGGGCCCTTTTTGTAATGATTGCTTGATTCCCTAAACGGCGTCCCCACCTTGGTCGATCGTATGCCATAATGGCGCGCCATTTTTTAGGCCCGATTTACAGGCGGGCAACTGGAACCCTGACCATGGAATTTTTTATCAGTACTGCATACGCGCAGGATGCACCCCAGGCCGATCCGTTCGGTTTCTTCCTGCCCATGATCGTGATTTTCGTCGCTTTCTATTTTCTTTTGATCCGACCGCAGCAGAAGAGGCAAAAGGCACACACTGCCTTGATTGGTGCGTTGTCAACCGGAGACGAAGTGCTAACGGCCGGTGGCGTGCTTGGAAAAGTCACCGCGGTCAGCGAGCACTATGCAACTTTGCAGATCGCCGAGAACGTAGAGATCAAAGTTCAGAAGACCACGGTATCTGCAGTCGTGCCGAAGGGCACGATCGACGCTGCCTGATTAAAGGTCCCTCATGAATCGTTATCCGACATGGCTGAACGTGCTGGTGTTGCTTATCTTGATGGTAGGCATCCTCATCGCCATGCCAAACATCTACGGCAGTGCGCCCGCAGTTCAGGTTGCAAACCGGGACGGAGATTCCTTTGGTGAGCAGCGTGTCACCCGAATTGTCCAGGTACTGGAATCCGAAGGCGTATCCCCAGAAGCGACCTATCTTAAAGCTGGTCGTGTTGTCGTTCGCTTCAATTCGGATGCTGACCAGACAAAGGCTGCCGAAATACTCAAGCGGCAGTTTGAGTCTGATTCGAACGTCGCGATAACCCTGGCACCAAAACTGCCCGAATGGGTGCGGAATCTCGGGCTGGATCCGATGAGTCTTGGTCTGGACCTTCGCGGCGGAGTGTATGTACTCCTCGAAGTGGACATGGACAGTGCAGTCACCAGCCGCCTTGCAGCTTATGAGCAGGACTTCGACAGCCGATTGCGCGACGAACGTATTCGCCCGCTGGTTCAGCTCGAAGGAGCGCAGATCAATGTCAGGTTGCGCACAGCGGAAGATCTTGAGAGGGCTCGTGAAATTATCCGCGAGGCCGATGCCGATGTCCTGATCCTTGACGGTACCGACGGACGCTCGCTGCGCGTACGTATGAGCGAATTGCAGATCAAGGCCCGGCAAGATTTCGCGATTGAACAAAACATTACGACGCTGCGTAATCGTGTTGATCAGCTCGGCGTAGCTGAACCGCTCGTTCAACGCCAGGGCGTCAATCGTATCGTTGTGCAGTTGCCGGGTGTGCAGGATCCAAATGAACTTGACAAGATCCTGACGGCGACGGCAACACTTGAATTTCGCATGGTTGACACAGCGGGCGACAGCCCCGGATCCAGGCGCTACGCGGGCCGGGGTGTGCCGGGACAGCTACTGAAGCGCGAAGTCATTGCGTCCGGTGACCAGATCATCGATGCATCGGCCGGTTTCTCTGAGGGGCGTCCGGCCGTATTTATCACGCTCGATTCTGCTGGTGGAGAGCGGATGCTCGAGAACACCAAGGCGAACCTGAGAAAGCCGATGTCTACGGTATTTATCGAATCTCGCCGCGAAGAAATCGTGCTGCCGGATGGCACAGCGTCCTATCGACAAATAAAGACCGAAGAAATAATCAATACCGCCACGATTAACGGCGTATTCAAAGATAATTTCGTGACCACCGGTCTCAGTAGCGTGGAAGCGAGAGACCTGGCCCTGTTGTTGCGCGCCGGCGCGCTGGCGGCACCGGTGTTCAAAGTTGAAGACCGTACAATTGGCCCGACGCTGGGTGCTGAGAATATAAAAAGGGGATTTGAGGCCGTTATCCTGGGCTTCCTCGCGGTAATCGTATTCATGGCCGTCTACTATCGTGGCTTTGGCATGATAGCGAATCTCGCGCTGTTATCGAATCTTGTCTTTATCGTTGCGTTGTTATCGCTTTTGCAGGCGTCACTAACGCTGCCAGGCATCGCCGGAATCGTGCTCACGGTCGGAATGGCAGTGGATGCGAACGTACTTATCTTTGAGCGAATACGGGAAGAACTCGCTGCTGGTGAGACGGTGCAAAAGAGCATTCACGCAGGATACGAAAAAGCATTTTCATCCATCGCGGACGCCAACGTAACGACGCTGATCGCCGCGATTGTCCTGTTCGCGTTTGGTACCGGGCCGATCAAGGGGTTTGCCGTAACCCTGTCGCTCGGCATTCTCACTTCGATGTTCACGGCAATTGTGGGCACACGGGCAGTCGTCAATCTCGTTTTCGGCGGACGTCGCCTCGAAAAATTACCGATCTAGGAAGAATTGATGCGCTTTTTACCAGAAAAAACACAAATCGATTTTCTTAGCCGGTCAAGGCGGAACGTGGCTATCTCGATCTCGATCCTGCTGGTCGTGATTTCGATTGGATCGTTCGCGACCCGCGGCCTCAATCTGGGTATCGATTTCACCGGTGGAGTACTGCTCCAGGTTCGCTACCCGCAGGATGCGGACCTGAATGACATTCGATCCAGGCTTGATGACGCAGGATTCGAACGATACGTGGTGCAGGCATTCGGTACACCGACGGATGTCCTGGTTCGATTGCCGCCACAAATGGGCGAGGACTCGAACGAAATCCGCAATCGACTTTTCGGCGTACTTTCGGGTGGTGACTCGAGTGTCGAGCTGGAACGTGTTGAGCTCGTGAGTGCGCAGGTTGGTGAGGAGCTGACCGAGCAGGGCGGTCTTGCGCTGATTTTCGCGCTGATGATGATATTCATCTACGTCATGTTCCGATTTCAGTGGAAATTTGCGATGGGCGCTGTGGCGGCACTTGCGCATGACGTTATCGTGACGATCGGTTTCTTTTCTCTGACCGGGATTTCATTCGACCTTTCGGTTGTGGCGGCGGTCCTTGCTGTCATCGGTTACTCGCTGAATGATACCGTCGTTTGCTTCGACAGGATTCGCGAAAACTTCACCAAGTTGCGCGGCGTAGGCGCCGAGGAATCCATGAACATTTCTGTAAACGAAATGCTTGCCCGAACGATTATTACGGGCATGACGACCCTGCTTGTGCTTGTCGCGTTGCTTATCCTGGGTGGCGAATCTGTTGGCCCGTTCTCGATCGCCTTGATCGTCGGAATTGTTGTCGGTACGTATTCATCGATTTACACGGCGAGCGCGACTGCACTCCTGCTGGATGTCAATGCAAAGGACCTGCTGCCGCCCGAGATTGACCCGGCAATGGTTGACGATTTGCCCTGACCGAACTCGGGTCAGAGCCTGTTCCGGCCCCGTTCTCTATATTATTTAGAGAACATTTCCTTGATATCGGGGCTGAAAAGCTTTGCCAGCCCGCTATAGATTTTTGGTGAGCCACAGAGAACGTGGCCACTCTCCATGAAGTCTTCGCTGCCATCAAGGCCACTGATGATCCCGCCTGCTTCGCGGATGATCAGGGCGCCCGCAGCCAGGTCCCACGGCTTCAGCCCGGTTTCCCAGTAAGCATCGAGGCGTCCGGCGGCGACGTAACACAGGTCCAGTGCCGCCGCGCCGGCTCGTCGTATCCCGGTTGTGTTATGCATGGCGCTGACCAGCATCTTCATATAGGGCTCGAACGCTTCGTTCGAATCGCGATAGGGAAACCCCGTGCCGATCAAGGCTCGCTCGAGGTCCTTCCTGCCACTGACACGGATTCTTCTGCCATCGAGCTGCGCGCCTTCCCCGCGCGACGCCGAGAAAATTTCCTGCCGCAGCGGGTCGTAGACAACACCCTGTTCGAGCCGCCCTTTATGAGAAACGCCTATCGATACACAAAAAACGGGAAAACCATGCAGATAATTGGTTGTGCCATCCAGGGGGTCGATAATCCAGGTATATTCGGAATCCCCTGACTGCCCGCTTTCTTCCGCCATGATGGCGTGATCCGGGTAGTGTCTCTGGATGGTCTCGATCACGGCCTTTTCGGCGGCGCGATCGGCATCACTGACGAAATCATTGCGGCCTTTTTGCTCGACGTTCAGCTTTTCGAGCTTGTTCAGGTTGCGGATGAGGGTGTCTCCTCCGCGACGTGCGGCCATTACGGCCACATTCAGCATTGCGTGCATGGTGTTATTCCGCCAGTGTTAATAAAGAGCAGGGCAACGTCGCCGCAGATTTCTGCGAATCGAGCGGACGCCTAAAGTCGATCTGGTCCGACGACCGGCGGTAGAATACCAGACCTTTGACCCCCAGGACCTCAAATTCAGTGGCATTTCGAATCATTCTCGTTGGCACGACACACCCCGGAAATATCGGCGCTACGGCCCGTGCGATGAAGAACATGGGCTTGCGAGACCTGGTCCTGGTCAGTCCGCGTTATTTCCCGCATGAGGATGCAACCGCCAGGGCTTCAGGCGCTGAGGATATTCTTGAGGCTGCCCGGGTTGTCGATCACCTCGATGAGGCGCTCACCGATTGCGTTTACGTCGCCGGGGCCAGTGCCCGTTCCCGGGCTATCGACTGGCCGTACATGGAGCCCAGGGAATGTGCCCAACGGCTTGCCAAAGAAAACATCGCAGGCAACGTGGCGGTTGTATTCGGGCCTGAGAAATCCGGCCTGACCAACGATGACCTCGATCGTTGCAACACGCTTCTGACCATTCCGACAGCCCCGGATTTCAGCTCGCTTAACATTGCAATGGCTGTCCAGATAATCTGTTATGAAATACGCCTGTTGCAGCACCAGCCGCCGGAGGCATCCGAGCCCGATGTTCCGCCGGCTACGGGAGCGGAGTACGAGCATTTCTACAAGCATCTCGAATCAGTCCTCACGGAAAGCGGTTTCCTGGACCCGGACAACCCGCGACTCCTGATGCGTCGATTGCGCAGACTGTTCGTTAAAGCCAGCCTGGACAAGAACGAAGTCAACATCCTGAGGGGGATCCTGACGGCACTTGAACCCGCCAGGAACGAAGGCGGCGATCGATGACGGGTGAGCCGATATACCTCGATTACGCAGCGACAACACCGGTCGATCCGCGGGTCATCGCGACCATGCAGCAATGCCTTGCGAGTGACGGCTGCTTCGCCAATCCCGCATCCATCCATATCAAGGGGCGGCAGGCCGCGGCCGTTGCAGGGCAGGCGCGAAAGCAAATGGCCGAGCTGTTGAATACATCGGCTGAACGAATCATCTGGACTTCGGGCGCGACCGAATCAAATAATCTCGCGATTCAGGGTGCGGCGAAGGCCAGGGCGCATCGGGGCCGGCACCTGATCACGATGCCGACCGAGCACAAGGCGGTCGTCGACACCTTTCGGGCGCTGGGAAAGGAAGGATACGAGATTTCCTGGCTCGAACCCGATTCGCGCGGTCTCTTACCGCTGGATACGCTGGCGGCGACCATTCGCGAGGACACACAGCTGGTTTCGGTAATGCACGTCAACAACGAAACCGGTGTGATACAGGACATACGTTCTATTGGATCGCTCTGTCGCCAGAAGGGTGTCCTTTTTCATACGGATGCCGCGCAGTCCGTTGCGAAACTCGATATTGATCTTTCTACTCTGCCGGTCGATCTCCTGTCGCTCACCGCGCACAAGTTCTATGGCCCGCAGGGAATCGGTGCCGTCTATATTGCCGACATGACGAGCGGTGGAATCTCGCCGATCATGTTCGGCGGCGGCCAGGAGAGGCGGCTCAGGCCGGGTACCCTGCCAGTGCACCTGGTAGCTGGTGCCGGTATGGCGGCTGCGATCGCACGCCAGGAGATGGCAGCTAATGCACGGCACGTGGAGACAATGAGAGATCGTTTGTGGGCAGGAATCTCGGATATGGCCGGGCTGACTCGAAACAGCCCGGTCGACACGGCATTTGCAGGTATCCTGAATGTCAGTGCGGAAGGTGTTGAGGGGGAGAGCCTCATGCTGGGAATGGAGCCGGTCTGCGTCGCCAGCGGTTCGGCCTGTAATTCGACCAGCGGTGAATCGTCATACGTCTTGCGGGCACTTGGTCGCGATGACCGGCTGGCGCAAAGCGCGGTTCGATTCAGCTTTGGCCATACGACGACCGGGAAAGAAATCGATGTCGCGATCGGGCGCTATCGCCGGGCAATCGACAGGCTGAGGGCTATTTCACCCGCGTCGGCTTCGGTCTCTTGAAATGAGCGGTTTTGAACCCTACAACGATGTGGTCAGAACGCTTTTTGAGAACCCGGTTCACGCAGGCGACCTGCAGGGATCCTATGCTGAGACACTGGCATCGGATGCGTCGGAGTCTGCCGGCGGCGCCCGTGTCATGTTGTTCGCCGGCATCGCTGATGGGATGATTGCGGAAATGCGTTTTCGGGTATGGGGATGTCCTCATCTCATTGCGGCTGCAGAAATGCTGTGTCGTGATTGCGAAAAAGGGCCGGTTTCGCGGCTTTCGACATTTGACAGGAACGCAGTGATGGCGAAGTTGTCTGTACCTAACGAGAAGACTGGCAAGATGTTATTGCTGGAAGATACATTGGAATTGCTTTGGGCAGAGCACCGCTCTGCCGGTTGATACTGGATCAGGAAATAATGGCTATCTCACTTACCGAACCTGCAGCAGAAAGGGTGAGGAATCACCTCCAAACTCGAGGCAGCGGCATCGGGCTCAGAATCGGCATCAAAAAGACCGGCTGCAATGGTTTTGCCTACGTCGTGAACTATGCGGACGGCGTGAATGAGGAAGACCGGGTCTTCGAAGATCGCGGCGTTACGGTCGTGGTAGATGAGGAGAGCCTGGCTCTCATCGACGGAACCGAGGTTGATTTTGTCAAAGAGGGGCTCAATGAGGCATTTCGCTTCCGCAATCCCAATGTTTCCGGTGAATGTGGCTGCGGCGAGAGCTTTAGCGTCTGAGCCGTTCTTTTCAGGCAGGTCGATGCTTCCCTGCATTCATTGCCTGACTCAATAAATCCAAGTAAAATCGCGGGTTTACGTTTGGCCGGCTCAATTTGACGCCGGCTTTTTTGAAACACCCTATCCACAAGGAAAAGAGAAATGTCCGTTGAGCAGACGCTCTCCATCATTAAACCTGATGGCGTCGAAAAAAACCTGATTGGTGAAATTTACAGCCGCTTTGAAAAGGCCGGCCTGCAAATCGTTGCCGCCCGGATGATGCACCTGACCAAAGAGCAGGCAGAAGGATTCTATGCCGTTCACAGCGAGCGCCCCTTTTACAAGGACCTGGTGAGCTACATGAGATCCGGACCGGTCATGGTCACTGCCCTGGAAGGTGAGTCTGCGATCGACAAGCATCGCGAGATCATGGGTGCAACCAATCCGGCCAATGCGGATCCTGGAACCATCCGAAAAGATTTCGCGGCAAGCATTGAGGAGAACGTCGTTCACGGATCCGACGGTCCGGAAACGGCGGCGCAGGAAATTGCTTTCTTCTTTGGTGATGGCGGCGTCTGCCCGAGAACCCGGTAGGCCAAAAGAACTCAACACTGATGTCTGACCAGGCTGGAAAAACGATTTCTGAAAATTCTGCGGAGCCGCTGATCAATCTCCTCGGCCAGACCGAGGAGGATTTGCAGAATTTTTTTTCCGGTCTTGGGGAAAAGCCATTCCGGGCGCGGCAGGTTATGCAGTGGATTCACCAGCGGAATGCTCGACAGTTTGACGAAATGACAGACCTGTCGAAATCACTGCGAACAGAACTTCATCGTCTTGCGACGGTTGAATTGCCTGAGGTTATTTCGGAACAACGATCCGCTGATGGAACCGTCAAATGGCTGTTCGAATCGGGCGGCGGGCAGGCAGTTGAAACGGTTTTTATCCCGGAGCCGGGTCGCGGAACCTTGTGCATTTCATCGCAGGTTGGCTGTGCGCTCGATTGTGCATTTTGTGCGACCGGGGCACAGGGCTTTAACCGGAATCTGAAAGTAGCGGAAATCGTTGGCCAGGTAACACACGCCAATCGTCATTTGCCGTTACGCCCGAACGGCGAGCCAGCGATCACCAACGTTGTATTTATGGGTATGGGTGAGCCGCTCGCAAATTTTCGGAATGTTTTGTCGGCGCTGAACATCCTGCTGTCCGATTATGCCTACGGTTTATCTCGGCGACGTGTCACGGTCAGTACCTCAGGTATCGTGCCGCAAATTGAAAAGCTCGGGGACGCTTGCAACGTGTCGCTCGCCGTTTCGTTGCACGCTCCCAATGATGAGCTGCGTGACCGGCTCGTGCCGATCAATCGCCTGCATCCGATTGCCGACCTGCTGGATGCGAGCTGGCGGTATGCGGCGAAGCGCGCGAACCGGTTCATCACCTTTGAGTACGTGATGTTGCGCGACGTAAATGACACTATCGAACACGCCGACCAGCTTGCCGGGTTGCTGAGAAACCGTCCCGCCAAGGTGAATCTGATTCCTTTCAACCCCTTTGCTGGCAACGATTACGAGCGCTCACGGTCTGAGACTATCGAGAGGTTCCAGAATCGCCTGCGGCACCACGGCGTGGTATCTACCACCCGAAGGACGCGGGGCGACGATATCGATGCAGCATGCGGGCAACTGGCTGGTAAAGTACGGGACAGGGTTCGGGTTCGGCTCGGTGACAAGAGACAGAGGATAGCGACGGCGTGAGCAAGATTGAGAGAATATTCGGGGTGGCGTGTCTGCTGATGATGTTGCTGCTGTCCGCCTGCGTTTCCACGACGCAATCGACCAACGCACGCAAGATGGAACCGACAGACGACGCCGGGGACTTTAACTACCAGCTCGGCACTGAATACTATCGAAAGGGCAACTACCAGTTGGCCAGGGATCGGCTGGAGCGGGCAATCGAACTTGATCCGCGAAACGCTAACTCCCATTCATTACTTGCACTGACACTTGCCCAGCTTGGCCAGCATCGACTGGCGACGGAATCATTTGATCGTGCGGTACGCCTCGACCAGGACAACAGCGACGTTCGTAATGCATACGCCGTTTATCTTTGCCAGCAAGGGCAATACGACGAGGCGCGAAAGCAGTTCGACAATGCAATCAACATCGTTGAAAACGAAGGCCCGTACGTGATGATGACCAACGCCGGCGTCTGTGTTGCGAAGAAGCCGGACCTGGAGTTGGCGGAAAAATATTTTCGCGATGCGCTTGCTGTCAGGCCTTCCTACGGAGAGGCTCTGATTCAGTTGGCGGCGCTCAAACATGCCGAGGAAGACAACCTCAGCGCTCGTGCGTTCCTGCAGCGATACTTATCAACGAATCCACCATCGGCTTCAGTACTTTATTTTGCGGTTGAGGTGGAAACCCAGTTGGGCGATGAGCGCGCCGCAACCAATTATATGAATCAGCTGTTGCGTGATTTCCCTGGGTCGGCGGAAGCACGCCTGATGTTGCAGCAGGGGCGCTAAGCCCGAAGCCGGCGTCCCGGGATGCGGAATTGACAATGAACGACGAAGTTACTGAAGTAATTGACGAGGCAGAGGGCCCGGTCTGTGGCGAGCGGCTTCGTGAGGCGCGTCGCAAGAACGATATCTCCATCGGCGACATTGCCAAGGAATTACACCTCGACGAGCCCAAGGTTCGCGCGCTGGAGCGCAATGAATTTGATGTGCTTGGTGCGCCGGTGTTTGCCAAGGGGCACCTGAGAAAATACGCAGAACTCGTTGGCGTTGCAGTAGACGACGTGATGACCGACTACTATCGAATGAATCGATCTGCCGGTGCGCCACCGGTTGTCGGGCCGAAACGAAAACACACTCGTGACATTTCTTTGGGACCGTGGGTTGCTGGCGTCGTCGTCGTCATCGTCGTAGCTGCAATCGCATACTTTTGGTTCACGTTCGAGCCGGCAGTTCGGCAGAGCGGCATGGAACCGGCAACGCTTGCACCATTCACCTCCAGCGAAGAACCTGCTCCGACGGTAACCGGCGAGATTTCCTTACCGGTCAGTGCACCCGAAGATGCCGCCGGGATCGTGGCTATGCCCGGCGAAGAACCGCCGATCAGCCAGGCAGTCCCGGCGCGGACGTCCATACAGGCCGAGACCGTGAGTACTGAGCCACAGCTACAGATGGACCTGGCCTTTTCAGGGGATTGCTGGACCGAGGTTTCCGATGCATCGGGTCGGCGCCTCTTTTATGACCTTGGCACGGAAGGAAGGATTGTGACGTTGTCAGGAGAGGCACCTTTGCATGTCATTCTCGGCGACAGCGCCAACGTCAGTATTACTGTAGACGGTCGGGATTATCCGATACCGGCGTCGGCGCGCACCGGTCGCCTTGCCAGGCTGAATATCAATAGTCCGTAACGGCGCAGGGACAGGCAGTTTTCTGGTGCGAGTGGCTAAAACGGCACCAGCTTTGGAATCCGTGAAATAAGATGAAACCGACAGCAGTCCGAGGCATGAACGATATTCTTCCCGAAGAGTCAGGGACCTGGCGCCTGGTGGAAGAAATCGTCCGCGACGTCATCGAGGCCTATGGCTATCGGGAAATCCGCTTGCCCATACTTGAGCGAACGGAGGTTTTTGCCCGTGCCATTGGCGAGGTAACGGATATCGTCGAAAAAGAGATGTATTCGTTCAAGGATCGCAATGACGAAAGCCTGACAATGCGGCCCGAGGGCACGGCGGGTATGGTTCGCGCCGGCATCACCAACGGCCTGTTTCATAACCAGAGGCAGAAGCTCTGGACCGTCGGTCCGATGTTCCGTTATGAAAAACCGCAGAAAGGGCGGTACCGGCAGTTTCACCAGTTTGACGTCGAGGCGATGGGTTATGAGGGCCCGGACATCGATGCCGAACTCATCATTTTATGCGCGCGGCTGTGGGAAAGACTGGGTCTCGGGCGCCTGTCCCTGGAGATCAACACGCTGGGAACGCCGGATTGCCGCGCCAAATATCGGGCGGAGCTGGTGCACTATTTTTCAGGTGTGAAAAATCAGCTGGATGAGGATAGTATTCGCCGGCTTGAGAAGAACCCGCTACGTATTCTGGACAGCAAAAACCCGGATATGCGGGAATTAATAGCGGCAGCGCCGGTCATGATCGAGCATATTGATGCGGAAGCTACTGCGCATTTTGACGGATTAAAATCTCTCCTGGACGCAGCGGATGTACCATACACGGTCAATCCACGGTTGGTCCGCGGTCTCGATTACTACAACCTGACGGTCTTCGAGTGGATTACCGACGCACTGGGTTCCCAGGGAGCAGTTTGCGCCGGCGGCCGTTATGACGGCCTGGTCGAGAAGCTGGGTGGCAGGGCTACGCCGGCGATCGGCTGGGCAATGGGAGTGGAACGACTCGTCGGGCTCTACGAGGCTTGCGGAGGTATTCCGGGCCTGCAGGATGTGGACATCTATATTGTCGCGGTGGGAGACGGTGCATTGGCGCTGGGTTTCGCGGCAGCAGAAAACCTGAGGGATCAAATCCCGGGTCTGAAAGTCGAATTGAACCTGGGCGGCGGCAGCTTCAAGTCGCAGCTCAAACGAGCTGACAAGAGCGGTGCGGCCTACGCAGTAATTCTGGGCGAGGACGAAATCGCCCGGAACGAGGCAGGGTTGAAACCGTTGCGCAGCGCGGCGGAGCAGGAAAATGTCGCACTGGATGCATTGGCGGGGACGGTAAAGGCCCGGCTCGAGCATTGATAATGGATCGGAGGTGTTGTCCCCCGGTCTGAATGAATTATTGTTCAGAGTGAACAATCTGGAAACATGACGAAAAGGCAGTTTTGTGGAAGATCTATCCGAAAAAGAACAACTTGACGCGATGCGGACCTGGTGGTCCGAGAACGGCAATTACGTTATTGGCGGCATTTTTGTCGGCATCCTTATTATCTTTGGTATTAGCGAGTATCGAAGCACGATCGCCGAGGCGGAAATCGAGGCTTCAACGCTTTATGAGGACGTGATGTTCGCGGCAGGCACCGGGAATCTCGATGCTGCGGAAGTCGCAGCGGCGGAGCTGTATCGTGAATACGATACGACTGCCTATGCGGCCCAGGCGCGACTGGCGCTGGCCAGGCTCTACATGGACAACGCACGCGACCAGGATGCGGCCGAAGTGCTCACCGCGCTGGTTGAGTCGAATGCGAATTCGGAACTCGCATTGATAGGCCGTTTGCGGCTGGCCAAGATATTGCTCTACCAGGGCAAGGCGGAGGAAGTGGTCAGGCTGGTACAGGATCAGCCGGACAGCGAATTTTCGGCGCGCATGAGCGAGGTTCTCGGGGACGCTTATGTCGTTCTGCAACGATATGCCGAAGCGCAAACCGCGTACATCGCGGCGCTGAATGACAGTCCTGCCGCGTCAACGGTCGATACGAACCTGATCCAGCTGAAGATCAATGACCTGCCCGATCTGTCCAGCCAGCCCGGCGATGCCGTGGGTGACGATGCAGCACAGCCGGAAACGGATGCTGTCGACAGTGATGACGAGACTTCGGTTGAAGCTGCCCCTGCGGAGGCGGCCCCGGAAGAGGCGCCGGCAGTGGAGGCACCGCCGGAGGGCGGGGCCGGGAATAACTAATGCTGGAAGCCGCGTCCCCATATCGTTCGGCAGTTCAGCGGCCGTCGCGTCGCTGCCGTACTGCGCTCGCCGCAGTTGCTGCGCTTTTTGTCGCCGGCTGCAGCCTTTTCGCCAATGACAAAGACAAGGAGCTGGAACCTGCCGAGCTTCTCGAGTTCAAGTCATCGCTCGATGTCCGGCGCGTGTGGTCTTCAGATCTCGGCAAGGGTACCGAGTTTCTGCGAATCGGGCTGAGCCCGGCCGGAGACGGTAACCGTGTGTATGCCGCGAGCTACGACGGGAACGTGATTGCCTTCGACCCGAATAGCGGCAAGCGCCTGTGGCGCGTCGAAACCGATGTTACTTTGTCGTCCGGTCCAGGCATTGGCGATGGCCTCGTTGTTGTCGCGGGATACGATGGCGACCTGATAGCGCTGAAAGCGGAAGACGGGGCAGAGGTCTGGCGTAAGAATATCGCGGGTGAGTCGTTGTCGAGGCCCGTCGTGAGTGGCGAAGCGGTTGTCGTTTACACGATCGATGGACGCTTGAGGGTCTTTTCTGCGTTTGATGGAACAGAAGAGTGGGCCCTGGACCAGAGCCTCCCTGCGCTGACACAGCGAGGCGCATCGACGCCGGTCGTCGTAGGCACGTCTGTGATTGCAGGTTTCGACAATGGGCGCCTGATTGCGATCGACCTCGAAGACGGCATAACCGAATGGGAAGCCGTTATGGCGCCTCCGTCCGGCCGGTCCGATCTTGATCGCCTTGCTGATGTTGACGGATCGATTGCAGCCGTTGGCCAGGATATTTATGCGGGGGGATATAACGGTGTGATTGCGGCGCTGGCTGTGGAATCCGGCGAAGTTCTGTGGGAGCGTGACATCTCTACGCATACCGGCGTTACCGCCGACTGGAATAATATCTATGCCGTTGGCGATGACGGTGAGGTTATTGCGCTGTTGCGGCGCAACGGAACCGACGTCTGGCGCCAGGATGGTCTGCTTCGTCGCGAGCCGACAACGCCGGTCGCATTCAATACGGCGGTGGTCGTCGGCGATTTCGAAGGCTACCTGCATTTCTTTTCAAACTTCGATGGCCGTCCGGTTGCACGCGTCAGGCAGGGCAAAGGAATGATTTCCGGTGTGCCTTTCGTTATGGGCGACAAACTTTTCGTGCAAAGCGAAAGAGGATCGATTGCGGCTTATGCAGTCAGAACGCCAAAACGCCGCGAAGTCGACGCCGGGGAGCCTGCAAGGGCCGAACCGGCAGTAAACGAGGAAAGCTGACGCGGCGAGATCCACGCCATGTTGCATCCCGGTCATGCTTCCAGTAATCGCGCTCATCGGTCGACCCAACGTAGGGAAATCGACTCTCTTTAACCGCCTGACTCGCTCGCGCGATGCCATCGTGGCCGACTATCCCGGGCTGACCCGTGATCGGCAATATGGTTTCGGCAAGCTTGGCCCGACCCCCTATATCGTCATCGACACCGGTGGCGTTGCAGGTGGGGAAGAGGGTATCGAAGAACTCATGGTGGAACAGACGATCCGTGCCCTGAAAGAAGCGGATGTGGCCATCGTCATGGTCGACGGCCGTAGCGGACTGACTTCGGCCGACGAGCATGTCGCGGCATTGGCCCGCAAACACGCGAAGTGCACCTGGCTTGCGGTCAACAAGTCGGAAGGTCTCGATCAGGATATTGCTTCAGGAGAATTTCACAGCCTGGGTCTGGGCGACCCGGTGGCGGTTTCCTCTGCGCATGGCGATCGAATCGCGAGCCTGATGGACGAGGTGCTGGCGCCGTTCGTCGATACTGCGGAAGGTGATGCTGATGCCGATGATGATGAGAAAACGCTTCGAATCGCCGTGATTGGCCGGCCAAATGTCGGCAAGTCGACGCTGATCAATCGCCTGATCGGAGAAGATCGACTGGTGGTGTATGACCAGCCTGGCACGACTCGCGACAGCGTCGCTGTTCCGTTTGAACGCGATGGCAGGAAATACCAGCTGATTGACACGGCGGGTGTGAGACGTAAATCCAAGGTTCACGAAACAGTCGAAAAATTCAGTATTATCAAGGCATTACAGGCGATGGAGGGAGCGCAGGTTGTCGTGCCGGTGCTGGATGCCAGCGAAGGCGTGACCGACCAGGACGTCAGCCTGATCGGGCTGGCCGTCGAGCGTGGCAGAGCGCTGGTCGTGGTTGCCAACAAGTGGGACGGCCTGAGTAATGACCAGCGCAGGCATCTCAAGGAAGACCTGGACCGCAAGCTGCCCTTTCTGGATTTCGCCGAACGAATGACGATATCTGCCCTGCATGGCACGGCCGTCGGCGATTTGCTCCCGGCGGTCGAGCGTGCCTATCGCGCGGCGACCCGGGATATGTCGACGACCGAGCTCACGAAGGAGCTCGAGCAGGCAGTTGCCGCCCACGCGCCACCACTCGTTCGCGGTCGGCGGATTCGTCTCCGTTATGCGCACCAGGGAGGTCGAAACCCGCCGGTCATTGTCATCCATGGCAACCAGACTGAAAAGGTGCCGGATGCGTACCGACGCTACCTGATTAACCGTTTCCGCAAAGCGTTTCGACTGAAGGGCACGCCTGTTCGCCTCGCCTTCAAGACCAGCGACAATCCCTTCAAGGGCAGGCGCAACAAGTTGACGCCCCGACAGGAGAAGAAACGCGAGCGCCTGATGCGAAAGGTCAGGAAGTAGGGGAGATCCCCCGATCGGCTGTGCCTGGGCGGACAGGCTGTCACGCTAACCGCATCGCGATTTCGACGCATTGCTGGCAGAATCGTCGCTACGACCCCAATGACGGTAGCCAGGATTCCCGATATTCACCGATGCACGTACCGAGCAAGACAGTTCAATTTGATCGCAGACTCGTCATGCATCGTGGCGGTTTTCTCGAGACACCAACTGTCGCCTACGAAACCTGGGGTGTATTAAACGAGCAACGCGACAACGCCGTCATCATCTTTACGGGGCTCTCACCCTCGGCGCACGCGGCATCATCGCCCGAAAATCCATCGGCGGGGTGGTGGGAAGACATGATTGGCTCGGGTCTTCCACTGGATACCGATCGTTTTTTCGTCATCTGCATCAATTCGCTGGGTAGTTGTTACGGTTCGACAGGTCCGGCGTCGATTGATCCGGCGACCGGCAAGCTTTATCGGCTGACTTTTCCGACACTAAGCCTCGAAGACGTCGCGGAAGCAGGATTCGAAGTCGCACGGCAGCTGGGTATCGAAAAGATGCATACGACCATCGGTTGTTCCATGGGCGGTATGAGCGCGCTGGCATTGTGCGTGAAACATCCGGAGCTCGGCGGCCGCCTGCTCTCGATTTCTTCCGCTACCCGTGCCTTGCCGTTTTCCATTGCAATTCGATCCTTGCAGCGTGAAGTAATCGTTAAGGATCCAAAATGGCTTGGCGGCAACTATGACCTGGCTGATCCTCCGGTGGTAGGACAGCGGCTAGCCAGGAAACTCGGAATGATGACCTATCGATCGCCCAGGGAATGGGAGCAACGTTTCGGTCGGGAAAGAATTTCCCTGGAAATGCATTCCGACGAAAAGTTTTTCGGTGATTTTGCGGTTGAAAGTTATCTCGAGAGTCACGCGAACCGGTTCACCGGACAGTTTGACGCAAACTGCTACCTCTATCTTTCACATGCATCAGACCTCTTTGATTTCGCTGAACACGGCGGATCGCTGAAAGCCGGATTCAGCAGGCTGGCCCTGGAGAGTGCGATGGTAATCGGGGTTGAGACGGATCTGCTCTTTCCGATTCGCCAGCAGCGGGAGCTGGCCGAAGGTCTATCGGCGAGGGTGCCCGACGTTGAGCTTGTCGAGTTAGACTGCATCAAGGGTCACGACTCGTTCCTGGTCGAGATGGATACCTTCCGGCCGGTGATCAGTCGTTATTTCGAGTCTGACTAATTGCCAGAAATCAGCAACGCCGGGTCGACTGCAGTTCCATTCAGATAAGTAGCGAAGTGCAGGTGAGCACCGGTAACGCGACCGGTCGCGCCCACTTTTCCAAGCAACTCGCCGACAGCGACATCCTGTCCTTCTTCGACGTCAATTGCGCTTAAATGGCAAAACAAACTGATGTATCCCTGTCCGTGATCGAGAATTACCGTGTTGCCGTTGAAGTAAAAATCCCCGGTTGCAGAAACCGTGCCCCCGAGTGGCGCAAGAATGGGCGTGCCGGTCGTGGCGGTGATATCCATGCCTTTGTGCGGAGAGCGCGGCTGGTCGTTGAATATTCTGCGTGAACCGAAACTCGAACTGCGGGCTCCCGGAACCGGTGGTTCAAGCGAAATGTCAGCCAGTTCATGCTCGCGCCAGTTAGTGAGCGCTTTGTCGATGATCTTTCTTTCGGCAAAAATACGATCGAGGGACGCCTGGTCGGGTTCGACATACTTTCGATCAACGGTCAGCCGTTGCACCCGGTAGTCAGCTTCCCGCAGATCTATTGCCACTTGTTCGGTCGCGCCACCGGGTCTCGTTACGGTGGCGACCAACGGCAACTGGTTGTCCTGCTCCAGCGGAATGCCAATCACGGCGACCCACTCGCCGCGGTTTTGCATCACGAGTGCCGGCTTGGCATTGACCGTCACTGTCGGCCTTGTGTCGCCGGGAATGGTAATGACTCCGATACCACCGGGCCACGGTGAATGTACCGGCGCCGGCAGTGCCGGCGCGCACAACGTCATGAACAGCAGAATGTGTTTAAGCCTGGTCGTCATCCCGATTTCCGTTTTTTACCCTGGTGACCGTCGCCTCGAGGGAACCGGTCGCGAGCCGTGCGGAGATGGTGGCGCCGATTTCGACGGACGCTGCCGCAGTTAATATGCGACCGGACCTGGCATCACTCACTATCGAGTATCCGCGTTCCAGGGTTGCCAGCGGACTCACCGAATCCAGCGTCCTGGCGGCGAGCCGCAATTTCTGCTGTAAGCGATCGACAGAATTGAGACCGGCAAACCGGAGCCGCTGTTCAAGCGCATTCAAACTGCTGATGGACTGTTGCACACCCATCGCCGGCGAACGCTGCAGCAGGCGGGTCTGTGCCGATTCCAGCATTCTGCGGCGAATCGACAAGTCGTGACGCATCGTTGCGATCATGACCTGCTGAAGATTCTTCAGCCAGTCTCGTTGTCGTGCAACGCTTGCGGCCGGGCTGCTTTGAGTCAGTCGCCTGCTCAGCCAGTCGATCGCCTGGAAACGGTCTTCCAGGTAACGACGACCCAGCTGTGCAATTCTGGACGATGTCGAGGACAGCTGTCTTAGCCACTCACCCTGGTCGGGTACGACCAATTCGGCAGCGCCCGATGGTGTCGGCGCCCGCAGGTCAGCGACAAAGTCGGCGATCGTGAAATCGATCTCGTGGCCGACAGCGCTGACCACGGGAATCGGACAATCGGCAATCGCCCGTGCCACGATTTCCTCGTTAAATGGCCACATGTCCTCCAGGGAACCGCCACCACGGCCGACGATCAGCACATCGCACTCGTTGCGTTCGACCGCGGTACCAATCGCAGCCACGATCTGCTGTGCGGCAAATTCACCCTGTACCGCGGTTGGATAAATCATGACCGGAATAGCGGGGAATCGCCGCCTCAGGACTGTCACCATGTCACGGACGGCAGCGCCGGATGGCGAAGTGACCAGCCCGATCCTGGTTGGTAACGCAGGCAGCGCTTTTTTTATCTCTTCGGCAAACAGCCCTTCCGCAGCGAGTTTTTTTTTCAGCGCCTCGAAGCGCTGCCGCAATTCTCCCTCGCCGGCAGCTTCGAGCTGCTCGACGATCATCTGGTAGTTTCCGCGTGCTTCGTAGAGGCTCACCTTGCCGAAAACGAGCATCTGGTCCCCGTTTTTCAGGTTGAGCGACGGTCCCCGCTGTCTCTGGCGGAACCAGGCGCAGCTCACTTGTGCCGCTTCATCCTTGAGACTGAAATAGACGTGGCCGGAGGCTGGTTTGGACAGGTTGGATATTTCTCCCATGACCCAGACACGCGCCAGCCCGTCTTCGAGCAGCACTTTGGCTCTCCGGTTGAGCTCGGAGACGGAAATGGCGAGGTTCGCCGGGCTTTGGGTGGTGAGGTCGGTCACCCGTGGAGTATACGTTGCGCCACGTTTCGCCGAAGCAGAATTTTTCTGGGGGAATTAGGGGTTTAATTTCCGGGACGGCGTTTACCGGCAAATCTGTGGCGCGTACAATTGCCCGTTTTACCCCCACCCGACAGGTTGCATGCATGCGTATTGCCAAGGAAGCACTGACATTTGACGACGTACTGCTCCAGCCGGCCTATTCCGACGTACTGCCGCGCGAAGTCGATCTCAGCACGAAACTGACGACGGGAATCACGCTCAATATCCCCATGCTGTCTGCGGCCATGGATACGGTCACAGAGGCGCGTCTTGCCATAGCCCTCGCGCAGGAAGGCGGCCTCGGTGTCATCCACAAGAATATGTTGCCAGAGCAACAGGCGCGCGAAGTTCTGAAGGTCAAGAAATTTGAGAGCGGCATCGTTCGCGACCCGATTACGGTTTCGCCGGACATGACGATTCGGGAGGTGATCGATCTGACCCGGTCGATGGGAATATCCGGCGTGCCGGTCGTCGATAACAAACAAACCATTGGCATCGTCACGCACCGCGACCTGCGTTTCGAGAAACAGCTTGATGCGCCGGTCTCGACGGTTATGACACCCCAGGATCGCCTCGTGACTGTTCGCGAGGGCGCCGCCAACGACGAAGTTCTTTCGCTGTTGCACAAGCATCGTATCGAAAAGGTCCTGGTCGTCGCAGATGGCTTCGAGCTGCGCGGAATGATCACCGCCAAGGATTTCCAGAAGGCGAGCGAATTCCCACGAGCTTGTAAAGACGACAACGGTGCCTTGCGTGTCGGCGCGGCCGTCGGGACCGGCTACGATACTGACGAACGGGTAGAGGCGTTGGTCAACGCCGGTGTCGATGTGATTGTTGTAGATACTTCTCACGGTTTTTCCAAAGGTGTGGTTGAGCGTGTTGCGCGTATCAAAAAAGATTATCCGGACCTGCAAATTATCGGCGGCAATATCGTGACCGCAGATGCGGCTGAGGCATTGGTCAAAGCCGGTGCTGACGGCATCAAGGTTGGTATCGGGCCGGGATCCATTTGCACGACGCGGGTTGTTGCGGGTGTCGGCGTACCGCAAATATCTGCCGTTGCAGAAGTTGCCCAAGCGATGGCGAAAAGGGGTGTGCCGCTGATCGCCGATGGTGGAATCCGGTATTCGGGTGATATTGCCAAGGCGCTGGTTGCTGGCGCGTATTCGGTGATGATTGGCGGCCTGTTCGCCGGAACGGAAGAATCGCCGGGTGAAGTAGAGCTTTACCAGGGGCGCTCTTACAAATCCTATCGCGGGATGGGTTCTGTCGGTGCGATGGGACAGAAGCATGGTTCGTCAGATCGCTACTTTCAGGACGCGACCGAGGAACTCGAGAAACTGGTGCCCGAAGGCATCGAGGGGCGGGTTTCATACAAAGGCACAATGGTCGCGATCGTTCACCAGCTGATAGGTGGCGTTCGCGCCGCGATGGGCTACACGGGCAGCCACAATATCGACGAGATGCGTACCCGGCCGCAGTTCGTCAAGATTACAACAGCGGGCATGCGTGAAAGTCATGTGCATGACGTTACGATTACGAAAGAAGCTCCGAATTACCGAACCAACAACTAGCAGCCTGGTGATCATTCGTCAGGTGGCACGATAAGGCTTATGGCTCACGCAATCGAACAAACGACAGCAATGCGGACTGATATTCACGCGCACCGGGTATTGATTCTCGACTTCGGCGGACAATATGTGCAGTTGATCGCACGACGCGTGCGTGAATGCGGTGTGTATTCCGAGATTCATCCGTGGGACATGGATGAAGATGCAATTCGCGAGTTTTCCCCTGCCGGTGTGATTCTCTCCGGCGGCCCTGAATCCGTAAACGTGGAAGATCCTCCGCGCGTGGCCCAGGTCATTTTCGAGCTCGGCGTGCCGGTGCTCGGTATCTGCTACGGCATGCAGGCCATGGCGGCACAACTTGGCGGATCCGTCGAAACATCGAGCCACCGGGAGTTTGGATATGCCGAAATCACGCCGCTTGATTCCGAGCTTTTCGATGGTTTGAGTGACGGCGATTCCAAAGAACGCATTCTTAAAGTCTGGATGAGTCACGGCGATCGTGTGGACTCGATTCCGAAGGGTTTTGTTGTCTCGGGCCGGAGTGCCAACTCTCCGCTGGCAGCAATGGAAGATCGCGAGCGTAAATATTACGGTGTCCAGTTTCATCCCGAGGTCACACATACCCCGCAGGGTGAGGCGATCATCGATCGATTCGTACGCGACATCTGTGGCTGCCCGGGTGACTGGAATGCCGGCAATATTGTCGCCGATGCCATCGCGAACGTTCGCGCCACTGTCGGTGACGGGCAGGTCCTGCTCGGATTGTCCGGCGGCGTGGATTCGTCGGTCGTCGCAGCGTTGCTGCACGAGGCGATTGGCGACCAGCTGACTTGTGTGTTCGTCGACCACGGATTGCTTCGGCGCAACGAAGGTGACCAGGTGATGGCCACGTTCGCCGAACACATGCACATCAAGGTGATACGCGTTAATGCAGCTGAGCGGTTTTTCGCAGCGCTTGAGGGCGTCAATGATCCGGAAGAGAAACGCAAGATTATCGGCGGCCTGTTTATCGACGTGTTCGACGAGGAGGCGCACAAGCTTGAAGGCATCGAATGGCTGGCGCAGGGTACGATTTATCCTGACGTAATAGAGTCTGCTGGCGCCAAGACGGGCAAGGCGCACGTAATCAAGTCGCATCACAATGTAGGCGGCCTGCCGGAAAAGATGCGCATGAAGCTGGTCGAACCGCTTCGTGAGCTGTTCAAGGATGAAGTTCGCAAGATCGGTTTGGAACTGGGCCTGCCGAGGGAAATGGTTTATCGCCACCCGTTTCCCGGGCCGGGGCTCGGCGTGCGGATCCTCGGAGAGGTGAAGCCGGAGTTTGCGTCCCTCCTGCAATTGGCCGACGATATTTTTATCGAAGAACTGCGAAAGAATGATCTGTACGACAAAACCAGCCAGGCATTTGCCGTGTTCCTCCCGGTCCGTTCAGTCGGCGTAATGGGCGATGGCCGAAAATACGATTATGTCGTTGCCCTGCGTGCTGTCGAGACCATCGATTTCATGACGGCGCGCTGGGCGCGCCTGCCGTATGAGTTCCTTGAGCACGTGTCGCTCAGGATCATCAACGAGATAGACGGAATCTCGCGGGTGACATACGACATTTCGGGGAAGCCTCCGGCAACGATCGAGTGGGAATGAGCTGGAGCGCGGACGACGAACGCTTCATGCGGCAAGCACTTGCGGAGGCAAAGATTGCGGCAACAGTTGACGAGGTTCCGGTCGGAGCAATTGTCGTCAAAGGCTCGGAGATCATAGGCAGGGGGCTCAATCGTCCCGTCCAGGATTCTGATCCGACCGCCCACGCGGAGATCGTAGCGATTCGCGCTGCCGCGCTTCACGAACGAAACTATCGGCTTAACGATGCCACGATTTACGTGACTCTGGAGCCCTGTGCGATGTGCATGGGAGCCATGCTGAACGCTCGAATTTCACGGCTTGTTTTCGGCGCATACGATTCGAAAGCAGGGGCGGCCGGAAGCGTTATCGACTTAAGCGACAATCGCCGTCTGAACCATCAGCTGGAAGTGAATGGCGGTTTGTTAGCAGAAAAATGCAGCGACTTGCTGCAAAAGTTTTTCGAGTCACGTCGTCGGCAGAAAAAACCTGACTGAGTTCTTTCTCGGCTTTGTCGCTGCCGGGATCAACGATCGGCGAATCGGATCCGATCTATTGTTCTACCGTCCAGGTTCTGTGACCAGCGCGATGAGCTCCGGTGACTCGTCCGGCACTTCGCCCGCGTCGTCTTCCGCTTCATCTTCCTTCCCGGTTAACCAGCCGATGATGTTGTAATAGGCGCGGATATTGTTGACGTAAAGAACGGGTTCCCAGCCGCGTGCATAACCAAAGGGTACGCGTGAATACCACTTTCGCTGCGCCAGCAACGGCAGTGCGGCACTTACGTCCAGCCATTTGTCGGGATCCCCGCCTTGCCATTCAACGATCTGGCGAGCGTCCTTCAGGTGGTTGTAGCCTACATTGTAGGCGGCAAGCGCCATCCAGGTTCTGTCCGGTTCGCCGACACTGTCCGGGATGCGCTCCAGCTGTCGCGCATAAAATCGGGCGCCCCCCGAAATGCTGGTTTCCGGATCCATGCGGTCATCGATATCGAGGTACTCGGCGGTAGCTTCGGTCAGCATCATGATGCCGCGGACACCTGTTGGCGAAACAGCATGTGAACGCCAGTGCGATTCCTGGTAGCCGAGCGCCGCGAGCATGCGCCAGTCGACACCCCATGTATCGCCAGCTTCTTCAAACATTGCCCGGTAGCGTGGCAGTCGCGATTCGAAATGACGAATGAATGCACGCGTGCCAACGTAGTCGAACTCTTCGGTGTGACCGAAGTATCGGTCATTGACCTGTGCTACGAATCCTGACCGCCCTGACTGGATGATGTAATCGTCGGCACGTGCAAGCAGGCTGCCATCGCCGTCCTTTCTGAACGCCCAGGCAATAGGGTCGGAAATTTTAAGATCGAGTGCGACACGGAGGTCGGGATAGAAGTGTCGTTGAATATTAAACTCTGTACTGTCGGCAATCGTGAATTCGACTTCGCCGAGGGCGACTTTTTTTAACAAGTCTGCAACTTCGTCTGTTTCGTTTTCCGACCATTCAAGGCCGGGATAGGCAGCACCGAGCAAAGCCATCATGTCGGAGTGGCTGCTGCCGGCGACAACTTCGACTGACCGGCCAACGACGTCCTCGACGGAACGTGGCTTGCCTGTGCCGAGTTGGTAAATGAGGTGCATGTCGACCGAGTTGTATGCATGGCCGAAATCCAGCTGTTCGCGACGGGATTCTGTTATCGACAAGCCGGCCGCGGCCATGTGCGCTTTGCCAGCGGAAAGGTAGGGCATAACTTCGGAGACGCTATCGACAATACTGATGACGAGGTCGACACCAAGATCATCGGCGAAGCCTCGCACGAGGTCATACTCGGGGCCAGCTGGTCCGTCCGGCCCGACAAAATACGACGTCGGCGTATCGCGTGTGACGACGCGAAGCTCGCCAAGCTCAAGTATTTGATCAAGCGTCGATGGCGGTTCCGAACAGGTGCCAATCAAAGTTGCCAGGATTGCGATGAACAACAAACGCAAATTAAGTCTCCGTTAACTGATTCGGTCCCCGCGTGCCGAATCGTCTTCGATGTTTTGACACTGATGGCACCCGTGAATTCCGCTGCGATCGGTGCTTCATTCGCGTGGTAGTCCGCGGATATCC
>JAHEFD010000011.1:35936-55872 GCA_024640345.1 Woeseiaceae bacterium
GGAGAGGTGCCAGAGTGGTCGAATGGGCCTGATTCGAAATCAGGTGTACGGTTTGCCGTACCGTGGGTTCGAATCCCACCCTCTCCGCCAAAATGTGAAAGGCCCCGAATGGGGCCTTTTGTATTTTTGCCGAGGAGGGTATGGGCTTTCGAACCCCGTTTGAGCCGAGCAGCGATGAAGTCGCCTTCGGCGCCGCGAAGCGGCCATCCCACCCTCTCCGCCAGAGATTAGATAACTGCGGCCCTGTTCTTAATTTCAAGCGGTGGGTGATGGATGAGAACCCGTTGGTTCGAGAAATCGCGCAAGCGTTTTAGACGCGGAGAGCGCCATGGCATCAAATCTGTTTTTACGCAAAGGGGCCACCATGCCGTTGGCGTGTCAGCCGGGCCAGCAGTGATATTACCCGGGTCGGTAGCGAGGGCAGTACTGCGTAAGAAATCGCGGCGCGGAAAACGTTGTTCCGCTTGGGTTCTTGCAGGAACCTCGCTGCAAGTTCTCCTGGATTGTCGTTAGTTCCGAATCATGTCCTGGAAAAGACGATTGTGGAACTGATTCGGTGCTGCGCGATGCGGTGTTATGAGGTAAGTTACAAAACCTGACATTGACTGAACTCGAGGGTCCGCAATGGGCGTTGGCTTAACAACGACGGTCGTTTTTCGCAACGGCCTGTTAATCGATGGCTCGGGTCCGGAGCCAACAGGTGAGGTCGACGTACTTGTAGAAAACGGCACGGTGACAGCAGTGTCCGAGACGCGTATCGAGGCAGCTAACGCGGCTGAAATCGACCTTGCCGGTCGGGTCATCATGCCGGGGCTAATCGATCTTCATATGCACCCCTTTCTCACCAACATGAACTTGATGAAACTTGAGGACACGCCGGTTTCGCTGGTGACTGCGCAGGCGAGCGTTGTGCTCAATCGGCTGCTTGATCGCGGCTTCACTACTATACGTGATGCGGCGGGCGGTGACTGGGGTCTCAAACAAGCGGTAGACGAAGGACTGATTGCTGGTCCGCGCCTGTTTATTTCCGGAAGAGCTCTCAGTCAAACGGGGGGGCACGGCGACTTCCGACGCCGCACCGACGACTCTGTTGTATGCAGTTGCGGAAGTGCACTGCACCTGACCTCGCGAATTGCTGATGGTGTAGACCAGGTCAGGCACGCAGTAAGAGACGAGCTACGTAAAGGTGCCGACCAGATCAAGATCATGGTATCCGGCGGTGTCTCTTCGCCGTTTGATTCGCTTGAGGGTTCTCAGTTTTCGATGAGTGAAATCGAGGCCGCGGTGGATGAGGCAACCCGAGCCGGAACCTATGTGCTCGCACACGCCTATTCTGCGGAGGCGATTACGCGTGCGCTAACTGCGGGCGTGCGTACCATTGAGCACGCCAATCTGATTGACAAGCCTGCTGCCGAGTTGGCTGCGAAGCGGCAAGCTTACGTCGTGCCGACGTTGGTTGCCTATGAAGCGGCCGCTCAGCATGCTGCAAATTCCGGTTACTCAGCCGGGATGCTGGACAAACTCAAGAAAGTGCGGGAGTTCGGATTAAGGTCTCTTGAAATCTGCAGGGCTGCCGGAGTAAAGATGGGTTTCGGTACTGACATCATTGGCGATCAGGACTTGCATGCTCAGGAATTCCTGTTGCGCGCCGAAGTATTGCCGGTACACGAGATTATCGCGTCAGCGACGCGCATCGGCGCCGAAGTACTGCGGCGGGAAGGTCGCTTAGGCGTAATCGCACCGGGTGCGATCGCCGACATACTGGTTGTTGACGGTAACCCGCTCGAAGACATTTCTTTGCTGGCGGGTCACGGTGAACATCTTCTTGTGATCATGAAAGACGGTCAGTTCCACAAGAACCTGTTGTAAGTGTTTTACGATGAAGGATGAAGGATGAAGATTTCCGCGATTCGCGTGTACCAGGTCGACTTGCCGCTGGTTGAGGGTCGCTACTCCTGGTCGGAAGGAAAGTTCGTCGAGGTCTTCGACAGTACAGTCGTAGAGTTGCTTACCGATGATGGCAATTCAGGGGTTGGCGAAGTGTGCCCGCTCGGCCCTTTCTATTTGCCAGCGTTCGGTCCGGGTGCGCGAGCGGGAATCGGCGAACTCGCCACGACGTTGATAGGGCAGAATCCGACTGCGATCGGCCCGATCAACCAGTTGATGGACCGGGCTTTGCTGGGTCACCCTTACGTAAAGTCTGCGATCGACATGGCCTGCTGGGATCTGCTGGGAAAAACCACCGGAAAATCGGTTTGCGATCTGATGGGCGGCAAATTCGGCGACAGCGTTGCGCTGTATCGGGCGATCAGTCAGCGGCCCGCCGATGAAATGGCGGAAAATGTCGCCGCTCATCGCTCGGATGGCTACACCAAATTTCAACTGAAGGTTGGTGGCCGTCCCGGCGACGATATTAATCGTATCCATGCCGCGGCGGACATACTGACCGAAGGCGAGGTTCTGGTCGCTGACGCGAATACGGGCTGGCGCGTCGACGACGCGGCGCGAGTGGTAAACGCGGTTCGCGACCGCGACGTGTATATAGAACAACCGTGCCGCTCCTATGAGCATTGTCTGAGCGTCCGCAAGCGGACGACCTTACCGTTCATACTGGATGAGAATATCGATGGTATTGCTGCGCTGCTGCGCGGTCATCATGATGGTGCGATGGACGTCATCAATCTGAAAATCTCCAAGGTCGGCGGGCTGACCAAGGCGCGCCAGATTCGCGACCTCTGTGTGTCGCTGAATATCCCGATGACGATCGAAGACAGCTGGGGTGGTGACATCATCACGGCGGCGATTGCTCATCTCGCACACTCGACGCCAGAACCCATGCGCTTCTCGGCGACGGACTTTAATAGCTACGTCAGTGTGCAAAATGCAAGCGGCGCTCCGCAACGAGAATCCGGGCACATGATCGCGTCGGACGAGCCCGGACTGGGGGTTGTGCTACGTATGGATGCCCTCGGCAAAGCCAGGGCGGAGTACAACAAATGAGCGAACAAAGATTCATAGTGCTCTTGATCTGCCTTGTAGTGACCTGCACTACATCGGTGAATGCCGATGAGAACGCGACGCTTCTGACTATAGATCGAATTTTTCACGATAAGGAATTCGAGCTGAACAAGAAAGTGCCGAGCAAATGGTTGCAGGATGGTGAAAGTTACACGACAGTTGAACCATCCGAATCAGTTGCTAACGGCTTTGATATCGTGCGCCACGATTCGGAAACCGGTGCAGAGTCGATCCTGGTTAGTGCAAAACAACTGCTGCCAGAAGGTGCTGAGAAGCCACTTGAAATCAAGGACTACAGCTGGTCCGATGACGGTCGGTTCGTATTAATAAGCACGAACACAGTGAAGTTTCGCCGCCTTGAGTCGCTTGGTGACTACTGGTTATTGGACCTGGCCGACGCGACATTGCGACAGATTGGGACCGAGGCGCCGGCTGCGTCGCTCATGTATGCGAAATTTTCACCAAACAGCGAGTTCATCGCTTACATGTATTTGAACAACCTCTACGTAGAAAGCGTAGACGGACGATTTAGGAAGCAGCTTACGAGCGATGGTACTGACCTGATCGTTAACGGCACCGGCGACTGGGTTAACGAAGAAGAATTTTCGCTTCGCGATGGTTTCAAGTGGAGCCCGGACTCGACGCGGTTGTGCTACTGGCAATTCGACACCGAGGGTGTAGGCACCTTCTACATGATGAATAACACCGGCGACGTCTATTCGAAACCGATTGCGTTGCAATATCCGAAGGCGGGCACGAAAAACTCGGCAGTGCGGGTCGGTGTGGTCGACATTGAGACGGCTGAAACCGTATGGATCGATCTGCAAGGTGATCCGCGCCAGAACTACGTGCCCCAAATGGACTGGGCGGACAGTCCCGAACAGCTCATCATTCAGTACATCAACCGACTGCAGAACAGGAACGAGGTGTTTCTCGCGAACGTTGCGGATGGTTCTGTGCAGCACATCTTTACGGATAGTGACGATGCGTGGGTCGATGCCAACGACAATCTGAAATGGCTGGAGGACGGCAGGTTTTTTACCTGGCTCAGCGAGCGCGACGGCTGGCGGCACCTGTATAGAATTTCTCGCGACGGCAGAGATGTGCGGCTCTTGACACCGGGCGATTTCGATATCATCCAGGTTGATAATATCGATACTGCCCACGGCTGGGTGTACTACACGGCATCGCCCGACGATAATGCCGCGCGCTTTTTGTTCAGGTCGCCCCTGTCGGGTGACCCCAAAGTCGAGCGGCTCACGCCAGACAGTGAGCCCGGTTTTCATGAGTACGATATTGCTATCAATTCAGAGTGGGCTTTTCACACGTTTTCAACACTGAACAAACCGCCGGTCGTCGATATCGTTTCGCTGCCAAGTCATGCTTCGCAGCGAGTAATTGTAGATAACGAAAAGGTTGAAAGTCTCTTGCAGGCGACGCCTCGTGGAGAGACTGAGTTTTTTGAAATCGATATTGGCAACGGTGTAACGATGGATGCCTGGATGATGAAGCCACCTGGTTTCGATCCGGGCAAAAAATACCCTTTGTTAATGTTCGTCTATGGCGAACCTGCCGGCCAGACGGTGGTTCAACAATGGCGCATCGGGCGTGGGGATCGCCATCTTTGGCATTTAATGCTGACGCAGCAAGGCTACATCGTCGCGAGCGTTGATAATCGCGGTACGCCGGCGCCAAAAGGACGCGCGTGGAGAAAATCTATTTACGGCCAAATAGGGATTCAGGCATCTGCGGACCAGGCCAAAGCTGTGCAGGTACTCCTGGCGAGTCGTCCGTATCTGGACTCGAAGCGCGTCGGAAGTTGGGGCTGGAGTGGCGGTGGCCAGATGACCCTGAATGCGATGTTTCGTTATCCCGATATCTATCGCACTGGAATTGCAATCGCCTTCGTCAGTGATCAGCGGCTTTACGACACTATTTACCAGGAACGCTACATGGGATTGCCGGATGAAAATGCCGAGGGCTATATACAAGGCTCTCCGATCACGCACGCCGCGGGTCTCGAAGGCAATCTGTTGCTGATCCATGGCACTGCTGACGATAACGTTCACTTCCAGAGTGCGGAACAATTGGTTGACAAGCTTATAGGCCTCAACAAAACCTTCAGTTTCATGATGTATCCCGATCGCAGCCACTCGATCGACGAGAAGGAAAACACGAAGCGGCATCTCTTCACCCTGATGACAAACTTTCTGCACGAAAACTTGCCGCTGCAGGCGGAACCGGCGAAGTAGCCATGCCTTCCGATCAAGCCGTTTTCTGCGGGTGTATACCGGCGCTAATGACACCTTGTAGCGCCTCCGGAGAGCCGGACTTCGATGCCTTGGCAGCCAAGGGCAGGGAACTCATCGATATCGGCATGCGGGCGGTCGTCTATTGCGGATCGATGGGCGACTGGCCATTGCTCAGCGAATCCCAGCGAGAAGTAGGTGTTACGGCGCTGATTGCGGCTGGCGTACCAGTTATTGTCGGGACCGGCGCGCAGAATACCGCCCGCTCTGTGCAACTGGTTGAACATGCGAGAGCCAATGGGGCGGCCGGACTGATGGTGATACCACGGGTGCTGTCGCGCGGCACGTCCGTGGCGGCGCAGAGACAACACTTTCTCGCGATACTCGAAGCCGCCGGCGACCTGCCTGCTGTTATCTACAACAGCCCTTATTACGGATTTGAAACGAGAGCCGAGCTGTTCTTCGACTTGCATAGCAAGTACAAGAACCTTGTCGGATTCAAGGAATTCGGTGGCGCCGAAAGTCTTACCTATGCTGCGGAAAATATTACGGGCAGAAATCCGGCTCTGACCCTGATGGTGGGTGTCGATACGCAAGTTGTTCATGGCTATGTCCGCTGCGGCGCAACTGGTGCTATCACCGGTGTAGGCAACGCACTGCCCAGAGAGGTGCTGCGCCTTGTTGAGCTATGCGAACTCGCTGCCGACGGGGACGAAAACGCATTGCAGCTGGCCAATGAACTCGACGAGGCACTTCTCGAGTTATCAAGGTTTGATGAGGGTCCGGATCTTGTCCTTTACTACAAGCGGCTGATGGTGCTCGAAGGTAACCCCGAATATACGCACCATATCAATACGGCTGACGCACTTAGTTCTTCACAAAAAGATTTTCTTGAGGCTGAGTGGGCGAAGTTTCGTGATTGGTGGAGCAATTGGGATGGCGCAAACTGATACCATTAACGACGCCAATAGCCAGCAGGAATAGCACGAGCTTCGGGGCCCATTTGAGCGATGACAGGATAGACGACAGAACATCCGCGATCCGCAACAACAGCCAGGACCCTGAAAAACCTTGCTGCGTTTCGATTCCTGTAGCAGTCCTGGCAAAACGGTTTACTCTTTGCTCTGATGGGCTGGCGCCGGCTACGATAAAGTGCATCGAGTCGGTTCGCTTACCTGGGCACCGTTTCGCCCGACCAAAACCAAGGAAATGCGGTTCGACTGCCGTGCCGTCATGCTAATGAGCATGCTCCGCGCAGTACTCGCTCCACCGCCAAAATGTGCACGGCCCCGAATGGGGTTTTTTATTTTGGGAGAGGGTATGGGTTTTCGAACCCGGTTCTCCTCGTCGAAGCGTGTCAATTATTGGCAAGCGCCTTGCTCAGTTCGAACCCTGTTTCGCAGAGCGTTTCATTTCCACATCGATTTCATTCATCAGCGCCTGTGAGAGAATTTTCATTTCTCGCATCTGATCGTTCATGATCTGGAATTCCAGTGTAGTCATTACAAAGCCATTCTTAAGCAATCGATTCTTGAGGTAGCCCTCGAATGATTGCGCAGTCAGTAGTCCATCCTTTCCCGCCTGGCCATTGCTCGCGAGGTAGGTGGCGTCAAGCACGATAGGATTGAGATCCATCGACTCGTACAGTGGAATGTAGAGCAGCGTTTCGGCATCGAAGCGGAAATGGTCCTCTTCGCTCTTCATCTTCTTGTACTGAGATTCAAGGTCCAGTAAACCGTGCTTGATACTGTCGTTCGAAAGCAGTGCGAAATTGCCGGAATTTACAAGTTCCTGATAAGTATTGTTGATCTGGTAGTAGCGCTGCCAGGTGTAGATACTGACACCATCCGCATTGAAAGCTGACACGTCCTCAATCGGTTCACCATCGAAGTGGCCGATGATTCTCTGTGCTGCGGCGATGCCCTCGCTGCGGGTTGCCAGGTAGCGGTCCATTTCCGCTATGTTGGCCGCGAGATCGGTGCGGATATTCGCCAGATATCCAAGTTCGCGTGTCCGATCCTTGCGCGCATCATTGTAATTGTTGATCTGCAACGCAATCAGGATGCCAATCACCACAAGCACGATCTCACCGACGGCGTACGCCAAGTATTTACCAAGCGCACCTTCCGCCAGAAGGCGGCGCCGCAGCTTGCGCATGAATACAATCATTTAGTCCTGCCCATTTAGTTACCCCGACCCCATAGCGCGCCGATTCACGCCGAAATGCCTCCCGGTCTTCAGTCTGGTTGCTGTCTGCTGATCCAATACCCATACGCCGGCAAAGAGTTTCCTGTTTCGCTGGACGCTCACAATCAAACAGGGGAATTCTATCCCGTGATTGAGGCGCGGCACACTGAAAACGGTCGTTGCATCCTGGTCATGGATCCAGAATGGCGAATTCCCGGCTAACAGGAAAATACCTCGAAAAGTGGCAGTACCGTCTTCGCAGAGGACGCGCTCCACCGCCAACATGCAAATGGACCCATTCGGAGCCATTTTTTACTTGTCGTGCGTGGTTGAGGATGAGGACCCAGTTCGACTCAGGCAGCAGCGATGCCGGAAATGAGACCGCCTAGCAGCCATCCCAACCTCTCCGCCAACAAACAAAAAATGGGGTCATGACCCCTTGCTTATTGTTGATTCTTCCGACCCGAGTTTATTCGTGGCCGTCCCCACGGTCCGGATAAAATCTGGAACCCGAAATCCTATTTCGCGATGTCCTCGGCATTCGCCAATCTGGTAGGCTTTCGCAGGAGTCCATAAAAACGAAGAATGCCATGGCTGAATCTTCAAATAAGAGTATCAATTCGCTTGTTGGCGTTGTAACTAAATACCGACGATCGCTTGGGGCAGCCGGTGCCGTTTTAGCCCTCTATTCGCTGCTCGGTTTTTTTCTCGCGCCCTGGCTTGTCAAGAAAAATGCCATTGAGGTCGTCGCCGATGTATTTGGCGCCGAACTCAAACTCGAAAAAGTCGCGGTCAACCCATTCGTATTGAGCCTGCGGGTCGATGGCATCGAATTCGAGGACCCGTCGGGAGCGCCGTTCCTGCGCGTGCGGCAGATATTTGTGAATTTTCAGTCGAGCTCGTTGTTCCGTCGCGCGTGGACATTCGACGAAGTCAGAATCGATGCCCCCGAGGCATTCCTGGCCCGCGCGGGCGATGGCCAACTGAATGCCGGTTTCCTGTTACCACGACGCCCCGAGCCACCGGCCACCGAAGAACAGGAAGTAACCGCATCAGCGCCACCGCGGCTGCTGATCTTTGATTTCGCAATCAACGAAAGCGTGATCAACTGGAGCGACGAGGTACCCATTGATCCGGTCGTGACGCGTTTCGGTCCGGTCAATATTGCTATCGCCGAACTCAATACCTTGCCTGACCGGGCCGGACAACAGGATGTCGTCATCACGACGGAAACGAGCGGCACGCTGGCCTGGAGCGGTAGTCTGAATCTTAATCCGCTGATGTCGGAGGGACATGCGTCGATAAATGGATCGCACTTTCCGTTAATTTCTGCTTATCTGAAGCACGAAGCAGGGTTCGACGTTGTCAGCGGCACAGTCGACCTGGAATTGGATTACGGAATCTCGCTACGTGACGATGGGGAATTCGACGCGAATGTCGACAACGTCGATTTGTCTTTTCAAGACGTGCAAATCAGTACGTTCAATCAAGCATTCGAAATCAGCGATCCCGATCGCGAGGTCTTGCGGCTGCCATTGGCGACGCTGACCGGCGGTTCATTTGATTTGCTGGAGCGCACTGTTGCAGTGCAAGCGGTTGCTATCGATGACGCCATGGTCAGCCTGTATCGAGATGCCGCCGGCCGGCTGAACATCTTGCCGCCGATCAACAGTACGCCGGTGGCTGAGGCGCCGGTGGCTGAGGCGCCGCCGACAGAGGACACGTGGCGCTTCACGCTGGCCGATCTTGATATTAACCGCATGGCATTCGAGCTCGAGGATGACAGCGTCGATCCGGCGGCCAACATCGGCTTTCGCTCGCTGGACCTGTCGATACGCGATATCAGCAATGAGCCTGATGCTGTGTTTCCGACATCGCTGACGCTGCTCGCCGGTGGTGCGGGACGCTTGTCGACGGATGGCACAGTAGGGTTGCTGCCGTCGCCGACCATCAGCCTCGACCTGCGCGTCGAGAACCTCGCTTTATCTGACGCGCATCCCTACCTGCAGCCGTTGGCGGACGTCAATCTCGATTCCGGTGCGCTGAATTTTGCGGGCAAACTCGCCAGCTCACAGACGGACTCGCTATTGCTGGAAGGCGATCTGCAGATCGTGGATTTCCTGATTACCGAAACGGATGAGGGATCGCGCCTGGGCAGCTGGGCCGCGTTAAATGCGAACGAGCTGGCATTGAGCGCTGCAAAACGAAGTCTGGAAATATCGGAGATTCGACTGGATGAACCCTATGCCGATATCCTGATTGCCGAGGATGGCAGCGTCAACCTCGGCCGGGTTCAGAAAGGCGATCAGCGGGGCGATGACGGTACCGGTGCCCAGGAAACGGAGGCCCCGGTGGACGGTGACGAAATCCCGCTGAATATTACGGTCGGTCGGGTTGTGGTCTCGAACGCGGCCGCTGATTTTACTGACCTTTCACTGCCTCTGCCGTTCGACGCAAAAATCGCGGAGCTTAGTGGTGAGCTCTCGACGATTGCTACCTCAAGTGCCGAGCCGTCAACAGTGTCGCTGGAAGGAAAGGTGGATGAATTCGGCCTCGTGCGAGTCACCGGCTATGCAACGCCTGTAAATCCCTCCGTGAATACCGATATCAAGGTCGCCTTCGAAAACATTGCGGTGCCAAAACTTTCCGCCTACTCCATTCCATTTGCCGGCAGGGAGATTGCCAGCGGGCGACTCGACCTTGAGCTCGGATACAAAGTCACCGCGGGTGAGCTGAACGGAGAGAACAAGGTTGTCCTGCGGGATTTCGAGCTTGGTGATAAGGTCGAACACCCCGGCGCAATGAGTTTGCCACTCGGTCTCGCGGTCGCGCTGCTAAAGGACTCAGACGGGATAATCGATATCGATATGCCGGTTCGAGGCAATGTCGACGATCCGGAATTCAAATACGGCCGTGTTGTTTTGAAAGCGCTCGGCAACCTGCTCACGGGAATCGTGACCTCGCCATTCAGATTTCTGGCCAGTCTCGTCGGGGCTGAATCGTCCGGACTTGAATACGTGCGGTTTGCCGATGGCCGGTCCGATCTCACGCCGCCGGAGCTTGAGAAGACCGCCAAAATTGCGGAAGCACTGGCAATTCGACCCGATCTGATGCTGCAATTTGGTGGCGTCGTGGACCCGGAAGCCGACGGCGCAGCGCTCAGAACGTCGTCCTTCGACGCAGAAGTCGAGCGGCGTGTCATGTCCCTGGCGGCTGAGGACTCGGACAGTCGCATGTATGCCGACCACCGTCTCGAGGCTATCGAGCAGTTGTATCTCGAGTCCGGCATTTCGACAGACGCGCCTGCCGGCCTGGCCGAGCTGCGTGCCGCGCATACGACGCGCGCTGCCGATGAGTCGACGGAGTCCGGGGAACAATTTGACGCGCTGGCCTATACAGCGAGCCTGCGCGATCTCCTGATCGAGCGTCAACCGCTACCCGATCAGGAGCTGTCAGATTTGGCGATCGCCCGTGCTAACAACGTGAAGACGGCGATCGTCGGGACGCACCCCGAAATGGAGGCGCGGCTCGAGATTGTCGAATCGTCTACCGTTTCACGCGATGCTGACGAGGACATTCGCATGCAAATGTCGCTGACGACGAACGGCGCAGGCAGTTGACGGTGAGCGAAGCAACATTTCGAAACGCACGACTTTTTTAATGTCGACTCCGCTGTCCGTGAGGGCCTGATCTATGTTTCGGTTCTTAACGACAAAAAACATGTCGTGCCGGAGAGACCGGCCAGGGGACGGCCAGAGAATCGTTCTCTGAGGATTCGCCCCACCGCAAAACGGCAGCCGGGTGCAGCGGAGCATCAGAGTCCTCGCGGCCGGAGCGAGCATCACGGCCATCAAGCCAGGGTGCGAGCAGTCCAGGTATCCGCCGGGATCCCGAGACGGGTGCGGAGCCATTGATGAAAGTCCCAGAGTGCGTATTCCTGTGGAACGAGGACGCCCTGATCGAATCGCATGCTATGCAGTCCCTGCTGATTCAGCTCGCAGGCTTTCGCGTCCTGCATGATCACCAGCCGGGCAAGCCCGGTGATCTGCTCGATAATATCTGCGTTTACATCGCCGATTGAATCAGGCAGCAGCCAATCGACGACAATTTCAATTTGTTCCGGGCCGGAGGGCATGATCCTGAGGCTTCGTGCGTAGTCCGGGTGGCCGTGGATATACATGCTGCCGGTAATGGACGTGAACGCTACGCCAGCATCGCGTTCGTCTTCGGTCGGGCCCTCGAGCGGTGGCAATGAAGATGTGCCATCCAGCGTCCAGGTTCGCATGCCAGGTCCAACCCGCCCCCGGCCACGGTCGCCATCGAAACGCGGCTGCCAGCCAGGCAGATCGGCGTCGTCGAAAACGGCCTTGCGATACACCGGCATTATTCGCCCAAGCTCGGGGTGCACGCGCGGACAGTGGTAACATTCGGAATAATTCTCCCAGAAGATTTTCCAGTTACAGTTGACCAGAATGGTTTCCTGGTACACCGAGCGCATATCTGCGAGCGGCCAGTTGGCGAGATGTTCTTTCTCGTCGCCCAGGAAGTCGTCGAGCCCGGTTGCGGGCTTGTCGGCAAGACTGATAAAAATGAAGCCCTGCCACGTATCGGCATGAACGGCATAAAGAGAAAAATCGGCCGGATCGAAATCGTCCGTTTCAAACCTTCCGGGCGTAGCGACGAGATTGCCGTCCAGCGCATAGGTCCAGGTGTGGTAGGGGCAGATGATGCGACCGCTTCGGAAGTGGCCGCTTGCTTTGGTGCAAAGCACTGATCCTCGATGCCGGCAGGTATTGTGCCAGGCTCGTATTTCCCCGTCGGATCCGCGAGCGACGATTATGTTCTGGTCGCCGATCCTGGCTGTGAAGAAGTCGCCCGTGTTTTTAATAGCATCTGTGCGACCGACGCAGACCCAGTCCTTGTACCAGATGGATTCAAGCTCAAGCTGATAATGAGCCGGGTCGTAATACCACCTGGAGGGTAATGACGGTCTCGTTTCAGTGAGCGGGCGAGGCATGTCGGCAACCGGTCTGGTAAAGCTCAAATTGTAACCTGCGCGCGCACGGTGGTGCATCAGGCCGGTTAGCCTTAGAGCGCGAGCGGGTAATTTACTTTGTGATGTGGAGGCGTTCTCTTACTTCGCGAACCGCATACGCAAACTGACCTGCAGTTGATGCTCCGTATTCGCCTCGGTCAGGCCAAAGTAGTTCCATGCTGGTCGAGAGGTGAAAATTTCCAGCCATTCGGCCGCAAGCGTAATGTAACTCGAGTATTCAAAGCTGTAACCAACCGTCCATGCATGACCATCCTCAGCATTTTCGTCAAGCGGGAAGTTGTCATTTTCAGTCAAATTAAATCGCTCGTAGCGCGCCGACAGCCGGTGACGGTCGATCGACCTGGTAAGCATGAGGTAAGCGCTTTGGAATTCAACGTCGCTCGCATAGGCACCGTTAATGATCGGTCCCCATACCGTTGCACCGTCGATCCACTGGGCGAGCAGTCCGATGTTGCCGGGCATCTCAATTTGAACTCCGACATGATCGAAATCGGTTCGCCATGCGAACTGCCGATTCTTCAGTCCGAGCGGATCTGCCCGGTTATCGTAGTGCATCGCACGCAGCAGGAATCGACCGTTAACGGCCCACTCCGCATTAATGTAGTAACCCGCGTCATGGTCAATCTCCAGTACCGGCGTGATGAAAGGGTCCTGGTTGTCAAACCACATTCCGGGCTGAATTTGTGGCAGCGGCGGCAATGGCAGCGCATCGCCAAGACGTGATTGCCGGTCGTGTACCGACCAACCCTTCCACGCGAGCAGGCCCCCGGCGGTGTCGTTGTTGTAAAAAATTGCAGCGTGCAGCGAAAGGGTGTGCCTTCCGCCAAGCGCCTGTGGTCGTCGCGAAATCGAGGCTTCGGCACCGAATATGCGCAGCTCTTCCCCGACCCAGGTATTGATTGTAGAGGGGCTTATTGTGTACGGGCTGCTCCAGCCCGGATCGGTGTTCTCAAGCGACATGCGCGGATAGAAGGCACCCAGTTTCAATCGGTACCGGGTTGGTGTCAGGGTCAAGGGCCGCCATGCAAGATATGCTTCAGTAAGATCAAGATGCGAGCCGATGTCATCAGCGTAGATTTCCGCGACGGCGGTTGTGCTGACCGTGTCGGAAACGCGATATCGATAATCGACAAATGCGCGGCTCAGCAACAGTCCATCGTTATCGGCGTCGTAACGCAGTTTGCCGGCAGATCCTTCAGTCCAGGATGGATGGCCGTCGGCGTTGACGTAACTGATATCAACGCCGGCGTGCAGTTCGTGGGCGGACATCTCAGACTGCCCCATCGCGGGATGGCAGCATAGCCATGGCAGCAAGGCGACCATCGCGATGCCGCGATGTCGTTGTGCGATGTCGAATATTCTGTTTTGAGCCAGGGTCACGCCAGGTCACGGTTTTGCCATCGATGGATCAGCTTAGTCTTTCTGCCAGAAACCTAGCGTGATTCGTGACACATTCTAATTTTCGAAATAGCCGTGATCCTTGCGCACAACGCAAAACTGTCGACTGCGTTCGCTGCAAGCTGTGGCGGATTGTGCCGCTCTCGTACAACTGCCGCGTCGGGTCAGCGGCAGGTATCCAGAGCGTGAGACCCGGGAGATGGCTGTTGCGTAGTTAGCGGGTACTAACCAGTTCGCCGCCCAGGTTGATTGTGAAATGAGGCTGGCACCGCTTGAGTGGCCAGACTGTAATTTGGCGGACGGCGACAGCTTTCGAGGTGGGCATGGAAGATCGAACGCCGGTCGATTCAGGCGGGTCAGTCCAGGCGTTTTGCACGCCAAGGCGAGATGTCGCTTTTCAGAGCGTTTTCTGATTCATCCGCTCTGCGATGTGATCTGCCTGCCTGATCGCGAGGGCGACGATGGTCAACGTCGGGTTGCCGGCGCCACTCGAGCTGAAGATGCTGCCGTCACTGACAAACAGGTTCGGGACATCGTGTGCCTGTCCCCAGCGATTGGTGACGCCATCGTTCGGGTCGGCGCTCATCCTGGCAACGCCCATGTTGTGACAGCCGACCGGGGCGTCGCCACCCCAGAAATGCAATGCACCCAGCGACTCGTAAATGCGTCGGCTTGCGCCGATCGCGTGGTCTCGCATCGCGTCAGTATTCTGGTGATTTCGATATTCAACGACGGGCACCGGCAAACCGCTGGCATCAAGCTCCGTGTCATGAAGGGAAATGCGATTGCGTGATTCGGCGGGGTCTTCGCCCGTGATGAACAAGGCAGCCAGGTTCGAGTAATTGTCCATGAATGCCGTGTGCTCGCTTCCCCAGCCACCCAGGGTATCCGACATCGTGTGCGGGTCGCCACCGATTGCCTGCAGCTGGTAACCGCCTGCAAAACCGCGCTCCGGATTGTGGGCCTGTTCATCGAACAGAATTCCCGTCTGGCGGGCGCTACGATGCATGTTCACTGGTTTCGGCATCACGGCAAGCACAGCCCCGAAAGTGTGCCGCATGTAATTTCGACCGACCTGGCCCGACGAATTGGCCAGCCCGTTCGGGAATAGCATCGAATCGGAATTGAGCAGGATTCTCGCGGTCTCGACGACGTTGCCGGCAACACAGACGGCGCGTGCCTTCTGTTCATGAAGCTTACCTTCCTGATCGCGATAGATGACGCCCGTCACTTTGCCGGTCTTATCGTGATCGATGCGCACGGCCATCGAGTTGGCACGCAACTCGAAGTGTCCGGTCAGTTCGGCCTTCGGAATCTCTGTGTAAAGCGTCGACCATTTGGCACCGATTGCGCACCCGGCGTGACAGAAACCGATCTGCTGACAACCGGGCCGGCCGTCCCGGGCAACGGGATTGATCGCCATCCGCCCGCTCGTGACTTGCTGGTAGCCGGCCAGCCTGGCGCCGGCCTTGAAGACCTTGTAGTTGTTGCTCTCTTCGGACGGTGGAATGGCGTGACTACCGGATACGCCCATCTTCAATTCGGCCTTATCGTAATAGGGCGCCAGTTCGTCGAGCGTTAGGGGCCAATCGATTAACGAGGTGCCGGCATCGATCTGCCCGTAGGTTGTCAGTGCCCGGAACTCGTGCGCCTGCAAGCGTGGCGTGACGCCCGACCATCGCATTGTCGTTCCACCGACGGTTTTACATACCCACAGGAAATTGCCGATACGCTTGTCGTGCCAACCCATCCTCGCGTCCATCAACGGTGGGTTATTTTCGACATCCGCGAGCGTCAGTCGCGATCCGGCTTCAAGGCACACAACATCGATGCCTTTTTGCGCAAGCTCGTTCGCAACCGTTCCGCCGCCAGCGCCGGAGCCAATAACAACGACGACTGATGCGTCGTCAGGTGTAAATTGCTTCCCCATCATTCGATCTCCGGAAGCCAGTCAATATCATTGAAGCCGCGATGCTTGTAGCCGCCATGTTCCTTCGATGAGCCGGGGTAACCAAGGTGCGACCAAACCGCCGGGTGGTAGTAGAATGCGCCGCGCAACCCGGCCAGGATAGCGGCGAAAAATGCTTCACCCTGTATGTTCCTGATTGCTGCAACCTGGCGATCTTCATCGACGCCAAACCAGTTGCCTCCCACCTGCGCATCCAGCGCGGATGCTGCCGCATCCAGCAATTGCCCGTTTGCCGAATCGGAAGAGAACGACGTAAAAAGGCTCGCCGCGACATCGGCATAGACCACGTCAGCGAGACCCGGATGCGGAAATAGCAGGCGGGAAAGCCGGGTCAGTGCAGAATTTTCAGATTCGGCGGCCCATGCGTCATTGCCGGGAAGCCAGCGTTTTGTCGTCGCCAAAACACTTGAGGCGGCGATGGCAGAAAGAACAAACTTGCGGCGAGAAAGTCGGGAATCTTCCATTACTATGCCTCCTTACGCGTTGTTTTTGTTGGCAACGATTATCGGCACTATACCGCTAATCTAATCGAGGCTTCTGGTTGGTGGGGTTCGGCGGCGACTCAGCAGGCGCATTCGTGATTCATCGTAGTGCAAATCCGGGCGCGGCCAGTATGTAATACCCTCGATTGCACGCATTGAATATGGGTGTAGGATCGGGGATAAGGAATAGCTATTCGTCGAGCCGTACTGAGGAGTTGGGTATGGAAGTCCTTAATGTGCTGATCATTGCTGCGTTAATAGCAACGGTTGTTGTGCTGGGTCTTGGTCTGCGTTCAATGGCCCGTGGCGGTTCGTACGACAGGGACCATGCCGAGAAATTCATGTGGGAAAGAGTGGCTTTACAGGCGCTCGTCGTTCTGTTGCTGTTGGCCGCCGCATTCCTGGTGAATTCCTGAGTTACGCGGGATCCAGTTACGTGCCGAGCCAAGCTGCCAGCCGGGCATTGTTGTCCGGAATTTGTCCGACTTCAGCCGTGGGCAGCGGCACCTGGCACAGTTCTCGGATGGTTGTGTGAGTCACGTCAAAGAAGGCCGGAACGGCAAGTGTTAGCCTGAATTATGGTCGCCAAGTATCAAGTCCACCGATATCGCCGTCCTGGCGTCTCGGGCTTCGCCGCTACGAGCATTGAGTTGCGATGAACCTTTTCGCGGCAACATGGCGGGTACCCGGGCTGAGTGCACATCGACTCAAACATGAAATGCAGCGCCTCGCGAGCGTCTATCCGACACTGGACACGGGCAGCATCCGCCATTTCGGCACTACCGACGGATTGCTCAACCTGTCGATGATGTCGAACCAGCCTGCTTCTATCGCGCCGCGGATCTATTCTCACGAATCTCGCGGCGCACTCACCCTGTTTTGCGGTCTGCCGGTCGATCCGCAGAACCGGTGCCATGCACACGACGCCGCGAGTATCGACCAGCATTGGGACCAGGTGAAAGATCGGTTCGAGGGAACGTATTCAATTGTGAGGGCTACCAAACACCCGGCGACCCTCGAGATTCAGACGGATTTGCTCGGCGGTGAGCCTGTCTATTATTCGCGATTTGGTGATGGCTGGATTGTCAGTAATAGCGTCTTGCTGATCGAGAGACTGAGCACATACCGAACGTTGGATGCCCAGGGCGTGAGTATGCTGCTTTGCCTGGGGCAGGTGCTGGGTGACAGAACGTTAAGAGAAGGTATTCGCGTCTTGCCGCCTGCGGAGCGGTGGCGCTGGACGGAAGACAATTCAGAGCCGGTGACCACAAATTACTGCTCTTTGACGAGTCTCGTCTGCAGACCGCGAAAAAAATTGCGGAACCTCGATTTCGAGAAACTCGGAAAGGATCTCGAGGCGCCACTAGTGGCTCTTTCAGATGAATTTGGCGCTCTGTCTTGTCCGTTGACGGGGGGTAAGGATTCCCGGGTAGTTGCTGCCCTGGCGATGAGGGCGGGAGTTGATGCACGTTATTCAACTTTTGGTAATGCCGAGGGTGATGACGTCCGAATAGCGGCAAAAATTGCAATGCAGTTTGGATTGCCGCACGACATCATCAATATCAGTGAATCAGACGTCGAAAGTAACTGGGACGACAGTTGCCTGCCGTCCATCCGCGCGACCGACGGGATGCGAAGTTTGTATTTGCTTGCAGGCGTTCTGAAACCCCTGTCGAATGTAAACACCGCGAAAGAGATTTATCTGTGGGGTGCGTGCGGAGAGGTGGCGCGCAGTTTTTACGGCAGGCTACCGATATTCAAGAACAACACGAGCGACAAGGACGTAATTGCCCTTGTCCGGAAAGGCAATCCTGATGGATCTTACCAGCTGACCCGATCAGAAGCGCAGGGCATTGCGACAACATGGCTGGAAGAAACGATCGCGGATTACGTGCAACAGGGCATCGCTCTTCAGGATATTCCTGACATTTACGGTACGTTTATGATTGATGGGCGGCGTCTCGGCAACAATGGGCGTGCGCTGGCCGGTTACAGAGACACGTTTACTCCTTTTGCGACACGAGCTTTCTTCGAGGCTACATTTTCGTTGTCACCGATGCAGCGAAATACTGAGCCTTTGCACTACGGCCTGGTTCGTCATCTTGTGCCGGCACTTCACGGAATCGAACTGGCACAGGACAACTGGTACCAGCAGAATGCATTGCTGAGGTACATCGGTCAAAGCGTTAACGACAGAATGAACAGGTATGTGAACGGCATCCGCCGACGTACGCAACGATTTAATCGCTCAAAAAGTAGTTTCTCCCACGATGACTCAACGTTCCACCGGGTGACCTGGTTTGAGTCCCAGCGCAGCAAGATCCGGGAACTTGCTCTTGACTCGGGTGCGTCTCCGGTTTGGGACTTTATTGACAAGGACCGGTTCGAGAGGATCATGTCGGATAAGGAAAGTCCGATGGTTCGTTCCAGGTGTCTGAAATTGCTGTTTCATATCGCGACCCTGGTCTATTACCAATGCGATGACGAACGAAAGGAAAAATCGGGGCCGACCAGGTCATTGGATCGACATGGGCTGACGGAATCCAAGGTCGCTCCTTTATAACGTAGTCTTCGCCGATTTTCTTCACCTGCGTTGACGTTCCTGAAAAATGAACCTATTCGAGTAACCTGGGCCGGCTGGCGCGAGGGCCTCTCGACAAATACGGATACCGGTCGCGCTAACCCGGTGAGACGATCGGATCGTCATGGTTAAGCTCCTGCAAAGCTATGTCCACGGAGTTGGTGCAGATCCGCTTCTCGGCCTGACTGTTGGCGCCGTACTCGATACTGCCGCCGAGAAATGGCCCGACAATGAGGCGATCGTCGTCCCGGAACAGGACGTTCGCTGGACCTGGCGCGAACTTCACGAGCGCTCGAAAATCCTTGCGGCCGGGCTGCTCGAGATCGGGCTGGAGCCGGGTGATCGGGTAGGCATGCTGGCGCCAAACGTTGCCGAATGGATCATCGTCCAGTTCGCGACTGCTTATGCCGGCCTGGTGCTGGTCAACATCAATCCTGCCTACCGGCTTCCTGAACTCGAATACGCGCTTGAGAAGGTTGGTTGCCGGGCGATAATCAGTTCACCGGGATTTAAATCGAGTGACTACCGCGCGATGTTTCGCGAGTTGGTTCCCGGAATTGATTCGGCGAAGCCCGGAGAACTGCGGTCAAAGCGTGTACCTGGACTGCGATCACTGATCCTGATCGGAGAGACAACCGGCGACGGATATTTTGGCTTTGCCGATGTCTGCGCTCGCGGCAAAGACTCCCGCCGCGTTGACAGCGTTTCTGCGCATCTTGATTTTGATGACCCGGTCAACATCCAGTTCACCAGCGGCACGACGGGGACACCAAAGGCAGCGACGCTGACGCACCACAATATTGTTAACAACGCACATATTGCCGCCGGGCTTCTGCGAATTACGGATTCCGACCGTCTATGCATCCCGGTACCCATGTATCACTGTTTCGGGATGGTGCTTGGCACGTTGTTATGTGCGACTGCCGGGGCAGCGATCATATTTCCATCAGCCGGCTTCAATGCGGCAAGCACCCTGGAGATTCTCGAAAAAGAACG
>JAHEFD010000158.1 GCA_024640345.1 Woeseiaceae bacterium
CGTCCGTCTTTCCAGGCGCAGGTGCAATACCTCGTGAACAACGGAATCGCGGTATTTGACGTCAACGTCCGCGGCTCGACCGGCTTCGGCAAGACCTACGCCCGCCTGGACAACCAGGAAAAACGCCTCGACTCGGTGCGTGATCTCGCCGATACGGTCGCATTCCTGTCTCAGGACGATCGGCTCAACACGAATCGTATTGCCGTGATGGGTGGCTCGTACGGCGGCTACATGGTCAATGCCGTGCTCGGCTCATACCCGGGCGTCTTCGACGCCGGCGCATCATTTGTCGGCGTCTCAGACTGGGTCAGGGCGTTGAACGACGCATCACCTGCCCTGAAAGCGTCGGATCGAATCGAATATGGAGACATACGCGACGAGAAGTGGCAGGAATTCTACAAGGTGAACTCCCCTATCAACAATGCCGACAAGATCAATGTGCCGATGTTCGTGGAACACGGTGCGAATGACCCCCGCGATCCTGTAACGGAATCGGATCGAATCGTACAGACGGTGCGCGACAATGGCGGGTCCGTCACCTACCTGCGCTTCCCGGACGAGGGGCACGGGATCGCCAAGGAAGCCAATCGAGTTGCGTTTAACCGGGCGCTTGTCGCATTTTTGGAAAAACAACTCAAACCGCTGGATAACAGGACAGCGAATTGACGACGATGGATCGCCGCGATTTCCTTACGGGCGCAACGGCGACGGGTTTGACCGCCGCGACCGCGCCATTACGTGCAGCTTTCAGCACTGGCAGTCAGTCTTATCCCGGGAATGTTAATCGTGTCGCCGTCATCGGCGCAGGAATTGTCGGTGCATCGATCGCCTACAACCTGTCGAAACGTGGCTGCGACGTAATTCTGCTGGACAAACAGGGCCCCGCCGCACAGGCGTCCGGCAATTCGTTCGCCTGGATCAATGCAACTTATTTCGACATGCCGCGGAGCTACTTTGATTTGCGGACGCATTCGATCAATGAATATCACCGGCTGTCACGAGATGCAGGTTTTCCGGTTCACTGGGGTGGCAGCCTCGAGTGGTATGACGCTGCCAATACGCAGAAAGAGGTCTCGGACGGTGTGCGACGAATCCAGGCTTATGGCGCTCCGACATGGATGGTAGGCGCCGATAAAATCGCAGAACTGGAACCAAACCTGGTCATTCCCGGCGATGATCGAATGGCTGCCTGGTGTTCGCGTGATGGCGCCATCCACGCAGGCTACACAACTCGCACTCTCGTCAGCTGCGCGGTGCAAAACGGGGCCACAACCGTATTTCCCGCTAACGTAAACCGCATTATCGAACAACCGGCGGGCATGCTGGTTCAGTCGGATGTTGAATCATTCGAGGTTGACCTGGTTGTCATCGCCGCAGGCATTGACGCTAATGCCATGGCCGAAGCGATTGGTCTCGGCACCGACCTCATCAGGCCACCAACGCCGGGCATTATCGTAACCACGAGGCCGATGGAGCCACTGATCAATTCCGTTTGCTATACAACGGACACTCATTTCCACCAGCTTGACGATGGGCGCGTGATCCTCGGCGAGAAGACGGGAGCACCCGGCACTGAACAGCACCTGGCGTACCTGGCCGAACGACCAAATGCCTACCCCTCCTCCGAACTCGCGATGCAGCACGCGAAGCGAATCATCGAGGTCGCGAAGAAATACGTTCCACAATTCGCTGACTCCGAAATTGAAAGCGTGGGCGTCGGCTGGCGACCGTTGCCACTCGACGGCTTGCCTGTTATCGGCAGGCCAAAGAACATGCCGGCCATATACCTTGCCTCGATGCACTCGGGCATAACGCTTGCCCCCATCGTCGGCCATCTCGCAGCGATGGAAATTCTCGACGGCGTAACTGTCGACCTGTTGTCTGACTTCAGGGTCGAGCGTCTCTGATTTCGTTTGAAGCAGGCAAAAAAAAACCGGGGCAAGCCCCGGTTTTTTTATTCGATAAATTTCCTGGCTTACTGCATCGTGTAATCGACACCCAGGAAATAGAACGTGCCACGCGGACTGTACGGAAACGCGTTCTCGGTAATGAACGGCTGCTCGTCGGTCAGGTTCTTGATGCCACCATAAAGCATAATGTCATCATTCAGGACATAGCTTGCGCTGATGTCGTGCTGCCAGTTTGCTTCCTGGAAAACCGAGCGGCCGTAGAGAGTTTCCGCGGTTTCAACTTCGATTCCACCGAATAACATCTCATCCATGAACTGTGACTGCCAGCCAACGCGCAAGTCGCCGAAGGTCCAGTTCAGGAACACGTTACCGGCAAGCTCCGGACGGTTAATTTCGAGCAACTCCGGATTCTTGAACGTCGGGTCCAGCGGGTTTTCAAAGTCATTGATTTCGTCAACCTTCGTACCCTGAACCGTCACATCGAATCCATGCGCACCAATTTCGAACTGATATTTGGCGGAAAAATCGATGCCGTTGGTTTCCACTTTTGCGAAGTTCAGCGTTGTCTGTCGCAGGAAGTTGAATCCGCCGTATTGGGCAGAGTTCGGATCCTGGTTGCGCTCGGACAACTGGCAGAAAGCGGTATTAAGTGTCAATGCCTGGTAGCAGCCGTCGACAATGTTCTGCGAGGAAACTGCTTCGATTGCATCGGCGATCGAGATATCCCAGTAGTCCAGCGTCAGGCTCAGGCCTTCAACAAAATGGGGCTGGAAAACGAAACCGACCGTCAGCGTTTCTGCTGTTTCTTCCTGCAACAGGCGGTTACCACCCGTTACGCCACCGAAAGACGCGGACAGGGGATCGAAATAGGAATACTCGCCGGGGACGGCATTCGGATCGTAGTTGAACGCGTCGAGACCGAACGACTGGAATACCGCCACACAGTTGGCCTGTGTTGCCGCAGCCAGGGCCGGGTCGTCCTGCCGGATCGCATCGATCTGCGCCACGTCGCAAGGATCATCCGGGCGGAAGTTCAGGCCGACTTCGGGACCGAACAGCTCGGTGATGTTCGGCGCACGAACTGCCTCTGAGTACGTGCTGCGGACCGCGAATGAGTCAACAGGCGCCCAGATCAGGTTTGCCTTCCAGGTCGTGGTCTGCCCGATGGTCGAGTAGTCCGACAACCTTGCGGCCAGTGCCAGTGTCAGCTCGTTCGCGCCGGGTACGTCAGCCAGCAACGGAATCGACGATTCAATAAAAATATCGGACACGTCGTAACTGCCGGTTTCGTTCTTGACCGAAAGCTGCGGCCGGAATGTATTGGAACTGTTCGCCGAGTAGTCAGCAATGTTCGTGCCTGCCGCGTATGGCGAACCAGGTGGAATCACGCCACGCTGCCATGGATCGAACTGAGCGTCTGACGATTCGTCGCGATACTCGAGGCCTGCAGCGAAGCTGACTGCGCCTGCCGGCAATTCGAAGAAATCTGAAGTGTCACCGCTGAGGAAAGCCGAAAATACGAACTGGTCGAGAACCAGCTTGTCCCACGTGTCCGTCGTCATGAAGTCTTTCGCCGACTGGGTGATACCACCCAGCCCGTTCCACATGTCGAGGGGTACGCAGGAGCCGTCACCCGGTGTGAACGTAAAATAACCCGCTTCGTAAGACGGAATCTCAAACGGTGTATTAAGCGGTGGCGCATTCGGATCGATGGAAGATCGGCAAACAGGACTTCCATTGCCGTCAGTCGTCGCATCCAGCGCTGCAAACCAGCGATCATTGATGATCTGGTTTGTGCTCGAAACATTTCTCTCGTGCCGACCGTAGTTCACGGAAATTTCGTAATTCCAGCTGTTGTCGAGCTCGCCTTCCAGGCCCAGCACGATCCGAGTCGTGTCTCGATCGGTCGTGCGAACGGAGCGAAAGCCGATCGGATCAGGCGTAATGCTGACGCCGCCGGTCTGCTGGGCAATCGCCGAAAGCCAGGGCGGCAGGAACGGGTTGTCGGGATAGCCGATGATCAGGTCCCAGAACGAATTGGGATCGGCAGCCGTGCTGACTTCCTGGGTGACATATTTGAACTCGCCAAACAGTGTCGTTGTCTCGCTGAGGTCAAAGTGCCCCATGACATTGACGGATACTTTGTCATCAGGCAGCAGGAAGTCATAATAATCCTGTCGATAGACGTCGTAGGAGCTGCCGCCGAATCCCTGGAAGTTTCCGGACACCAGTCCATCTTCAACTACGGAATAAGAGCCATCTTCATTGACCCGCCAGCAACCACCGACTACACCGAAAGAGGCTGCGCCGAATACCGAGTTGTAACCGGTGAATGAATCCTGGCAGTCGGGCGTGCCATTGTTGTTCAGGTCGACGGCGACGTCAGGATCCCAGCCGCCAAAGTTGAATCCCTCGCCCGGTCCCACATAACCATAGCCACCGGTAAACGGAAACGTGAATTCGGGATGCACGGCACGCTGTGGTGCAGTCGCCGCCCGGTTGATCAGCGCCATTTCTGCCGATGAGAGATCGCCAGTCGTCAAGGCGGTGCTGAACTCGGCATTGTAATCCGCGATGAAGTCATCGGCTGACGGTATCGGCAGTCCGTAGTTGATCAGGCCCGTGTTGTTGTAGTTGAAATATTGCTCGAACAAAGGTGTCGAGCCGCCGATATCCCCCTGCTGGAAACGCAAAGCCGGGTTAACCCAGTCACCACCGGTGCCATACAA
>JAHEFD010000159.1 GCA_024640345.1 Woeseiaceae bacterium
TAGCTCAGCGGTAGAGCATCACGTTGCCAACGTGAGGGTCGTGAGTTCAATCCTCATCACCCGCTCCAATCAAGATAAAGGCCGGTCCGGCTGGACCGGCCTTTTTTCGTGATGCCCCGCGAGTTCCCAAGAGTTGCATTTCAGTCCACGACGATTCCGGCAGCGCGGATATGCGGTGTCCTGCTGCAGTAGCTGGGCCGGATCCGGCAATTCTCGTATTCTGGAATCGCCGTCAGATTACGGCTCGAGAAGACCCCGTTTTTGGGGCGCCGGGCCTTTTAGTGGTCCTTTAAGCTTACGAGTTAGCTTTATTTTCAATGACTTGCACTGTCTTTACATAATCTGAACGCTCGCCTACACTCGTAAAGCTAACAATAATTATAAACAAGAGCCGTCCAATTCATGTTCCAGGACGGCCAATCGGGGGCAACGTATGGATCGACCTGAGCCCGGCCCAACAGTGGCCACCCTGTTGCACAACATCGAGCCGACGGTGCCATTTGTCACCGCCCGGGCGCGCCAGGCGATGGAGCACCTGACCAGCTCATTCGAGGAGCGACGCCCGCTCGCGATTTTGAATAGCGGCTGGAGCGAGGGATCGAGTCATGTAATTAGTTCTTTTCTCAAGAGGCTTGCCAACGGAGTCTCGGTCAATCGGGTCACCAACGTGTCCCAGTCCGAGATCGAGGGAAAACGCGAGTTGGTTCGATCCATTGGGCTGGACCCAAAGGATCTGGGCATGAAGGATCTGTGCTCGATCTTTGAAAAATTCCTGGGTTTTCAAAAGACAAGAAACCGGCGGACCGTGGTCGTTCTCGAAGATCACGGGATTGGTGGCGCATGGGTTTGCGATTATGTCGGCCAGCTTGTCGACCTTGAAATCAAAGGACAATTCGGACTGACTGTCATCCTTGTGCGGCAAACGAGTTTCGATGAATACACTGATGAACCGTCATTGGACCCTGTCAGTTACAAAGTCGGCAAGCACATCTCACTCACTCCATTCGCGCCAAATGAAACCAGGGAGTTTGTTCGGTGGCGAATCCAGGCGGCCGAGTCATCTGATATCGGTCGCATTCTTGAGCATGGTGCAATATCCCTGATTCATGAGCTTTGTGATGGAATGCCGGACGCTATCGATCATCTCTTGTGCCAATCCCTTGTATTGGCGGATGATAAAGATGTAATTCCGGTGACGACCGAGATCGTAATGGCAGCAAGCAGAGACTTGCAACTCCGACCAATGATGTACCAGCCGAAAGAAAACACGCGCCTTTCCGCCGTGCCCGCGAAGGCTATTCCGACGCTAAAACTGCCACAGGTGCCCCGAATTATACTGAGCCATGAAGGGAAGAAGATTCACGAGTTAACAGTGACTCAGCAGCGCATAACGATCGGCAGGTCAATTGAAAACGATATTTGTATCGACAGTCCGGTTATCAGCCGGCAGCATGCCACGATCTTTAGAAACGGCGTGGAGACAGCGGTTGTTGATCTGGACAGCAGGAACGGTACCCAGGTTAACGGCCGGCCCGTCCAGATTCAGACAATTTTCGATCAAGACGAGATCACCATCGGCTATCACAGGATCCGTTTTCTCGATCCCGACACGCCGCGGATCCGTTCGCTTAACGGCATTAGACGAAGCAGCCGACCGACCAGGCAGAAATCGAACGAGTCTCACCCGGTTAGAACTGGCAACAAGGAGGACGTAGCCAGGGGCTGAAGGGGCGACCTGTCCTTCGATCGCCCCTTGTTTTAACCCGAATGTAGGCGACCTAAGGTCCATTCAGGACTTTCATTGCAGCTGCAGCAATTGCCCGATGGGCTGCAGCCGTCGGATGAAAGCCATCCCAGAACAGGTACTGTTCCGGGTTTTCGCACTTGCCACCGGTTTCGGCCAGGAAGTTCAGGCACGGCGATGCCACATTGGTAAGCCCGTATTCGCCTGGATTGCTGACCAGTTCGTTCGTGAATCCATACATGTCAAAACGATGAAGAACGATGCCTGGATTGGCTTCCAGTTCCAGCAAGCGATTTTCGAGTTCCCCGTTATATGTGCCCACGAAGATGCCGGTAAGAAATCCGACGATCGGGGGTGCCAGGCTGACAGCCGGTGCATTCGCCAGGTTAGGCGAGTTGGCAATCATGAAATGCCTGGCACCAGCGGCATACAGCAGATTTATCGTCGCTTTAACCTCGTAAACAGCACCGAAAAGGATTCCGAACGACGTCGCCAGGCTGGCGTCGCTTTTCGCGGCGTCCAGTGCATCCCGAACGTCGTTCCCACCGAACTGGATGACGTAGAGGGCGTCTGGTGAAGCACCGCCGTTGTCCAAAAGCAGTGTTTGTGCCTGCTCATAACCGTCCGGTGATGGATGATCAGGATTAGTCCTACCTCGTGCGCCACCGTAAGCGTAGTTTCCGTTCTTGCCTGGATTGGCGAGAGACGCTTTGCCACCAGATACATCATTGAGCTCTTGTGCAATTCTTTCCGCCCATGTCTTTCCGTTGCTGTAGTGATGTCCGCCCATCGCATACGGATAAGTGGGTATCAGCGGATACGGCGACTTTGTGGTTTCCCCGGTCATCAGGTAGCGGTTTCCTGAATCGGAAACGCTGTCACCCAGGATGAATATTTCTTTATAGCCGGCTTCCGCATATGCCAGCCCGGGACAGGCAGCAAAAATTGCCCCGCACGCCATTAGCGCGCATGTCAATTTCTTAACGTTAGTAAACATTTCGACTCTCCAGTTGGTCAGTGAAATGCGGCACCAGGAGGTCCCGCAGAATTCACAGTGCGCCAGGACGCGCCTTTAGACCTGACGACGGAAGAGTGATTAGGTGATGAATTCCTGACGAACTCCTGCCGGAGCAGTCAGCGAGAATCTATTCGTTTGCAAGTAAGCGGGTGGGAATGAGCGCACTGGCGACGCCAAACGTTCCGCCCGTTTCGGTTGTCCACGCAACCAGCAGCTTGTCGCCATGAAGGCCAAGCTGGGGCACGCTGAAGGCGAAAACATCCACAGCGCTTTCAACGACGAAGGGCGGGGCAACGTCACCAGACGGAGAGACCAGGGTTAGCAGCAGCTCTGCTCCGCCTTGTCCGGTCGAACGGAGCCAGCTGAGCGCCAAATTTCCATTCGGCAACAGGGCGGAGCCCACGTGCCCGAGGGGGCGATCGCCGGAGACGTCAATTGCTTCGCCAAATGATCGGCCGGAATCATCAGACCACGCGACTCTTACGCGCGGAGACTCATTTGGCGCGGTAAACCAGGCGACGACAACTGTCGAGCGCTGCGCCTTGATAACCGGGCCATTAACCGGGCAGGCATCAATCTCCCAATGGTCATCATTAACTGCGATGCCGGGTTGCCATTCTCCGGACTCGCGCCGCGACACATAGATGTCGCGAATTTCATCGATCGTGCGGTTCCTGTAAACGGCGACCGGGCCGTCATTTGTTACCGCGATATCCGTCTGGCAGCAGTCACAAACCAGGTCGTCTACCAATGCATCTTTGTAAGGCAGCAGGTCCGTGCCGAAAGTACCGGAACGCAGTGTCATACCACTGGCGAGTTTGTCGGTCTCATCGTAATCGTTGACCATCTTGCGGCCATCGAGCCACACCATCCCGAGGCCGGCAGAATCGGGAAACAAGCTGACAAAACCGTGCTCGGTATCGGTTCCGTCGTTGTGCGGAATTATGGTGTCGGACCAGGTGTCTCCAGCATCAGCCGAGACCGCTGCATGTATATCGTAGGCGTAGCCACCAGCCTCCTGGCTGACCAGCCAGTGAGCCCCCCAGAGCACGTCGGAGACTGGCACAACCGACGGGAAGTCGGCCCAGTTGACGAACCAGTTTTTGCCGCTGGCCACGGTCCGTGGGCTTGTCCAGGTGTCGTTAACCAGGCTCGAATAGCGGAGAGCGTGACCTTCAGCGCCAGGTTCAATCCAGCTCAAAACGATGGTGCCATCCGGCCCCGAAGCGAGATTGGGCCCCATACTGCCTGGCGCAGCCGCCAGCGCCAGCGTCGTGACAGCATCGTCATTACCGCCTGCGACTTCCGGGGGGCTGCATGCAGCGAGAATCAGTAGTGCCGGGAGCAGGGTGATTGGCATCAATTTTGGACAGGAATTCATCAAAGCATTATGCGTTCCAAATTAACTTTTGGCTATTCAGCGAATATTCAAATTGATTCGCTGGATCAGGGCGTTATACTGCGACGCCTCAACGCATATGTGCTATGTTTTTGTGACCGAAACCAACGATCGGTCAACCTTTGGCTAGGTGGCAGAGTGGTTATGCAGCGGCCTGCAAAGCCGCGGACATCGGTTCGATTCCGTTCCTAGCCTCCATCTAATTGCGCAAAATCGCCCGGGTGGCGGAACTGGTAGACGCTACGGACTTAAAATCCGTTTCGCGAAAGCGAGTGCGGGTTCGATTCCCGCCCCGGGCACCAAAACGCGGGCTTCAGCCCTCATTTTGGCAGCGACGCGGAAACCACCGCACTGGTTCAGCTTACTTCTCTGCAAATCACTCAAGATCAATCCGCTACGGTCCGAGTCTTACTAAGAGCGTTTCAGGCGGATTGGGTTCGATT